>NZ_MBDT01000006.1:0-118500 GCF_001702295.1 Pseudomonas sp. S3E12
ACGAGAGATCGCAAGCGCAAGTGGTTGAAGTTGTTGAAGAAATCTTCGAAAGCTTCTGAAAATAATCACTTGACAGCAAATGAGGCTGCTGTAGAATGCGCGCCTCGGTTGAGACGAAAGCTCTTAACCAACCGCTCTTTAACAACTGAATCAAGCAATTCGTGTGGGTGCTTGTGGAGTCAGACTGATAGTCAACAAGATTATCAGCATCACAAGTTACTCCGCGAGAAATCAAAGAATAACCAACGATTGCTGAGCCAAGTTTAGGGTTTCTTAAAAACCCAAAGATGTTTGAACTGAAGAGTTTGATCATGGCTCAGATTGAACGCTGGCGGCAGGCCTAACACATGCAAGTCGAGCGGTAGAGAGAAGCTTGCTTCTCTTGAGAGCGGCGGACGGGTGAGTAATGCCTAGGAATCTGCCTGGTAGTGGGGGATAACGTTCGGAAACGGACGCTAATACCGCATACGTCCTACGGGAGAAAGCAGGGGACCTTCGGGCCTTGCGCTATCAGATGAGCCTAGGTCGGATTAGCTAGTTGGTGGGGTAATGGCTCACCAAGGCGACGATCCGTAACTGGTCTGAGAGGATGATCAGTCACACTGGAACTGAGACACGGTCCAGACTCCTACGGGAGGCAGCAGTGGGGAATATTGGACAATGGGCGAAAGCCTGATCCAGCCATGCCGCGTGTGTGAAGAAGGTCTTCGGATTGTAAAGCACTTTAAGTTGGGAGGAAGGGCCATTACCTAATACGTGATGGTTTTGACGTTACCGACAGAATAAGCACCGGCTAACTCTGTGCCAGCAGCCGCGGTAATACAGAGGGTGCAAGCGTTAATCGGAATTACTGGGCGTAAAGCGCGCGTAGGTGGTTTGTTAAGTTGGATGTGAAATCCCCGGGCTCAACCTGGGAACTGCATTCAAAACTGACTGACTAGAGTATGGTAGAGGGTGGTGGAATTTCCTGTGTAGCGGTGAAATGCGTAGATATAGGAAGGAACACCAGTGGCGAAGGCGACCACCTGGACTGATACTGACACTGAGGTGCGAAAGCGTGGGGAGCAAACAGGATTAGATACCCTGGTAGTCCACGCCGTAAACGATGTCAACTAGCCGTTGGGAGCCTTGAGCTCTTAGTGGCGCAGCTAACGCATTAAGTTGACCGCCTGGGGAGTACGGCCGCAAGGTTAAAACTCAAATGAATTGACGGGGGCCCGCACAAGCGGTGGAGCATGTGGTTTAATTCGAAGCAACGCGAAGAACCTTACCAGGCCTTGACATCCAATGAACTTTCCAGAGATGGATTGGTGCCTTCGGGAACATTGAGACAGGTGCTGCATGGCTGTCGTCAGCTCGTGTCGTGAGATGTTGGGTTAAGTCCCGTAACGAGCGCAACCCTTGTCCTTAGTTACCAGCACGTCATGGTGGGCACTCTAAGGAGACTGCCGGTGACAAACCGGAGGAAGGTGGGGATGACGTCAAGTCATCATGGCCCTTACGGCCTGGGCTACACACGTGCTACAATGGTCGGTACAGAGGGTTGCCAAGCCGCGAGGTGGAGCTAATCCCAGAAAACCGATCGTAGTCCGGATCGCAGTCTGCAACTCGACTGCGTGAAGTCGGAATCGCTAGTAATCGCGAATCAGAATGTCGCGGTGAATACGTTCCCGGGCCTTGTACACACCGCCCGTCACACCATGGGAGTGGGTTGCACCAGAAGTAGCTAGTCTAACCTTCGGGAGGACGGTTACCACGGTGTGATTCATGACTGGGGTGAAGTCGTAACAAGGTAGCCGTAGGGGAACCTGCGGCTGGATCACCTCCTTAATCGACGACATCAGCTGCTCCATAAGTTCCCACACGAATTGCTTGATTCATTGAAGAAGACGATAAAGAAGCAGCCCGAAATTGGGTCTGTAGCTCAGTTGGTTAGAGCGCACCCCTGATAAGGGTGAGGTCGGCAGTTCGAATCTGCCCAGACCCACCAATTTTGTGTGGGAAACGCCTGTAGAAATACGGGGCCATAGCTCAGCTGGGAGAGCGCCTGCCTTGCACGCAGGAGGTCAACGGTTCGATCCCGTTTGGCTCCACCACTACTGCTTCTGCGTTATGAAAGCTTAGAAATGAGCATTCCATCAGTATGATGGTGAATGTTGATTTCTAGTCTTTGATTAGATCGTTCTTTAAAAATTTGGGTATGTGATAGAAAGATAGACTGAACGTTACTTTCACTGGTAACGGATCAGGCTAAGGTAAAATTTGTGAGTGGCTCTTAATTGAGTATGATCGAATTTTCGGCGAATGTCGTCTTCACAGTATAACCAGATTGCTTGGGGTTATATGGTCAAGTGAAGAAGCGCATACGGTGGATGCCTTGGCAGTCAGAGGCGATGAAAGACGTGGTAGCCTGCGAAAAGCTTCGGGGAGTCGGCAAACAGACTTTGATCCGGAGATGTCTGAATGGGGGAACCCAGCCATCATAAGATGGTTATCTTGTACTGAATACATAGGTGCAAGAGGCGAACCAGGGGAACTGAAACATCTAAGTACCCTGAGGAAAAGAAATCAACCGAGATTCCCTTAGTAGTGGCGAGCGAACGGGGACTAGCCCTTAAGTGGCTTTGAGATTAGCGGAACGCTCTGGAAAGTGCGGCCATAGTGGGTGATAGCCCTGTACGCGAAAATCTCTTAGTCATGAAATCGAGTAGGACGGAGCACGAGAAACTTTGTCTGAATATGGGGGGACCATCCTCCAAGGCTAAATACTACTGACTGACCGATAGTGAACTAGTACCGTGAGGGAAAGGCGAAAAGAACCCCGGAGAGGGGAGTGAAATAGATCCTGAAACCGTATGCGTACAAGCAGTGGGAGCCCACTTTGTTGGGTGACTGCGTACCTTTTGTATAATGGGTCAGCGACTTATTTTCAGTGGCGAGCTTAACCGAATAGGGGAGGCGTAGCGAAAGCGAGTCTTAATAGGGCGTCTAGTCGCTGGGAATAGACCCGAAACCGGGCGATCTATCCATGGGCAGGTTGAAGGTTGGGTAACACTAACTGGAGGACCGAACCGACTACCGTTGAAAAGTTAGCGGATGACCTGTGGATCGGAGTGAAAGGCTAATCAAGCTCGGAGATAGCTGGTTCTCCTCGAAAGCTATTTAGGTAGCGCCTCATGTATCACTGTAGGGGGTAGAGCACTGTTTCGGCTAGGGGGTCATCCCGACTTACCAAACCGATGCAAACTCCGAATACCTACAAGTGCCGAGCATGGGAGACACACGGCGGGTGCTAACGTCCGTCGTGAAAAGGGAAACAACCCAGACCGTCAGCTAAGGTCCCAAAGTTATGGTTAAGTGGGAAACGATGTGGGAAGGCTTAGACAGCTAGGAGGTTGGCTTAGAAGCAGCCACCCTTTAAAGAAAGCGTAATAGCTCACTAGTCGAGTCGGCCTGCGCGGAAGATGTAACGGGGCTCAAACCATACACCGAAGCTACGGGTATCACGTAAGTGATGCGGTAGAGGAGCGTTCTGTAAGCCTGTGAAGGTGAGTTGAGAAGCTTGCTGGAGGTATCAGAAGTGCGAATGCTGACATGAGTAACGATAATGGGTGTGAAAAACACCCACGCCGAAAGACCAAGGTTTCCTGCGCAACGTTAATCGACGCAGGGTTAGTCGGTCCCTAAGGCGAGGCTGAAAAGCGTAGTCGATGGAAAACAGGTTAATATTCCTGTACTTCTGGTTATTGCGATGGAGGGACGGAGAAGGCTAGGCCAGCTTGGCGTTGGTTGTCCAAGTTTAAGGTGGTAGGCTGGAATCTTAGGTAAATCCGGGATTCTAAGGCCGAGAGCTGATGACGAGTTAACTTTTAGTTAACGAAGTGGTTGATGCCATGCTTCCAAGAAAAGCTTCTAAGCTTCAGGTAACCAGGAACCGTACCCCAAACCGACACAGGTGGTTGGGTAGAGAATACCAAGGCGCTTGAGAGAACTCGGGTGAAGGAACTAGGCAAAATGGCACCGTAACTTCGGGAGAAGGTGCGCCGGTGAGGGTGAAGGACTTGCTCCGTAAGCCCATGCCGGTCGAAGATACCAGGCCGCTGCGACTGTTTATTAAAAACACAGCACTCTGCAAACACGAAAGTGGACGTATAGGGTGTGACGCCTGCCCGGTGCCGGAAGGTTAATTGATGGGGTTAGCTAACGCGAAGCTCTTGATCGAAGCCCCGGTAAACGGCGGCCGTAACTATAACGGTCCTAAGGTAGCGAAATTCCTTGTCGGGTAAGTTCCGACCTGCACGAATGGCGTAACGATGGCGGCGCTGTCTCCACCCGAGACTCAGTGAAATTGAAATCGCTGTGAAGATGCAGTGTATCCGCGGCTAGACGGAAAGACCCCGTGAACCTTTACTATAGCTTTGCACTGGACTTTGAATTTGCTTGTGTAGGATAGGTGGGAGGCTTTGAAGCGTGGACGCCAGTCTGCGTGGAGCCAACCTTGAAATACCACCCTGGCAACTTTGAGGTTCTAACTCAGGTCCGTTATCCGGATCGAGGACAGTGTATGGTGGGTAGTTTGACTGGGGCGGTCTCCTCCTAAAGAGTAACGGAGGAGTACGAAGGTGCGCTCAGACCGGTCGGAAATCGGTCGTAGAGTATAAAGGCAAAAGCGCGCTTGACTGCGAGACAGACACGTCGAGCAGGTACGAAAGTAGGTCTTAGTGATCCGGTGGTTCTGTATGGAAGGGCCATCGCTCAACGGATAAAAGGTACTCCGGGGATAACAGGCTGATACCGCCCAAGAGTTCATATCGACGGCGGTGTTTGGCACCTCGATGTCGGCTCATCACATCCTGGGGCTGAAGCCGGTCCCAAGGGTATGGCTGTTCGCCATTTAAAGTGGTACGCGAGCTGGGTTTAGAACGTCGTGAGACAGTTCGGTCCCTATCTGCCGTGGACGTTTGAGATTTGAGAGGGGCTGCTCCTAGTACGAGAGGACCGGAGTGGACGAACCTCTGGTGTTCCGGTTGTCACGCCAGTGGCATTGCCGGGTAGCTATGTTCGGAATAGATAACCGCTGAAAGCATCTAAGCGGGAAACTAGCCTCAAGATGAGATCTCACTGGGACCTTGAGTCCCCTGAAGGGCCGTCGAAGACTACGACGTTGATAGGTTGGGTGTGTAAGCGCTGTGAGGCGTTGAGCTAACCAATACTAATTGCCCGTGAGGCTTGACCATATAACACCCAAGCAATTTGCGTCGAAAGGCCAGATTGCGGTGTGTGAAGACGCAATGAACCGAAAGTTCGAGATTTCACAAAACACCGACAGCTGTCACATACCCAATTTGCTGAAGCGAGGCCCGCTGGCCACGACTCAGTACCCGAATTTCTTGACGACCATAGAGCATTGGAACCACCTGATCCCATCCCGAACTCAGCAGTGAAACGATGCATCGCCGATGGTAGTGTGGGGTTTCCCCATGTGAGAGTAGGTCATCGTCAAGATTAAATTCCGAAACCCCATTTGCGAAAGCAGATGGGGTTTTGTTTTGGGCGCTCGAAAAGTGCGAGGAGGCACCTCGGGAGGGCCTTCAGTGCTAAAGTCCATGCCCTCGATTTTGCTTTTCCCAAGGAAGCCGTTATGCCGGATGCGACGTCCCTCAGCGCTGGATTCATGGTGGTTCACGGCAACCGCTTGGACGAACTGCGCAGCCTGGTGGTGAGTTGGATGCGCCGTTATCCGCTGGCGCCCCTGGAAAACGAAATCGCCCTGGTACAAAGCAACGGTATTGCCCAGTGGCTCAAACTGGCCTTGGCTGAAGACCCGCAAGACGACGATATGGGAGGCTGCGGAATTGCCGCCGCCATCGATGTACAGCTCCCCGGCAGCTTCATGTGGCAGCTCTATCGCATGGTCCTGGGACGTGACGAAATCCCTCCAAAATCCCTGCTCGATAAAGCCCCGCTCACTTGGCGCCTGATGCGCCTGCTCCCGGAACTCATCGATCAACAGCACTTCGAGCCGTTGCAACGTTTCTTGACCCACGACTCCGACCTGCGCAAACGCTACCAACTGGCGGAACGACTGGCTGACCTGTTCGACCAATACCAGGTCTACCGCGCTGACTGGCTGGAAGACTGGGCTGCCGGCCGCCATCAATTGCGTAACGGTCGAGGCGAATCAAAGCCACTCAACCCGGCCAACTGCTGGCAGGCCGAGTTATGGCGTGCGCTGTTATTGGACGTCGGTGAAGAGGGCATGGCCGAAAGCCGCGCCGGCGTGCACCAGCGCTTTATCGAACGTATCAATACGCTTGAGCAAGCACCGAAGGGTTTGCCTTCCCGGGTGATTGTCTTCGGGATTTCTTCCTTGCCCGCCCAAGCGCTGGAGGCGCTGGCCGGTCTGGCCCGTTTCAGCCAAGTCCTGCTGTGCGTGCACAACCCGTGTCGCCACCATTGGTCCGACATCGTCGCCGACAAAGACCTGCTGCGTAACGAATACAAACGCCAGGCGCGCAAAGCCGGCATGCCCGTTACCATCGACCCACAAACCCTGCACCAACACGCCCATCCGCTGTTGGCTGCCTGGGGCAAACAAGGTCGCGACTACATCAGCCTGCTGGACAGTTACGACGATCCCAACAGCTACCGCGCCGCTTTTCGCGATGGTCGAATCGACCTGTTCAGCGACAGCGAACCCACCACACTGCTCAACCAGCTTCAGGACGATATCCTCGAACTGCGCCCACTCAATGAGACTCGGGAACGATGGCCCGCTGTCGATCTGGAGCGTGATACATCCATCCGCTTCCACATTGCCCACAGCGCCCAACGCGAAGTGGAAATTCTCCACGACCAATTGCTCCAACGCTTCAGCGCCGACCCCACGCTTCGCCCAAGGGACATCATCGTCATGGTCCCCGACGTCGACAGCTATGCGCCGCATATCCGCGCGGTATTCGGTCAACTGGACAGAATCGATCCCCGCTTCATCCCCTTCACCCTGACCGATCAAGGTCAGCGTGGCCGCGATCCCCTGCTGATCGCCGTTGAACACCTGCTCAAACTCCCCGACAGCCGCTTCCCCGTCAGCGAGATTCTCGACCTGTTGGACGTCCCGGCCTTGCGCGAACGCTTCGCCATCAAGGAGCGCGATCTGCCCACGCTGCACCGCTGGATCGAAGGCGCTGGCATCCGTTGGGGCCTCAACGCCGAGCAACGTGCGGGGCTCGGTCTGCCGAGTGAACTGGAACAAAACAGCTGGCGATTCGGCCTTCGCCGTATGCTTCTAGGCTACGCCGTCGGCACCGGTGCGGCCTGCGAAGGCATTGAACCTTACGACGAAATCGGCGGACTTGATGCGGCCTTGATCGGCCCCCTGGTCGCTTTGCTCGATGCCCTCGGCGATGCCCATCAAGCGCTGTCACAACCCGCGCCGCCCCACGAATGGGGCGAGCGTCTGCAACGCCTGATGCAACTCTTCTTCCTACCCAGCAGCGAGCACGACGACTACCTGTTGGGTCAGCTCGAGCAACTCAGGGAAACCTGGTTGGAAACCTGCGAGTCCGTTGGCCTGCAGGATGAGTTACCGCTTACCGTCGTCCGCGAAGCCTGGCTGGCTGGCCTGGACCAAGGACGTCTGTCCCAGCGTTTTCTCGCCGGAGCTGTCAATTTTTGTACCCTGATGCCCATGCGCGCGATCCCGTTCAAGCTGGTGTGCCTGCTCGGCATGAACGACGGCGACTACCCTCGCGCCCAGCCACCGCTGGATTTCGACCTGATGGGCAGCGACTACCGTCCCGGCGACCGTTCGCGCCGCGAAGACGACCGTTACCTGCTGCTCGAGGCCCTGCTGTCCGCCCGCGATCAGCTCTATATCAGCTGGGTGGGCCGTAGCATCCGCGATAACAGCGAGCGCCCGGCCTCTGTACTCATCGGCCAACTGCGCGACCATATCGCCAGTGGCTGGCACAACACACAAGAAATACCGCTACTGGACGCGATGACCCAGGAACACCCGCTCCAACCCTTCAGCGCCCGTTACTTCCACGAAGGTGATGCGCTGTTCAGCTACGCCCGCGAATGGCAGTTACTCCACGAAGCTGTGGATAACGTTCCCAAAGAGGATCAACTGGCGCAGTACCAACAGGAAGAGCCCCTGAGTCTCGGCCAGTTGCAGGACTTCCTGCGTAACCCGGTCAAACACTTCTTCAGCCAGCGTCTGAAAGTGTTCTTCGAAGCCGCTGAAGTACCCTTGGCCGATGAAGAACCCTTCGTGCTTGACGCGCTGCAACGCTACAGCCTGAGCGACAGCCTGTTGAACGCTGCGCTGTCCCAGCCCGAACACCTCGACCAGGCCCTCAACGCCCAGGCCCTGCGGCTGCAAGGCAGTGGCCTGTTGCCGATGGTTGGTTTCGGCGAGTGCCTGCGCAACGAACTCATTGAGCCCCTGCCCGACTTGTTGCAACGCTACCAGCAGTTGCTGGCGCTCTGGCCAACGCCACACACCGCTGCAGAACCGATCAGTTTCGAGCATCAAGGTATAGCGCTGGAAGGCTGGATCAGCGGCCTGCATCGTCGCAGTGATGGCGGATTGCTGAGTGTCACCACCATCCCCAATAGCATCGGGTCGATCAAAACGCGCAAATGGCATCGCCTGATCCGTCCTTGGGTCAATCACGTAGTTGCCTGCGCCTGTGGTTTGTCGTTGAGTACGGGGTTGGTGGCCAGCGACGATACGTTGCTACTGGCCCCGCTTGATCAGCCCATCGCCCGGGAAATCCTCGGCAACCTGCTGTTGGCCTGGCACAGCGGCATGAGAGAACCGCTGCCGGTAGCCGTCAAGACCGCCTTCGCCTGGCTCAGCCAGACCGATCCGGTCAAAGCCCACGCCGCCGCGGGCAAAGCCTATGAAGGCGACGGCCTGACCACCGACGGCGAGCGTCGCGAAACCCCGGCGCTCACCCGACAGTTCCCCGATTACGCCGCCCTGGTCGCCAGCGAAGAGTTCGAAGGCTGGTGCGAAACCTTGTATCGACCGCTCATCAACGCCCCATGGCGATCACTCACAGGCGAGGAGGCCGGCCCATGAGCAGCAAACCCTTGGCCCTGGCCTTCCCGTTGAATGGCAGCCAGCTGATTGAAGCCAGCGCCGGCACAGGCAAAACCTTCACCATCTCCGCCTTGTACCTGCGTCTGGTCCTTGGCCACGGTGACGGTGAGTCCGGTTTTGGTCGTGAACTGCTGCCGCCGCAAATCCTCGTGGTGACCTTTACCGATGCCGCCACCAAAGAGCTGCGCGAACGCATCCGCATGCGTTTGGCCGAAGCTGCACGTTTCTTCCGCGAAGAGATTGAACAGCCCGACGCGCTGATCGCCGACCTGCGTGCGCAATACCTCCCCGAGCAATGGCCCGCCTGTGCCAACCGCCTGGACATCGCCGCCCAGTGGATGGATGAAGCGGCGGTTTCCACGATTCACAGTTGGTGCCAGCGCATGCTGCGCGAACACGCGTTCGACAGCGGCAGCCTGTTCACCCAGACCCTGGAAACCGACCACAGTGACCTGCTCGGCGAAGTGCTGCGCGATTATTGGCGACTGTTCTGCTACCCGATGCACGACGACGCACTCAACTGGGTACGCAGCAATTGGGGCGGCCCGGCCGCGTTGATGCCACGCGTGCGCGCACTGTTCGGCAGCGAACGGCCGACGGATGAAACCCGCGAACCCGCCGAGTTGATCAACGCTTGCCTGCAAGAACGCCGTGAAGCGTTGATAAACATCAAGGCTCCCTGGCAACAATGGGCCGCCGAGTTGCGCGATATCTGTCTGCAAGCCGTAGCCGCCAAAGCCGTCGACGGCCGCAAGATGCAAGCGCGTTACTTCGAGCCCTGGTTCGAAAAGATCAGCGCCTGGGCCGCTGACGAAACCCTCGAGCAACTGGACATCGGCACCGGGTTCACCCGCCTCACCCCCGACGGCATGGCCGAAGCCTGGAAGGGCGACCCGCCGCAACATCCTGGCATCGACGCTATGGCCGGCCTCAAGGCCGCCCTCGACGCGCTGCCAACCCCCGACGCGGCGGTGTTGCAACACGCTGCCGGTTGGGTGGGCAAGCGCTTCGAAGAAGAAAAGCGCCGTCGCGCCGAAATGGGCTTCGACGACATGCTGATCCGCCTCAACGCCGCCCTGCAGGCCGATGGCGGCGAGCGCCTGGCCAGTGTGATCCGCGAGCAGTTCCCGGTGGCCCTGATCGACGAGTTCCAGGACACCGACCCGGTGCAATACAGCATCTTCGACAGCATTTACCGCATCGAAGAGAACCACCTCGACAGCGGCCTGTTCCTGATTGGCGACCCCAAGCAAGCCATCTACGCCTTCCGCGGCGCCGATATCTACACCTACCTGCGTGCGCGCAAATCCACGCTCGGCCGTCATCACACCCTGGGCACCAACTTCCGTTCCAGCCATGCGATGGTCGAGGCGGTGAACCACGTGTTCCTGCGTGCGGAAACCGGCCGCGGCGCGTTCCTGTTCCGGGAGTCGAACGGCGACAACCCGGTGCCGTTCCACCCGGTGTTGTCCCAAGGCCGCAAGGAAAAACTGCAGGTCGACGGCCAAACGTTGCCGGCGCTGAACCTGTGGCACCTGCCCACCGACCAGCCGGTTTCCAACGCGGTGTACCGCCACCAACTGGCCGGCGCCTGCGCCACCCGGATTGTCGAATTGCTCAACGGCGGGCAGCAAGGTACGGCCGGTTTCCTGCAAGCGGACGACAGCTTCAAAGGCGTACTGCCGTCGGACATCGCCATCCTCGTACGCGACGGCAAGGAAGCCCAGGCCGTGCGCGCCGAGTTGGCCGCCCGTGGCGTGCGTAGCGTGTACCTGTCCGACAAGGACTCCGTCTTCGCCGCCCAGGAAGCCCACGACCTGCTCGCCTGGCTCAAGGCCTGCGCCGAGCCGGACGTCGAGCGGCCGCTGCGGGCGGCCCTGGCTTGCGTCACCTTGAACCTGTCACTGCCGGAACTGGAGCGTCTGAACCAGGACGAACTGGCGTGGGAACGCCGCGTGATGCAGTTCCGAGGCTACCGCACGATCTGGCGCACCCAAGGCGTGTTGCCGATGCTGCGTCGCCTGCTGCACGACTTCAAACTGCCGCAAACCCTGATCGCCCGCAGCGACGGCGAACGTGTGCTGACCAACCTGTTGCACCTCAGCGAGTTGTTGCAACAAGCCGCGTCGGAACTGGACGGCGAACAGGCGTTGATCCGCCACCTGGCCGAACACCTGGCGTTGTCCGGCCAGGCCGGCGAAGAGCAAATCCTGCGCCTGGAAAGTGACGAGCAACTGGTCAAGGTGGTGACCATTCACAAATCCAAGGGCCTGGAGTACGACCTGGTCTTCCTGCCTTTCATCTGCTCGGCCAAGCCGGTCGACGGCAGTCGCCTGCCGCTGCATTACCACGATGAACACGGCAAATCCCACGTCAGCCTGCGCCCGACCGCCGAGTTGATCGCCCAGGCCGACGATGAGCGCCTGGCCGAAGACCTGCGTTTGTTCTACGTGGCCTTGACCCGCGCCAAACATGCCTGCTGGCTCGGCGTTGCAGACCTCAAGCGTGGCAACAGCAGCAGCTCGGTACTGCACCTGTCGGCGCTGGGTTACTTGCTCGGCGCCGGTGCGTCGTTGAGTGAATCCGCCGGCCTCGCGCGTTGGCTGCTGGATCTGCAGGACGGCTGCCCGGCCATCCACTACGCCCCGGTGCCCGACGCCCAGGACATCCTGTTCCACCCGCCGCGCAACACTGCCCACTTGCTCGCGCCCTTGTTACCCAAGCGCAAGGCCGCCGAGAACTGGTGGATCGCGTCCTACAGTGCCTTGCGCATTGGCGACAGCATGAGCGTCGCCCACCTCGAAGCGCCCGAAAGCCCACAGGCGCAAAAGCTGTTCGATGACGAACGTCTCGATCCCGATGCTCCGCGTGACGTGGCAGCGTCCGGCGCAGACATTCACCGTTTCCCACGCGGTCCGAACCCCGGCACCTTCCTTCACGGCCTGCTGGAGTGGGCCGGGGAAGAAGGCTTCAACGTGACCTCCCAAGCGATCGAACAAGCTGTAGGCGCACGCTGCAATCGCCGCCACTGGGAAGGCTGGATCGTCACCCTCAGCGATTGGCTGGGCCATCTGCTGCACACGCCGCTGCCGGTGGATAACGACCAGGTCGCCCTGAGCGACCTGCAGCACTACCAGATCGAAATGGAGTTCTGGTTCGCCAGCCATAAAGTCGACGTGCTCGCCCTCGACAAGCTGGTATGCCAGTACACCCACAACGGTGTGTCCCGCGTCGCCGCGGAACCAGTGCTGCTCAACGGCATGTTCAAAGGTTTTATCGACCTCACCTTCGAACATGACGGCCGCTACTACGTGGCCGACTACAAATCCAACTGGCTCGGTCCTGACGATTCGGCCTACACCCAGGACGCCATGGAACAGTCGATCCTCGAGCACCGCTACGACCTGCAATACGTGCTTTACCTGCTCGCGCTGCATCGCCAACTCAAGGCGCGCCTGCCGGACTATGACTACGACCGGCATGTCGGCGGCGCGCTGTACCTGTTCCTGCGCGGCACCCAGGCTGTCAGCCGAGGGGCGTTTTTCACCCGGCCGCCACGGGACCTGATCGAAGGCCTGGACCTGCTGTTCCAGGGCAAGCCCATCCCGCCCAAGGCTGAGCCTGCCTGGGAACAAGGAGTGTTGTTATGAGCCTGTCGCCGTTACCGCTTGAGGCGTTAGCGCCCTTGAGCCGCGCCGCCGACCTGGTGCACCTGCTGGAGCGTTGGGTTGACCGGGGGTGGCTGCGGGCGTTGGATAAGGCGTTCGTGGGCTTCCTGCACGAGCTCGATCCACACGCCGACCCCTTGGTGCTCCTGGCGGCGGCGCTGACCAGCCACCAACTCGGCCACGGCCATGTGTGCCTGGACCTGTTCGAAACCCTCAACGCGCCGGATTTTGCCCTGTCCCTGCCGCCCGAAGGCGACCTGCACAGCGGCGCCATGCTGCTGCCGTCGCAGTTGCTCGACGGCCTCGACGGCGCCCACTGGTGCCACGCCTTGGCCGCCAGTCCGTTGGTCGCCCTGGCGGTGGACGGCAGCGAATCGGCACACAGTCGTCCCTTGGTACTGTCGGGCAAACGCCTGTACCTGCGCCGCTACTGGACCTACGAGCGACGCATCGACAGCGCCCTGCGCCTGCGTCTCGCCACCCAGGAACGCGTCGCCGCCGATTTGCCCCAGCGCTTGAATGGCTTGTTTGACCAACCGGCGCCCGATGGCGTGATCGACTGGCAGAAACTCGCCTGCGCCCTGGCCACCCGCGGTGCATTCAGCATCGTCACCGGCGGCCCCGGCACCGGCAAGACCACCACGGTGGTGCGCCTGCTCGCGCTGTTGCAGGCGCCGGCCGTAGAGTCCGGCAGCCCGTTGCGCATCCGGCTGGCCGCGCCGACCGGTAAGGCCGCCGCGCGTTTGACCGAATCCATCAGCCAGCAAGTGCTGTCGCTGACAGTGCCGCAAAGCGTGAAGGAAAAGATCCCGACCCAGGTCACCACGGTCCACCGCTTGCTGGGCAGTCGCCCGGGCACTCGGCACTTCCGCCATCACCTTGGCAA
Organism: Pseudomonas sp. S3E12; assembly: GCF_001702295.1. Taxonomy (NCBI): domain Bacteria; kingdom Pseudomonadati; phylum Pseudomonadota; class Gammaproteobacteria; order Pseudomonadales; family Pseudomonadaceae; genus Pseudomonas; species Pseudomonas sp. S3E12. Next base: position 13,667 of record NZ_MBDT01000006.1, read on the forward strand.
TCCGTTGCCCCTGGATGTGCTGGTGGTGGACGAAGCCTCGATGATCGACCTGGAAATGATGGCTAACCTGCTGGATGCGTTACCGCCCCACGCGCGCCTGGTGCTGCTGGGTGACAAGGACCAACTCGCCTCGGTGGAGGCCGGCGCCGTACTCGGTGATTTGTGCCGCGACGCTGAAGCCGGCTGGTACAGCCCCGATACCCGCCAATGGCTGCAAACCGTCAGCGGCGAAGACCTCAGCGCCAGTGGCCTGCACGAAGACCTCGATGGCAGCCATCCCTTGGCTCAGCAAGTGGTGATGCTGCGCTACTCACGGCGTTTCGGCGAAGGCAGCGGCATCGGCCAACTGGCGCGCTGGGTCAACCAGCAAAACGCCGACGAGGCGCGCAAGCTGCTGGCCGCACGCAGCCACAGCGACCTGTTCTGCGTCAGCCTCAAAGGTGAGCACGACCACGCCCTGGAGCGCCTGGTGCTGGACGGGCAGGGCGACGGCGCCGAGGGTTATCGCTATTACCTCAACCTGCTGCACAGCGCGCGCCCCACCGTCGACACCCCGCGCGATGACCTCGCCTGGACCCACTGGGCCCAGCAACTGCTGCAAGCCTTCGATGCGTTCCAACTGCTCTGCGCCGTGCGCAAGGGGCCTTGGGGGGTGGAAGGGCTGAACCTGCGCATCACGGCCGCCTTGCGCAAAGTGCGGCTGATCGAGGGGGATGAGCAATGGTACGAAGGCCGTCCGGTGTTGATGACGCGCAACGATTACGGCCTGGGCTTGATGAACGGCGATATCGGCATTGCCCTCAAACTGCCTGAAAGCGACGGCGGCCCCCAGGTGCTGCGGGTGGCTTTCCCACGTAACGATGGCCAGGGTGGCGTGCGCTTTGTCCTGCCCAGCCGTCTCAATGATGTGGAAACCGTGTACGCCATGACCGTGCACAAATCCCAGGGCTCGGAGTTCACCCACACCGCATTGATCCTGCCGGACGCGCTGAACCCGGTGCTCACCAAAGAGTTGATCTACACCGGCATCACCCGCGCCAAGCGCTGGTTCAGCCTGATCGAACCCCGTGACGGTGTGTTTGAAGAGGCCGTGCGCCGCAAGGTCAAACGCTTGAGTGGGTTGATGCTGGAGTTGGGTCAGGAGTCAGAAATATCTGACGCTGTGCTATCGTTGCGGCATCACCCCGAAAACACCTGAGAGAATCGCTGCATGAACCTGGCCGTCTCGCCCACAGAGCGTAGTTTGAGCTGGAGACGCCTGCTGCTGGTGGCGGTTCTATGCCTGCTGGCAGCCCGGGTATTTGCCGAGGCCCCAGGCCCGGCTGACCAGCGCGCCCAGGCGGTTACCCAGGTAGTACTCGGTATCCTCAGCTATGCCCGCTGGCCAGTAGAGCCTGCGCAACTGCGCCTGTGCATCGTCGGCCCGACCCAATACACCGACGACCTGATCAAAGGCACCACCCAGGCCACCGGTCGTCCGGTTGTGGTGCGGCGCCTGCTGGCCGACCATCCCGATATCGTCAATGCCTGCGATGCCGTGTACATCGGCAAACTCAGCAATGACGAACGCAGCCGCCTGTTTGCCTCGTTGATCGGCCACCCGGTGCTCAGCATCAGCGAAGGCGGCGACCAATGCACCGTGGGCAGCCTGTTCTGCCTGCGAGTGGGCGATGAGCAAGTGTCGTTTGAGGTCAATCTCGACTCGGTGGCGCGCAGTGGCGTGCGCATTCATCCCAGCGTGTTGCAACTGTCCCGGCGCCGGGCGCCCGCCACATGAAAGCGGCGAACGTACGACCTACCCTGCGTTCCGTCATCGGCCGAGGGCACATGATCCTGGCGCTGGTGGCGGTGACGCTGGCCAGTGTTTCCCTGACCCTGCTCGGCGTTTTGGCGCTGCGGGTCTACGCCGAACACAACCTGCACCTGATCGCCCGGTCCATCAACTACACCGTGGAAGCGGCCGTGGTGTTCAACGACCGCGGCGCGGCCACCGAAGCCCTCAGCCTGATTGCCTCCACCGAAGAAGTCGCCCAGGCTGACGTGTTCGATAGCAGTGGCCGGCTGTTGGCGCACTGGGAACGCCCGGAAAACGGGATGCTCTCCCGGGTTGAACTGGCGCTGGCGCATACGCTGCTCGAACAGCCCATCAGCCAGCCGATCCTCCACCAGGGGCGCACCATCGGCAGCATTCACCTGACCGGCCACGGCGGTAGCCTGCTGCGCTTCCTGCTCAGCGGCCTGGCGGGGATCCTGATCTGCACCGTCCTCAGTGCCTGGGTCGCGCTGCACCTGGCCCGTCGCTTGTTGACCGGCATCACCGGGCCGCTGCAAAGCCTCGCCGCCGTGGCCCACGCCGCCCGCAGCGAGCGGGACTTCGACCGTCGCGTGCCGCCGGCCCGCATCGCCGAACTCGACAGCCTGGGCAGCGACTTCAATGCCCTGCTCGGCGAGATGGAAGCCTGGCAAAACCACCTGCAAAGCGAAAACGAAACCCTCGCCCACAAGGCCAACCACGACAGCCTTACCGGTCTGCCCAACCGCGCGTACTTCGAAGGCCGCCTGATTCGCGCGCTGCGCAGCGCCGCCAAAGCCAAGGAGCAGGTAGCCGTGCTGTACCTCGACAGCGACCGGTTCAAAGAGATCAATGACAGCTTCGGCCATGCCGCCGGTGATGCCGTGCTGGTGGCCGTCGCCGAGCGGGTGCGTGCGCAATTGCGTGAAGATGACCTGGTAGCGCGCCTGGGCGGTGACGAGTTCGCCATCCTGCTGGCGCCGCTGCACAAAGTCGAAGACGCCCAGCGCATCGCCGAAAAAATCATCGCCAGCATGGACATGCCGATTGCCGTGCCCGGCAGCACCCAGGTATTGACCTCCCTCAGTATCGGGATCGCCATCTACCCCGAACATGGCGTCACACCCGGCACCTTGCTCAATGCCGCCGATGCGGCGATGTACCAGGCCAAGCGTTTGTCCTCGGGCGGCCAGCAAACGGCGGAGCCGGAGAGCCCCGTCGTCAACGTTCAACACAGGAGTTGATCCCTTGTTCTCGACCGCGCGTTTTATGTTTATCACCCTGCTGGTGGCTTTGCTCGCCCTGGGCGGCTGCCAGACGGCGCCCCCCAAAGGCCTGACCCCGGCGCAAGTCGCCGTCCTCAAGCAACAGGGCTTCGAGCTTACCGATGACGGCTGGGCGTTCGGCCTGTCCGGCAAAGTGCTGTTTGGCAGTGACGTCGAAACCCTTAACCAACCCAGCACCGACATCGTCCAGCGCATCGGCAAGGCCCTGCTGGGTGTAGGCATCGAGCGCGTACGCGTCGATGGCCACACCGACGGCTCGGGCAAGGAAACCTACAACCAGCAACTGTCCCTGCGCCGCGCGAAAAGCGTGGCCACGGTGCTGCAGGGCGTGGGCATGAAAGAAGAAAACATTCAGCTGCGTGGGCTGGGCAGCAGCAAACCGGTGGCCGCCAACGACACGGCGGCAGGGCGTACCGAGAATCGGCGGGTGTCGATTGTGGTGATCGCGGACTGAGCCGGCAGTCCGATTTCAATCTGAAATCCAATCAAAATGTGGGAGAGGGCTTGCCACCTCCCACATTCGAACGGTGTTCGCTTAATTGGCCGGAGATTCTCTAGGAGCCTCCTGCAATTTAAGGGGAGTTATCGTTGCTGGCCCTTAATCCGCAAACCGCATCTCCCGCGTCTCCCCCATCAACAACCCTTGGTTCTGCTCCGTCACTTCCCGGATGTAATCCCACAACAACGTAATCCGCTTCAACTTCCTCAGATCCTCCCGGCAATACATCCAAAACTGGCGAGTGATCGCAATCTGCTCCCCCAACACCGGCAGCAACCGTGGATCCTGCGCCGCCAGAAAGCACGGCAAGATCGCCATCGATCGCCCTTGCTGCGCCGCCACGTACTGTGCAATCACGCTGGTACTGCGCAGGCTGGCGCTGGCGCCGGGCACGACGTTGGCCAGGTACAGCAGCTCCGAGCTGAAGGCCAGATCATCCACATAGCTGATAAACGGATGCTCGGCTAAATCGGCCGGGCGCTGGATGGGCGGGTGTTGGTCGAGGTATTCCTGGGTCGCGTACAGCTGCAGTTTGTAGTCACACAATTTGCAGCACACGTAGGGCCCGTGTTCCGGGCGTTCCAGGGCGATGACGATGTCGGCTTCGCGCTTGGACAGGCTGATGAAGTGGGGCAGGGGCAGGATGTCGACCGAGATGGCGGGGTAGGTGTCGACGAAGTGGCTCAACTGCGGGGTGACGAAGAAGCTGCCGAAGCCTTCGGTGCAGCCCATGCGCACATGGCCGGACAGCGCCACGCCGGAGCCGGACACCTGTTCGCAGGCCATGTGCAGGGTGCTTTCGATGGACTCGGCGTAGCCCAGCAAACGCTGGCCTTCGGGGGTGAGGACGAAGCCGTTGGTCCGGGATTTTTCGAACAGCAGCGTACCGAGGGACACTTCCAATGAGCTGATGCGCCGCGACACGGTGGTGTAGTCCACCGCCAGGCGCTTGGCGGCGACGCTGGCCTTGCGGGTGCGGGCCACTTCGAGGAAAAACTTCAGGTCATCCCAGTTCAGGGAGCCCAGTGATGTGATGTTTTTTTGCATATTGGACCGGCTTTTATGTGCGTTCTTATTAGAGATTTGCACATCTATACTCCAAAAACAGTCCGAACGCCTCATTCTTCAAGGCGATTCAAGCGCCTTGTCTCTGTATAAATATAAGAGTTGGAGACCACATGAACGCATCCGCCGATATTTCCGTGCAACAGGTCAAGTTGCTCATCAATGGTGAGTGGGTCGAGTCCAGGACCACCCATTGGCAAGACATCGTCAACCCGGCCACCCAGCAAGTGCTGGCCAAAGTCCCGTTCGCCACGGCCGATGAAGTCAATGCCGCCATCGACGCCGCCCATCAAGCCTTCCAGACCTGGAAGCTGACGCCGATCGGCGCGCGCATGCGCATCATGCTCAAGCTGCAAGCCCTGATCCGCGAACACTCCAAGCGTATCGCGGTGGTCCTCAGCGCCGAGCAGGGCAAGACCATTGCCGATGCCGAGGGCGATATTTTCCGTGGCCTGGAAGTGGTGGAGCACGCCTGCTCCATCGGCACCCTGCAAATGGGTGAGTTCGCCGAGAACGTCGCCGGTGGCGTCGATACCTACACCCTGCGCCAACCCATCGGCGTGTGTGCGGGCATTACCCCGTTCAACTTCCCGGCGATGATTCCGCTGTGGATGTTCCCCATGGCCATCGCCTGCGGTAACACCTTCGTCCTCAAGCCGTCCGAACAGGACCCACTGTCGACCCTGCTGTTGGTGGAGCTGGCGCTGGAAGCCGGCGTACCGGCGGGTGTGCTCAACGTGGTGCACGGTGGCAAGGACGTGGTGGATGCGCTGTGCACCCATAAAGACATCAAGGCTGTGTCCTTTGTCGGTTCGACTGCCGTCGGCACTCATGTCTACGACCTGGCCGGCAAGCACGGCAAGCGCGTGCAATCGATGATGGGGGCCAAGAACCACGCCGTGGTGCTGCCGGATGCCAACCGTGAACACACCCTCAATGCCCTGGTCGGTGCCGGTTTCGGCGCGGCGGGCCAGCGTTGCATGGCCACCTCGGTGGTGGTGCTGGTGGGCGCGGCCAAGCAATGGCTGCCGGATCTGAAAGCGTTGGCGCAAAAGCTCAAGGTCAACGCCGGCAGCGAAGCCGGCACGGATGTCGGCCCGGTGATCTCCAAGCGCGCCAAGGCCCGCATCCTGGAGCTGATCGAAAGCGGCGTGAAAGAAGGCGCCAAGCTCGAGCTGGATGGCCGCGATATCAAGGTGCCGGGCTTCGAGCACGGCAACTTCGTCGGCCCGACCCTGTTCTCGGGCGTGACCACCGATATGCAGATCTACACCCAGGAAATCTTCGGTCCGGTGCTGGTGGTGCTGGAAGTCGACACCCTCGACCAGGCCATTGCGCTGGTCAACGCCAACCCGTTCGGCAACGGCACCGGCCTGTTCACCCAGAGCGGGGCGGCGGCGCGTAAATTCCAGAGCGAAATCGATGTGGGCCAGGTCGGTATCAACATCCCGATCCCGGTGCCCGTGCCGTTCTTCAGCTTCACCGGTTCCCGTGGCTCCAAGCTCGGCGACCTCGGCCCGTACGGCAAGCAAGTGGTGCAGTTCTACACCCAGACCAAGACCGTCACCAGCCGCTGGTTCGACGACGACACGGTCAACGATGGCGTCAATACCACCATCAACCTGCGCTGATTCGGGAGACGACCATGAAGATTGCATTTATCGGCTTGGGCAACATGGGCGCGCCGATGGCCCGCAACCTGATCAAGGCCGGCCATGGGCTGAACCTGTTCGACCTGAACCAGACGGTGCTCAAGGAACTCGCCGAATTGGGCGGCAACATCAGCGACTCGCCGCGTGACGCTGCCCAAGGCGCCGAGCTGGTGATCACCATGCTGCCCGCCGCCGCCCATGTGCGCAGCGTCTGGCTCAATGAAGACGGTGTACTGGCGGGGATCGGCAACGGCGTGCCTGCGGTGGATTGCAGCACCATCGACCCACAGACTGCGCGCGACGTCGCCGCTGCTGCCGCCCAGCAAGGCGTGGTGATGGCCGACGCACCGGTCTCCGGTGGCACCGGCGGGGCGCAGGCCGGGACCCTGACCTTCATGGTCGGCGCCACCCCGGAACTGTTCGCCACCCTGCAACCGGTGCTGGCACAGATGGGCCGCAACATCGTGCACTGCGGCGATGTGGGCACCGGGCAAATCGCCAAGATCTGCAACAACCTGCTGCTCGGCATCAGCATGGTCGGCGTCAGCGAAGCCATGGCCTTGGGCGACGCGCTGGGCATCGATACCCAGGTGCTGGCCGGGATCATCAACAGCTCCACCGGGCGCTGCTGGAGTTCCGACACCTATAACCCATGGCCGGGCGTGATCGACACCGCGCCGTCGTCCCGTGGTTATACCGGCGGGTTCGGCGCCGATTTGATGCTCAAGGACCTGGGGCTGGCCACCGAAGCCGCTCGCCAGGCCAAGCAACCGGTGATCCTCGGTGCGGTGGCCCAGCAGTTGTATCAATCGATGAGTCAGCGCGGCGAAGGGGGCAAGGACTTTTCGGCGATCATCAACAGCTATCGCAAACCCGAATAAACTGACGGTGGCGAGCGGGCTTGCCCCGCTCACCACAAAAAAACGGTTCACTGGAAGAGGCGGCTCAGGCAAACACAAAATACTTACGCACTGTCTCGACCACTTCCCACGTCCCCTTCATCCCTGGCTCCACCACAAAGATATCCCCAGCCCGCAAGTGAATCGGCTCCATCCCCTCAGGCGTGATCACGCAGTAGCCTTCCTGGAAATGGCAGTATTCCCATTTCACGTATTCGACATACCACTTGCCCGGCGTGCAGATCCAGGTGCCCATGATCTTGCTGCCGTCTTCGCTGGTGTAGGCGTTGAGGTTGACGGTGTGCGGGTCGCCTTCGAGCTTTTCCCATTTGCAGGCATCCAGGACCGGCAGGGGGTGGGTGTCGCGCAGTACGGTGATGGGCTTGGACATGATGACTCCGAGGCAGGGAATGGAAAGATGCACCCTAAGGCCTGGGGCGTTGCGCCAGTGGTCTGAACTCGACATCGGGATGCCCAGAAGCGCAGGTGAACACGATTGTCGGGGCATCGCGAATCAGTGTGGGAGGGGGCTTGCCCCCGATAGCGGTGGGTCAGTTGGCACCTGTGTAAACGGACCCACTGCCATCGGGGGCAAGCCCCCTCCCACATTAATCCTCTCTAGCCGACACTTTTGAGCGTAAATCAGCCATTTCCTCGCAGTAAGTGCGAAAGATTTTCCCCTCGGCGCACGAATTCGCAAGAAAATTCACGTCTGGCCCTCGTATCATTCACCCCAGTAACCGCCGAGAGCCTTCAAATGAACCCAATAAAAACGTGGTGGGACATCAGCCCGCCCTTGAGCACGGCAACCCCGACCTGGCCGGGCGATACGCCGTTCCAGGAAGAGCGTGTGTGGCAGTTCGGCCCGGAGTGCCCGGTGAATGTCGGGCGCATCACCCTGTCGCCGCACACCGGCGCCCATGTGGATGCGCCGCTGCATTACAGCGCCGACGGAGCGCCGATTGGCGAGGTGTCGCTGGAGGTGTACATGGGCCCGTGCCGGGTACTGCATTGCCTGGACAGCGGTGCGCTGGTCCAGCCCCATCAGTTGGACGGGCGTGTGGATAACCTGCCGGAGCGCGTGCTGCTGCGGACTTATCCACAGGCGCCGCTGACCGAATGGGATGCGAACTTCACCGCCATTGCCCCGCAGACTATTGAGCTGCTGGCCAGCCTGGGTGTGCGCCTGATCGGTATCGACACACCCTCCCTGGACCCGCAACAGTCCAAGACCATGGATGCCCACAACGCCGTGGCTCGGCATGGCATGGCGATTCTCGAAGGCATCGTGCTCGACGACGTACCGGAGGGCGACTACGAACTGATCGCCCTGCCGCTGCGTTTCGCCAACCTGGACGCCAGCCCGGTCCGTGCCATTCTCCGCCCGCTCAAGGAGCCCACGCGATGAGCCAATGTCCTTTCTCTGCCGACTACCAGCCACCGGAAGAATGGCATAACGCCGAACTGAATTTTTCCGAGTCCATGAGCTATGGCGACTACCTGGACCTGGGCAAAGTGCTCAGCGCCCAGCACCCACTGTCGCCGGACCACAACGAAATGCTCTTCATCATCCAGCACCAGACCTCCGAGCTGTGGATGAAGTTGATGCTCCACGAACTCAAGGCCGCCCGCGAACACGTGCGCCTGGGCGAGTTGCCGCCGGCATTCAAGATGCTGGCGCGGGTGTCGCGGATCTTCGATCAACTGGTGCACGCTTGGGCGGTGCTGGCGACCATGACACCGTCGGAATACAAGGCGATTCGCCCGTTCCTGGGGCAGTCGTCGGGGTTCCAGTCGTTCCAGTACCGCGAGATCGAATTTATCCTCGGCAACAAGAGCCCGGCGCTGTTGCGCCCCCATGCCCATCGGCCTGAGTTGTTGCAGGCGTTGCAGGTGGCGATTGCCACGCCGTCGCTGTATGACGAGGCGATCAACCTGATGATCAAGGCGGGGCTGGCGATTGACCCCAAGCGTGCCGAGCGCGACCCGACGGCGGCGACGGTGCACGATGAGTCGGTGGAGGCAGCGTGGCGCGAGGTGTATCGCGATCCGAGCCGGTATTGGGACTTGTACCAGTTGGCCGAGAAGTTTATCGACCTGGAGGATTCGTTCCGCCAATGGCGCTTCCGGCATGTGACCACGGTGGAGCGGATTATCGGCTTCCAGCCCGGCACCGGCGGCACCGAGGGCGTGGGTTACCTGCGCAAGATGCTCGACACCGTGCTGTTCCCCGAGCTGTGGCGAGTGCGTTCCACGCTGTAAAAAAAAGCCCCGGATCACCGGGGCTTTTCATTTGCAATGCAATCAAATGCGGGAGGCGGCGACCGCTTTCGTCTTACTCGCTCGCAACCGGTAAGCCACATAGATAACCCCCACCCAAACCGGCATCGCATACACCGACTCGCGAATCCCCGGGATCGCCAGCATCACGCTGATGATCATCAGCATGAACGCCAGGCACAGGTAGTTGCTGAACGGGAACCAGAAGGTCTTGAACGACGGCGTCACGCCTTGCTCGCCCATGGCCTTGCGGAACTTGATATGGGTGATGCTGATCAGCGCCCAGTTGATCATCAGCGAGGCAACCACCAGCGCGAACAGCAGCTCCAGGGCACTTTGCGGGGCCACGTAATTGACCACTACGCACAGCATCGTCACCAGCGCCGAGATCGCCAGGGCCCGCAGCGGCACGCCTTGCTTGTTGAGTTTCATCAGCGCTTTCGGCGCATCGCCTTGCTCGGCCAGGCCGAACAGCATGCGGCTGTTGCAGTACACGCCGCTGTTGTACACCGACAGCGCCGCGGTCAGCACCACGAAGTTGAGGATGTGGGCGGCGGTGTCGTTGCCGATCAGCGAGAAGATCTGCACAAACGGGCTGCCGCTGTAGGCATCGCCTGACGCGCCGAGGGTTTGCAGCAGTTGATCCCATGGGTACAGCGACAGCAGCACGGTCAATGCGCCGACGTAGAAAATCAGGATCCGGTACACCACCTGGTTGATCGCCTTGGGGATCACCTTGCGGGGCTCACTGGCCTCGGCAGCGGTGATACCCACCAGCTCCAGGCCGCCGAACGAGAACATGATGAAGGCCATGGACATCAACAGCCCCATGCCGCCATTCGGGAAGAACCCGCCGTGGCTCCACAGGTTGCTGACCGACGCTTGCGGGCCGCCGGTGCCGCTGAACAGCAGGTAGCAGCCGAGCACGATCATGCCGACAATCGCCACCACCTTGATGATCGCGAACCAGAACTCCGCTTCACCGAAGAACTTCACGTTCAGGGTGTTGATCAGGTTCACCGCGACAAAGAACACCAGGGCGCTGACCCAGGTCGGGATCTCCGGCCACCAGAACTGGATGTACTTGCCCACCGCAGTCAGCTCGGCCATGCCCACCAGCACGTAGAGCACCCAGTAGTTCCAGCCGGCCAGGAAGCCCGCGTAACCGCCCCAGTATTTGTGCGCGAAATGGCTGAACGAGCCGGCCACCGGTTCTTCGACGATCATCTCGCCGAGCTGGCGCATGATCAGGAACGCGATGAAACCGGCGATCGCGTAGCCCAGGATCATCGACGGCCCCGCCGACTTGAGTACCCCGGCCGAACCGAGGAACAGCCCCGTGCCTATCGCCCCGCCCAAGGCGATCAACTGAATATGCCGGTTCTTAAGGCCACGCTTGAGGCCTGCCGGGTTAACCATGTCATCCGCCATTAACATTCCCTTCTACTTGTTTTTCTCGGGGGTAGAACCCCTCAGAAGTGCTGAGGAGTCAGATATTACTCTGCGTAAACTTTTCGTAATACAGCTGAACGCCATCAAGTGCCTGATCCGCCAGCCATTGTTGGATGGATTCGACCATTGGCGGAGGGCCGCATACGTACATATCCGCCAATCCGTCGCGTAATTCGGCCAGGTCGAAATGCTCGGTGAGGTAGCCGCGCTTGCCGGGCCATTCAGGCGACGGTGCGCTCAGCACTTCGGTGTAGCGAAAGCCACGGATTGTCGAGGCGTATTGATGGATACGCTGCGCTTCACATAAATCCTCGGCCCCGCGCACGCCGTAGTACAGGTGCACCGGCTGATCACAGCCCGTGGCGGCCAGTTCATCGAGCATGCCCAGTAACGCCGACAGTCCGGTGCCGCCGGCCACCAGCACCAGCGGTTTGCTGACATGGCGCAGGTAGAACGCACCCAGCGGCGCCTCCATCAGCAACCCATCGCCGACGTGGCAACGTTCCCGCAGGTAATTGCTCATCACCCCATCCGGCAGCAGGCGGATCAGGAATTGCAGCCGGTTGCCCGGCAGGTTGGCGAACGAGTAGGAACGCCAACAGTCGGTGCCGGGTACCGAGATGCGCGCATATTGGCCCGGCAGGAAATCCAGCGCCGCGTCCAACCGCACCGTCAAGATCGCCGTATTGGCCGACACCTGCTGCACCTCGCTCACCGTGCCACGCACCTGCACCGGCCCCGGCGCATTGCACAGGCTCGAATCGAAGTCGAAGTAGAACGCCGCGTCGGACTTCACCCTGGTCTGGCAACTGAGCATCTTGCGCTGTTGCAGGTCGAGGCTGGAGAGGGCTTCCTCGTCCACATAGTCCTGGGTGTAGTCACCCGACTCGCACCGCCCCTGGCAGGTGCCGCACACGCCTTCGCGGCAGTCCAGGGGGATCTTGATGCCATTGCGCAGTGCCGCATCCAACAGGATTTCATTTGCGCCCACCGGGAAAAACAGGGTCTTGCCGTCGGCAAAACTGAAGGCCACTTTGTGATTCATTCACGGAAACTCCACGCGTGTAGGGCTGGCACATCACCTGTGGTGAGGGAGCAAGCTCCCTCGCCACAAGGTGTGATGTGCTTCAAAGGTGATAGAAATCCAGCACCGAATTGATGGTGTCGTTAAGCAGCAGCGCATGCTTGCGAGTGATCAGCCAACTGTCGCCATGGGGCTTGAGGCGATAGGTGGCATGCCCGTAGAACTGCTCCGATGTGGCCAGCCGATAGAACAGCGTGTGCCAGTTCAACCGGACCTCCAGCGTGCCGTCCGCCTGCTCGGCAATGCGTACGTTGTTGATCAGGTGCAAGGTGCGCGGCATCGGTGTAGCGGATGCCGCCTTGCCGGTGCGCAGGCGAAACACGCGGTCTTCCAGGCCCGAACGATTGGCGTAGTAGATCAGCGACATCTCGCGCTTGGGGTCGCGGGTGTAGACGTGCTCCGAGTCCCATTGCGGCAGGTGGAATTCGCTCTGGGGGTCGAACAACTGCACGTAGGCGTCCCAGTCCTGGGCGTCGCACAGCTCGGACTTAAGGTAGAAAAACTGCTCGATCCGATACTGCAATGGCGCATTCATCATTCCACCTCCCGCAGTGTCAGCGCTTGTTGATCCAGGCCCTTGAGCAGGAACTGCTGCCAGTTGCGGTGCTGGTTGACGTACAGGCCTTCATGGGTGAATTCGGTGCCGGTCATGGCCGGCGAGATGCCGATGGCTTCGCTGTTCGGCGTGGGGCCGGTCTCCCAGCGATGGCTGCCGCGTGAAATATCGCTCCAGCGTTCCAGGCGGCCCTGGAAACCACGTTGGGCTTCGCGGAACTCCACCAGGTCGTCCGGAGTGCCCATGCCCGAGACGTTGAAGAAGTCTTCGAACTGGCGAATACGGTTTTCGCGGTCGGCGTCGGATTCGCCTTTCACCCCCAGGCACTGGCTGATGATCTCGGTCTTGTTCCACGCCACCGGACGGATGATGCGCAGCTGCGAGCTGATCTGGTCGAGGAAGAACAGGCTCGGGTAGATATTCAGGTTGCGCAGGCGGTGCATCATCCACTCGGCCTTCTGCTGGCCGTGCTCTTGTACCAGGCGCGGCATGATGGTGGCGTAGCCGGAGCGCACGCTGGGGTTGGGCATGTCGCTGAACAGCACGCTGTGGCCATTGTTGAAGGCGAACCAGCCGTCATCGGTGTTGGCGTCGCCGGCGCCGAGCTTGCTGTAGTCCAGGGTGCTGGCGGACCCGCTGCCGTTCTCGGTATTCACCTGCTGGCGATGCTGCACCGTGGCCACGTAGTTGTAGTGCACGGTGCTGACGTGATACCCGTCCAGGCCGTTTTCGTTTTGCAGTTTCCAGTTGCCGTCGTAGGTGTAGGCCGACTTGCCCGGCAGTACCTCCAACTCACCGGTGGCCGACTGCGCGACCATCATGTCGAAGAACACTTTGGCATCGCCGAGGAAGTCGTCCAGGCTGTCACGGCCATTCACGTCCAGGCTGATGAAGACAAAACCCTTGTAGCTCTCGATGCGGGCCTTTTTCAGGCCGCGTGTCGCCTTGTCGAAACTTTCCGGATATTCCCCCGGCGCCTTGACCTTCACCAGCCGGCCATCGCTCTTGTAGCACCAGGCGTGGAACGGACAGGTGAAGGTGGACTGGTTGCCTTTGCCGACCCGGGTGAGGGTGGTGCCGCGATGCTGGCAGGCGTTGACCAGCGCATTGAGCCGGCCCTCGCCATCACGGGTGATGATCATCGGTTGGCGCCCGGCGCGCATCGTCACGAAGTCATGATGATTGGCCAGTTCGCTTTCATGGCAGGCGTAGATCCAGTTCTTCTCGAAGATCAACTCCATCTCAAGATCGAACAGTTCCGGCTCGGTGAACATGTCGCGGGCGATGCGGAACACGGCGTCTGTCGGGCGAAAATCCAGGCAGCTCTCGATAAAGCTTTTCCATTGCTCGACGCTTCTTGCACCACTCATGGGGGGCACCTTTTGATAATGGCTGAACAGGTGAGCCATTAAGAGGCTGCGACAAGGTGGCGGGCTATCCGCTTAATGGGGGAAGGTGGGCCGCAAAGTTGGGCAGCAAATACCCACGGCGGTGCGGGGCGGTGACGCAACGCGCCACTGTCCGGTGCGGCCAGGGGCGGCAAAACTTGTGGTTTATCCACATAGTCGGCCGTTGCTATCCACCCGGTTGCAATCGGGTCGGCGTGGCGTAGAACTTGCTGTGGAACCACAACGACGCGCCGCCAGAGCGCGCAACCGCCTGACCGCCGTGGGTGCACACTGATGAATAGTCCTACACGCGATATCCATGTCCAACGCTTCGACCTCGAAGGCGCCCGCAGCTGGATGTCCGGCATTTGCGGACCGCACCGCCTGGTGACGGCCACGCCCGAGCGCCTGCGCTTTCATCACAGTGCCAACGTGTTCAAGTCCCGGGCCACCACCCTGGGGGTGATCGAGTACGGCACCGACGTGACCATCGATATCGAAGACGCCGAGCACTTCAGCAGCTACAGTCTCACGCTGCCGTTGGTGGGGGAGCAGGAGCTGAGCAAGAACGGCCAACGCCTGAGTTCCAACCGCGACCAGGGCGTGATCATCGCGCCCAATGAGCACCAGGTGCTGGCCATATCCGGTGACTGTCGCAAGTTGCAGGTGGTGATCACGCGGGCGGCGATGAGCGAGTCGCTGGAGGGCTTGCTGCAACGGCCGATCGAGGCGCCGCTGCAATTTGAACCGGTGATGGATGCGGTGGAGGGGGCGTCGGCGTCGTGGTGGCGCATGGCGCGCTACTTCATCGCGGAGCTGGAGTGCCGTAGCGAATTGTATGAACAGGCGGCGTTCACCCGTGACCTGGAAAGCTCATTGATCAAGGGCCTGATCCTCGCCCAGCCGAACAATTACTCGGAAGAACTGCGCGACGTATTGGGGGTGAAACTGCCCCATTACCTGATCCGTGCGCGCCAGTACATTCACGACAACGCCCGCGAGGCGCTGCACCTGGAAGACCTGGAAACCGCTGCCGGGGTGTCGCGGTTCAAGCTGTTCGATGCGTTTCGCAAGTACTTTGCCCTGTCGCCCATGGCCTACCTGAAGAAGCACCGGCTGAGTGCGGTGCGCCAGGAAATCCTCGAGCATGGATCGATCCGCACCATCTCCGAGATCGCCTTCGGCTGGGGCTTTACCCACCTGGGGCGGTTCTCGGCGGAGTATCGGAAACTGTTCGATGAATCCCCCAGCCAGACGTTGCAACGCATGCGTATGCGCAGTACTTGAACCTGATGAAGATCAACATGTGGGAGGGTTTCAGATCAGTTCTTCAACCAACTGTAGGCAATGACTAAGCCCCGGCGACTGATCATTCACCCGTCGGCTGAGAATGATCGGCGAGGTCGCCGTCGCTTCCACAACCGGCGTGTAGCCGATATCCGCGCGATGCAGCACCTGCACCGACGCTGGCACCAGTGTCACGCCCATGCCCGCACCGACCAGGCCGATGGCGGTCTGCAATTCGTTGGTCCACTGCGCCACCTTGAGGCTCAGGCCGTGGGCGTCGAACAGTGCGATCACATGGTCGGCATAGCTGGGGCGCGGGTTGCCGGGGTAGAGCACAAACGGCTCGGCGGCCAGTTGGGCGAGGGTCGCGGGGGCGGCCAGCAAAGGGTGGCCGGCGGGCAGCACGGCCACCAACCGATCCTCCACCAGCACGCGCTGGACGATGGCCGGGTCGTCGATGCGAATGCGCCCGAAGCCCACGTCGATACGCCCGGCCTTGAGCGCCTCGACCTGCTGCAAGGTGGTCATTTCCGACAACCCCAGTTCCAGCTCCAACGCCTCATGGCTGCGCAGCCGCCGAATCAATTCCGGCAGCACGCCATACAAGGTCGACGGCGCAAAGCCGATGCCCAGCCAGGTCTTCTCGCCCTGGCCGATGCGGCGGGTGTTGTCGCAGACCTTGGCCAATTGTTCGAGCAACACATTGGCGTGCTCATAGAAAAACCGCCCTGCTTCGGTCAGCCGCAGCGGTCGGCCACGCTCCAGCAGAATCACGCCCAATTCCTCTTCCAATTGCTGGATCTGCCGGCTCAACGGCGGCTGGGCGATGTGCAGGCGTTCGGCCGCACGGGTGAAGTTGAGGGTCTGCCCCAGCACCTGGAAGTAGCGCAGATGACGCAGTTCCATAACGGCTCCTTTCATACCTCAAGGGTATTGATCGAGACCAATTCTATATTGGAAGCCAGGAAAAATGCGGCACAGAATCGACGTAAATCTATAAAGAACCCAGCGGGTATTGCCATGCCGATTTGCGCCATCGAGTCGATCGAGACCATTATCGTCGACCTTCCCACCCTTCGCCTGCACAAGCTGGCGATGCACACCCTGCAAAACCAGACCCTGGTGATCATCCGCGTGCGCTGCGCCGACGGCATCGAAGGCATCGGTGAATCCACCACCATCGGCGGCCTGAGCTACGGCAACGAGAGCCCCGAGAGCATCAAGGTCAACATCGACCGTCACTTCGCCCCACTGCTGATCGGCCAGGACGCCAGCAATATCAACGCGGCCATGTTGCGCCTGGAACGCAGCATTCGCGGCAACACCTTTGCCAAATCCGGTATCGAAAGCGCCTTGCTCGACGCCCTCGGCAAGCGCCTGAACCTGCCGGTCAGCGAACTGCTCGGTGGGCGTGTGCGCGAGGCACTGCCGGTGGCCTGGACCCTCGCCAGCGGCAATACCGCCCAGGACATTGCCGAGGCCGAAAAGATGCTCGACCTGCGCCGCCACCGCATCTTCAAATTGAAGATCGGTGCCGGTGAAGTGGGCGAGGACCTGGCCCATGTCATCGCGATCAAACAGGCCCTGGGCGAACGTGCCAGCGTGCGCGTCGACGTCAACCAGGCCTGGGACGAAGCCGTGGCCCTGCGGGCGTGCAAGGTGCTTGGCGACCACGGCATCGAGCTGATCGAACAGCCGATCTCGCGTAACAACCGTGGCGGCATGGCCCGGCTCAACCTGTCGAGCCCGGCGCCGATCATGGCCGACGAATCCATCGAGTGTGTCGAAGATGCCTTCAACCTGGCCCGTGAAGGCGCGGCCTCGGTGTTCGCCCTGAAGATCGCCAAGAACGGCGGCCCCCGTGCGGTATTGCGCACCGCCGCGATTGCCGAAGCCGCCGGTATCGGCCTGTACGGCGGCACCATGCTGGAAGGGGGGATCGGCACCCTGGCGTCGGCGCATGCCTTCCTCACCCTGAACAGGCTGGCATGGGGCACTGAGTTGTTCGGCCCGCTGTTGCTGACCGAAGACATTCTTGCCGAGCCGCCGCTGTACCGCGATTTCCAGCTGCATGTCTCCCACTTGCCGGGCCTGGGCCTGGCCATCGATGAGGAGCGCCTGGCGTTCTTCCGTCGTGACAAACACTAAGAGGCGCCGCCCATGTTGTTCCACGTAAAAATGACCGTGAACCTGCCCGTCGACATGCACCCCGAGCGCGCCGCCAGCCTCAAGGCCGATGAAAAGGCCTTTGCCCAGCGTCTGCAGCACCAGGGCAAATGGCGCCACTTATGGCGCATCGCCGGGCTCTACGCCAACTACAGCGTGTTCGACGTCGACAGCGTGCAAGAGCTGCATGACCTGCTGATGCAACTGCCGCTTTACCCCTACATGGCCATCGAAGTGAATGCCTTGTGCCGGCACCCTTCGTCGATCCATGAAGACGACCGCTAGGCCGGTTTTCACCCTGATAACTACAAGATGAGGAACGCACCATGTCCATCCGACTGTCCCAGACTGCCCAGGCCCAACGGTTTCTCGAAGAAGCCAGCGGCAACCTCACTGACGGCGGCAACCCGCGCACCAAGGCGCTGATCTACCGCATCCTGCGCGATACGGTAAACATCATCGAAGACCTGGACGTGACCCCGGAAGAGTTCTGGAAGGCGGTCAACTACCTCAACGAACTGGGCAAGCACCAGGAGGCCGGACTGCTCGCCGCCGGGCTCGGCCTGGAGCATTACCTGGATATGCTGATGGACGCCGCCGACGAGGAAGCCGGCACGTCCGGTGGTACCCCGCGCACCATCGAAGGCCCGCTGTATGTGGCCGGCGCGCCGCTGTCGAAGTACGAGGCACGGCTGGACGATGGCAAGGACGAGGCGGTGCCGCTGTTTATGCGCGGGCAAGTGCGCGACACCGACGGCAAGCCGTTGGCCGGGGCGATTGTCGATGTGTGGCAGGCCAATACCGGTGGCACCTATTCGTGGTTCGACCCGACGCAATCCGAATTCAACCTGCGTCGGCGTATCGAGACCGACGCCCAGGGCAACTACCGCTTTCGCAGCATCGTGCCGTCGGGCTACGGCTGCCCGCCGACCGGGCCGACCCAGCAGTTGCTCGATCAACTGGGGCGCCACGGACAGCGGCCGGCGCATATCCACTTCTTCATCTCGGCGCCGGGGTATCGGCACCTGACCACGCAGATCAACCTGTCGGATGACCCGTACCTGCATGATGATTTTGCCTACGCGACGCGGGATGAGTTGATTGCCGAGATTCGCTTCAGTGACGATCAGCAACTGGCGCGGGAGTTTGGCGTGGAGGGGCGGTTTGCGCAGATTGATTTTGACTTTGAGTTGCAGACCGCGGCAGCGCCGGTAGAGCAAAGACGCATGCAGCGGGTTCGTGCGTTGGAGGATTGATCAACACGGTCAAAAATGTGGGAGGGGGCAAGTCGAATCGTCGCACCGCCCCTCCCACATTTGATTGGTGTCGTGGCTGACTATTTGCGTACAACCAGATCAAGCACCTCATCCCGATCCTTGATCTTCTGCAGCACAATCTCCGAGCGGATATCCATCACCCCCGCCGTGCGGTTCAGGTGGTTCACGATAAAGTCCGAAAAGTGCTTGAGGTTGCGTGCCTGCACCCGCAGCACATAGTTGCTGGCGCCGGTGATCACGTAGGCGCTGGCCACTTCCGGCCAGCCTTGCACCTTCTTGATAAACGTCTCATGCCAATCCTCCACATCCTGGCGCAATGACAGGTGGACGATGGCCTCCAGTTCAATCCCCAACTGCTCGGCATTCAACACCGCACGGTAGCCGCTGATAATCCCTTCGCTCTCCAGCAGGCGTAGACGACGCAGGCAGGCAGAGGGCGACAACGCGACTTTTTCCGCCAGTTCCTGGTTGCTGATACGGCCATCCTGTTGCAGGAAATGCAGGAGGCGCAGGTCGGTGGCGTCAAGGATCATGGTTAGAATAAATCCGCGTATTTAGGGGTTAAATTCGAATTTCCTACAGCTTAATTAGCCTGTTGCCCACCACTTTGCACGAAAATTCTTTAAATCTTCGTTCATTATTTGCTGCATCCTCACTGACAAAAACCAGGACAGCCCATGACCCCTCGCAGCCATTGCCAAGCCCTTGACACCCAGGACCCGCTGGCGTCGCTACGTCAGCAGTTCGCCTTGCCGCAGGACGTTATCTACCTGGACGGCAACTCCCTCGGTGCGCGTCCGGTGGCGGCGCTGGAGCGGGCGCAGGCGGTCATCGAGCAAGAGTGGGGCAATGGCTTGATCCGCAGTTGGAACAGCGCCGGCTGGGCCGACTTGTCCCAGCGCCTGGGCAACCGCCTGGCGCCGCTGATCGGGGCGCGGGACGCAGAGGTGGTGATCACCGACACTACCTCGATCAACCTGTTCAAGGTGCTCAGCGCCGCCTTGAGCGTGCAGCGCCAACGTGAGCCGGCGCGCAAGGTGATCGTCAGCGAAGCGAACAACTTCCCCACCGATTTGTACATCGCCCAGGGCCTCGCCGAGTTGCTGCAACAGGGCTATTCCCTGCGCCTGGTCAACAACCCGGATGAACTGCCCCGAGCCATCGACGGCGATGTGGCGGTGGTGATGCTCACCCACGTCAACTACAAGACCGGCTACATGTACGACATGCAGGCGCTCACCGCCTTGAGCCATGAATGCGGCGCGCTGAGCATCTGGGACCTGGCGCATTCGGCCGGCGCGGTGCCCATCGACCTGCACGGGGCCGGTGCTGACTATGCAATTGGCTGCACTTACAAATACCTCAACGGCGGCCCCGGTTCCCAGGCGTTCGTGTGGGTCAACCCGGCGTTGGTGGACCTGGTGCACCAGCCGCTGTCGGGCTGGTTCGGGCATACCCGGCAGTTCGCCATGGAATCCAGCTATGCGCCGAGCGCCGGCATCGCCCGCTACCTGTGCGGCACCCAGCCGATCACGTCGCTGGCGATGGTGGAATGCGGCCTGGAGATTTTCGAACAGACCGACATGGCCCGCCTGCGCAGCAAATCCCTGGCGCTGACCGACCTGTTTATCGAGTTGGTCGAAAGCCGCTGCGCCGCCCACAACCTTGTGCTGATCACTCCGCGCGAGCACGCCCGGCGTGGCAGCCATGTGAGCTTCGAACACCCGGAAGGCTATGCGGTGATCCAGGCCCTGATAGCACGTGGCGTGATCGGTGATTACCGCGAGCCGCGCATCATGCGTTTTGGGTTTACGCCGCTGTACACCAGCTTTACCGAGGTGTGGGATGCGGTGGAAATCCTCGGTGAGATTCTCGATAACAACACCTGGGACCAGCCGCAATTCAAAGTGCGCCACAGCGTCACCTGAAGATAATGCAGATCAAAATGTGGGAGGGGGATCTGTGACAACGGTTAGACAGTACAACCACAATAATAAAGGGGCACACCACGTGACCACGCCAGACAACGGCTTTGCCGAGATCACCCACCGCGAACTGGGCCTGAGGCGCCAGCTCACTTCCGGCCAGATGAGCATGATCGCCATCGGTGGCGCCATCGGCACCGGGCTGTTCATGGGCAGCGCCTATGCCATCGGCTACGCCGGGCCCAGCGTGCTGGTGAGCTACGCGATCGGCGCGTTGATCACCTTGCTGCTGATGGGCTGCCTGGCCGAGATGACGGTGGCCCATTCCACCTCGGGCTCTTTCGGCGCCTATGCCGAGTTCTACATCAGCCCGCTGGCCGGGTTCCTGGTGCGTTATGCCTACTGGGCGGCGATTGTGCTGGCGGTGGGGGCCGAGGTCACGGCGGTGGCGATGTACATGAAATACTGGTTCGCCCACGTACCGGAATGGGTGTGGATCGTGTCGTTTTCCAGCGTGTTGATCCTGCTCAACGCCATCAGCGTCAAGACTTTCGGCAACTTCGAATACTGGTTTTCGACGATCAAGATCAGCGCCATCGTCGGCTTCATCATCCTCGCGGTGTACGTGGTGTTCGGCTCCGGCAACCCGCAATACGGGGTGCAGAACTACACGGCCCACGACGGGTTTTTCCCCCATGGCGTGAGCGGCATGTGGATCGCCGTGATCGTGTCGATCTTCAGCTACTTGAGCGTCGAGATGATCGCCGTGGCCGCCGGTGAAGCGGCGGACCCGGAGCAGGCCGTGAAGAAAGCCTTTCGCGCGACCATCGTGCGGCTGGTGGTGTTTTACCTGCTGACCCTGGCGCTGATGCTCGCCATCGTGCCGTGGAACCAGGCCGGCCAGGCCCAGAGCCCGTTCGTCACGGTGATGCAGACCATCGGCATTCCCGGCGCCACCGGGGTGATGAATTTCGTGATCCTGATCGCGGCCTTGTCGGCGATGAACAGCCAGCTCTACATCACCACGCGCATGATGTTCAGCCTGTCCCGCGCCGGCTTTGCGCCCAGGTCCATGGGGGCCTTGAGCAAGAGCGGCATTCCGCTGAATGCCTTGCTGTTGTCCAGCTCGGGCATCGCCCTGGCGACGCTGTTGAACCTGGTGTACCCGGAAAGTTCGTTCACCCTGATGATGGCGATCTCGATGTTTGGCGCGATCTTCACCTGGTTCATGATCTTCCTCACGCACCTGTTCTTCCGGCGCTATCGCAGGCGTCATGGCGGCGCGAAGCTGTCGTTCCAGTTGCGCCTGTTTCCCTACAGCACGTTATTGGGGCTGGTGCTGATGGGCGCGGTGATGATCACCACGTACTTCACCGAAGCGTTCAAGATGACCCTGGTATTTGGCGTGCCGTTCCTGCTGATCCTGTCGGCGGTGTATTACGGGGTTTTCCGCAAGGGCAGGGCCAAGGCATCGAACAAGGCCCTGGCGTAACCCGGCAATTGTTCGAACGAACGCGCGCATAACAGCAGCGTTCGGCAAGCCCACTCTTCCTGCAACGGTTGGGCGATGAAGCGGCGCGGCGCTGGCCAGCGCGCCAACGCCGCCAGGGGCACGATGCCCAGGCCGGCGCCGCGGGCCACCATGCGAATCAGCCCGTCAAAACCGTCGGCGCGGATACGCGTCTGCACACGAAAGCCCGCGTGCAGTGCCTGTTCTTCCAGGTACACCGCGAGTGCGCTGGCGGCGGCCAGACCCACGTAGTCGTATTGCAGGCTGTCGACAAAGCTCACCGTGCCGCCCGCCAGGGGATGGTCGTGCGGCATGATCAGCGCCAGCGGGTCGTCGCGAAAGGGCAAGGTCTGCAAGCCGTGGGTGTCCACGGCGTCGGAGATGATCCCCAACTCCGCCGTGCCCTGGCGCAAGGCCTGGGTGATGCGCAGGCTGGGCAATTCCTGCAGGTCGATATCGAGGTTGGGGTGTTCGCGCAGAAAGTCCGCAAGCAGTTCCGGCAGATATTCGCTGAGCGCAGTGGTGTTGCACAGCAGGCGCACCTGGCCTTTGACGCCGTTGGCGTATTCCGCCAGGTCCTGTTGCAGGTGCTCGGCCTGTTGCAACAACAGGCGGGCGTGACGGGCCAGGGCCTTGCCTGCCGGTGTGGGGGTGACGCCGCGACGTCCACGCTGGAGAAACTCGATGCCCAACGACGCCTCCATCGCCCGGATGCGGGCACTGGCGGCGGCCAGGGATAAATGGCTGCGGGCCGCGCCGGCGGTGATGTTGCCGGTGTCGAGGGTGTGCAGGTAGAGGCGCAGGTCGATCAGGTCAAAGTGCATGGCTGATGGCTCGGGTAACTGGATTGGCCTCAGGCTCACGCAAAACAAGAGGCTGCCTCAGTATATGGCGAATTTTAGAGCGCATCGAAAAGTCGCACACTCTGCCCATGAATACCTTCCTAGCGTTTTACCAGAACCTCGGCCCCGCCCTTACCTTGCTGGTGATCGGCACCTTCCTGCTGGCCGGTACGGTCAAGGGGGTTATCGGCCTGGGCCTGCCCACTGTCGCCATGGGCATGCTCGGCCTGGCTATGTTACCGGCGCAGGCTGCCGCATTGCTGATCATCCCTTCGACCGTCACCAACCTGTGGCAATTGGCATTCGGCGGGCACCTGAGTGCGTTGCTCCGGCGGCTATGGCCGATGTTGCTGCTGATTTTCCTCGGCACCGGGCTGGGCACGGTGTGGCTGGGGATGGACGGCGGGCAATGGGTGGTGCGCGCACTGGGCGCGGCGTTGCTGGTGTATGCACTGAGCGGACTGTTCCTGCCCACGTTCAAGGTCAAGGCCCGGACCGAGCGTTGGCTGGGCCCGGTGTGCGGGCTGGTCACCGGCATCATTACTTCGGCCACCGGTGTGTTTGTGATTCCTGCCGTGCCGTACCTGCAGGCGCTGGGATTGAACCGCGATCAACTGGTGCAGGCGTTGGGGTTGTCGTTCACGGTATCGACCCTGGCCCTGGCCGCCGGTCTAGCCTGGCGCGGCACGTTGGGCGCTGGCGCAATCAACGCCTCGTTGCTGGCCTTGGTGCCGGCGCTGCTGGGCATGTGGCTGGGCCAGGTGGTGCGCCAGCGCATCAGTGCGGTGCTGTTCAAGCGGGTATTTTTTATCGGCATGGCACTGCTGGGCGGGCATTTGCTGATCGGCGGTTAACAATTAGAGATCCATTCGTGCCTTGTGGTCAAAGGTATTTTGCCCGGTGGCCGCTTATTCCGAAGGGCCGAGGTGGATAGTCTGCGTCCAGACATTTTCAACCTTCTGGATGCCTCCCATGAAAAAAGTACTCCTGCTCAACGGCGGTAAAAAGTTCGCCCACTCCGACGGCCGCTATAACGCCACCCTGCATGACACCGCCTTGGCGGTGTTGGACCGAGGCGGTATCGACGTCAAGGTCACCCATATCGACGAAGGCTACGACGTGGCCGAAGAGGTCGCCAAATTCCTCTGGGCCGACGTGATCATCTACCAGATGCCAGGCTGGTGGATGGGCGCGCCATGGATCGTCAAGAAGTACATCGACGAAGTCTTCACCGAAGGCCACGGCAGCCTGTATGCCAGCGATGGTCGCACCCGTTCCGACGCCTCGCAGAAATACGGCAGCGGCGGCCTGGTCCAGGGCAAGCACTACATGCTGTCACTGACCTGGAATGCACCGCAGCAAGCCTTCGACGACCCGACCGACTTCTTCGAAGCCAAGGGCGTGGATGCGGTGTACTTCCCGTTCCACAAAGCCAACGAGTTCCTCGGCATGACCGGCCTGCCGACCTTCCTGTGCGTGGACGTGATGAAACGCCCGGCCATCGAGGTGGATGTGGCGCGCTACGAACAGCATCTGGCGCGGGTGTTCAACCTCTCGGTGTAAGCTGCGGTACACCGATAACGAGGACCGCCCGTGAAAGCCCGATCCGATGAGCTACAGATCTTCGTCAGCGTGATTGAGTGCGGCTCGATTTCCGCCGCCGCGGAGCAGGTCGGGCAGACGCCGTCGGCGGTCAGCCGCACTCTGTCGCGCCTGGAAGCCAAGCTTGATACCACGCTGATCAACCGCACCACGCGGCGCATGGACCTGACCGAGGAGGGTAAGTACTTCTTCGAGCAGGCCAAGCTGATCCTGGCGCAGATGGACGAGCTGGAGGAGCGCCTGTCGTCACGCCAGAAAAACCCCGCCGGGCGCCTGCGCATCAATGCCGCCGTGCCGTTCATGCTGCATGGGATCGTGCCCTATATCGCCGAATTCCGCCGTTTGTACCCGCAGATCCAGCTGGAGCTGAACAGCGATGACCTGATCATCGACCTGTTGGAACAGAGTACCGATATTGCGATCCGCATCGGTGCCCTGGCCGACTCCACCCTGCATGCGCGATCCCTGGGCTGTACGCCGCTGCATATCCTCGCCAGCCCCGACTACCTCAAGCAGTACGGCACGCCGACGACGGTCGCCGAGTTGGCTGACCATACCCTGCTGGGCTTTACCCAGACCGAAACCCTCAACCACTGGCCGCTGCGCCATGTGGAAGGTGACCGCTGGCTGATCGAGCCCAGCGTGGCCGCGTCCAGTGGTGAAACCCTGCGCCAGTTGGCGTTGGAAGGGCAGGGCATTTGTTGCCTGTCGAACTTCATGACCGTCGAAGACATCAATGCCGGGCGCTTGGTGCCGGTGCTGGAGGCGTTCAACAGCGGGTATCGCCAACCGATCCACGCGGTGTTCTACCGCAACTCGCAATTGGCGCTGCGCATCCAGTGCTTCCTGGACTTTATCCAGGCCAAGCTGGCGCGGTATGCGTGCTGATTCGTGACCCTCACGCAAGAGTGAATTGGGCGGTGCGGGCTTATTCGCCAGGGATGAGTCCGTAACAATGGACCCATCACTTACCCCGTCAGGAGCACTCTCCATGAACGTATTCATTACCGGCGCAGCCGGTTTTATCGGCGGTTCCATCGCCACTGGCCTGGTCAAGGCCGGTCACACGGTTACCGGCCTGGTACGCAGCGCCGAGCAAGCGGCTGAAATGACCGCCCTGGGCATTCACCCGGTGATCGGTACCCTCGACGATGCTGCTGTGTTGGCCGAGCAGGCGCACAAAGCCGATGCAGTGATCAATGCCGCGAGCAGCGACCATCGTGCCGCGGTGGAAACCCTGCTGGCCGCACTGAAAGGCTCGAATAAGCCATTCCTGCACACCAGCGGTTCGAGCATCGTGGGGGATGCGTCGGGCGGTAAGTCCAGCGATGTCCTCTATTTCGAAGACAGCCTGCCGGAGCCGACCGTCGACAAGGCTGCCCGCGTGGCCATCGACAACCTGATCCTGGCGGCCGCAAAAGACGGCGTGAACTCAGCGGTGATCTGCAACACCCTGATCTACGGCCACAGCCTGGGTGTGAAGCGCGACAGCGTGCAACTGCCGCGCTTGCTCAAGCAGGCACGCAAGAGCGGCGTGGTGCGCCATGTAGGCTCCGGGCAGAACATATGGTCCAATGTGCACATTGAAGACGTGGTGGCGCTGTACCTGCTGGCACTGACCCGCAACGTGCCGGGCACGTTCTACTTTGTGGAAAGCGGCGAGGCCTCGTTTATCGACATGACCACGGCGATTGCCCAAGCCCTGAACCTGGGCCGGCCGCAGGATTGGCCATTGGCCGACGCTGAGGCCGAGTGGGGCTATGAAATGGCCAACTATGGCCTGGGCTCCAACAGCCGCGTGCGCGGCAGGCATGCCCGCGAGTTGCTGGGCTGGGCGCCGAAGCGTACGTCGGTGGTGGAGTGGATTAGACACGAGATGGTCTAAGTTTTCCGCCGTTTAGTTGTGGCGAGCGGGCCTGCCCGCGTCGGGCTGCGAAGCGGCCCCCTGTTAGTAATCGCATACATTCAGGCAGAAATACGGTGAATGGTTTTGGGGCTGCTTCGCAGCCCAACGCGGGGCAAGCCCGCTCACTACAAGGTGTGTGCTTGCCTTAAAAATCTGGCCCCACCGCGCTCAATTCCGTACCATTCCCCGCCTTATCCCCCGCAATGCCCTGGTACCTCATGAACCTCACCCGTCTGCGCGCCGATGCCCTGGCCGGCCTCACCACGTCTTTCGCGCTGCTGCCCGAGTGCATCGCCTTTGCCCTGGTGGCTCACCTCAACCCGCTGATGGGGCTGTACGGCGCCTTTATCATTTGCACCCTCACCGCCTTGTTCGGCGGCCGGCCCGGCATGGTGTCCGGGGCGGCAGGCTCGATGGCGGTGGTGATCGTCGCGCTGGTGGTGCAGCACGGCGTGGACTACCTGCTGGCCACGGTGCTGCTGGGCGGGCTGATCATGGTCGCGTTCGGCCTGTTGCGCCTGGGCAAGCTGGTGCGCATGGTGCCGCACCCGGTGATGCTGGGGTTCGTCAACGGCCTGGCGATCATCATTGCCCTGGCCCAGTTGGAACATTTCAAGAACGGTGAAAGCTGGCTCAGCGGTACGCCGTTTTACGTGATGACCGGCCTGGTGCTGGTGACCATGGCCATCGTCTACCTGCTGCCGCGCATCACCCGTGCGGTGCCGCCGGCCCTGGTGGCGATCCTTGGCGTGGGCCTGGCCGTGTACCTGCTTGGCCTGCCGACCCGTACCCTCGGCGACATGGCCCACATCGCCGGCGGACTGCCGAGCTTCGCGCTGCCGCAGATCCCCTGGACCCTGGAAACCCTCGGCATCATCGCCCCCTATGCGTTCCTGATGGCCATGGTCGGCCTGCTGGAAACCCTGCTGACCCTGAACCTCACCGACGAAATCACCGAGACCCGTGGCTACCCCGACCGCGAAAGCGTGGCCCTGGGCGCGGCGAATATGCTCTCGGGCCTGTTCGGCGGGATGGGCGGTTGCGCGATGATCGGGCAAACCGTGATCAACCTCAGCTCCGGCGGGCGCGGACGTTTCTCCGGGGTGTTCGCCGGGGTGATGATCCTGCTGTTTATTTTGTTTCTGTCACCGCTGATCGAGCGGATCCCGCTGGCGGCGCTGGTGGGGGTGATGTTCGTGGTGTCCCAGCAGACCTTCGCCTGGGCGTCCCTGCGGGTGATCAACAAGGTGCCGCTCAATGATGTGCTGGTGATTATCGCGGTAACGGTGATCACGGTGTTCACCGACCTGGCCACCGCCGTGCTGTGCGGCATCGTGATCGCAGCACTGAACTTTGCCTGGCAACAGGCCCGTGAGCTGTACGCCGATGAGCATCTGGAAGCGGATGGCAGCAAGCTCTATCGCCTGCACGGCACGCTGTTCTTTGCCTCGACGACGCCGTTCCTGAACCAGTTCGACCCGGCCAACGACCCCGCCCAGGTGACGCTGGATTGCCGTCACCTGAGCTTTGTCGACTACTCGGCAATTGCCGCGCTGATGACCCTGCGCGAGCGCTACAGCAAGGCCGGCAAGCATTTGCGCGTGCTGCATTTGTCCGAACGCTGCAAGAAGCTGCTCAAGCGTGCGAGGGTGCATCACGACTGATTTTATGGCCCGACCAGGTCTTCCAGTTCCTGGGCGCGGGTCTGGGTCATGTCCAGCACGCAGCCGGTGCCGTTGACCTGGTCGATGGTGCCGCCGGTAGCCGAGCCGGCGAAGGCACAATTGGCGTCACGGTACTTGATCCACAGGCGCTGCAGGTCCTGCAGTTGCTGCCTGCGGTTGCCTTCCTGGGCGGCAAGGGCGGTTTTGTAGGCTTTGTTCAGGCGCGTGTCCTGCACCTTGGTTTCCTTGACGTTGCAGCTGACCATGTCGGCAGTGGTGTTGGCGCCGTCCATGCATTTTTTCAGCGCCGGGTTGTCGGCGGCGGCGGCAGTGCCGCACACGGCGAGAAGCAGGGCGCCGGCGGCGAGTGTCGTACGAATCATGCTCGATTTTCCTGGCAACGGTGGATGTGCATTCTATGACTCAAGGGTATTCGTTGAGTTTCCAGCCTTCTCTGATCTTCATGTAAGAACACCCCCCCGGATTTTCATGCACGGCCCTTGGGCATACCCCAACGCGACAGCGCTTATCTGTGGGCGAAAGTTACTTTCATGAAATTTGAAAATGCTCCTCGGTAATGATTTATGAGTTTCACAACCAATTCGACGTGACCCTTTCCGAGGAGTACCGCATGGCCGCATCACCGGGCTTCGGGCTATTGGCATACGCTGCCATCGCCATCATTGCTTTGATCGTGCTGATCGCACGTTACCGGCTCAACCCGTTTATCGTCATCACCCTGGTGTCCATCGGCCTGGCGCTGATGGCCGGGATGCCGGCGGACACCATCATGGGCTCCTACGAGGCGGGCGTCGGCAAAACATTGGGGCATATCGCCCTGGTCGTGGCACTGGGCACCATGCTCGGCAAGATGATGGCCGAGTCCGGTGGCGCCGAGCAGGTGGCGCGCACCCTGATCAACCGTTTCGGCGAACGGAATGCCCATTGGGCCATGGTGTGCATCGCCTTCCTGGTGGGGCTGCCGCTGTTTTTCGAAGTGGGCTTTGTGCTGCTGGTGCCAATCGCCTTTACCGTGGCGCGGCGCGTGGGGGTGTCGATCCTGATGGTCGGCCTGCCGATGGTTGCCGGCCTGTCGGTGGTGCATGCGTTGGTGCCGCCACACCCGGCGGCGATGATGGCCGTGCTGGCGTATAACGCGTCGGTGGGGCAGACCGTGCTCTATGCGATCCTCATCGGTATACCCACGGCGATCATCGCCGGCCCGGTGTACGCCAAATTCATCGTGCCGCGTATTCACCTGCCGGCGGAAAACCCACTGGAACGCCAGTTCATCGAGCGCGAGCCCCGTGAGCGTTTGCCGAGCTTCACACTGACCATGGGCACCATCCTGTTGCCGGTGGTGCTGATGATGATCGGCGGTTGGGCCAACGTGATCTCCACCCCAGGTACGGGCTTCAACCAGTTCCTGCTGTTTATCGGCAACTCGGTGATTGCGCTGCTGGTGGCGACCCTGGTGAGTTTCTGGACCCTGGGCCTGGCGCAGGGCTTCAACCGTGAGTCGATCCTCAGGTTCACCAATGAATGCCTGGCGCCGACTGCGAGCATCACCTTGCTGGTGGGTGCGGGCGGTGGCCTGAACCGGATCCTCGTGGATGCAGGCGTCACTCATGAGATCCTCGGCCTGGCCCACGCGTTTCAGTTGTCGCCGCTGGTGATGGGGTGGCTGTTTGCGGCCCTGATGCGCATCGTCACAGGTTCGGCCACGGTGGCCATGACCACCGCATCCGGCGTGGTTGCGCCGGTCGCCCTGGGCCTGGGTTATCCACACCCGGAATTGCTGGTGTTGGCCACTGGCGCGGGTTCGGTGATCTTTTCCCACGTTAACGACGGCGGCTTCTGGCTGATCAAGGAATACTTCAATATGACGGTGATCCAGACCTTCAAGACCTGGACCGTATTGGAGACGCTGATCTCTGTGGTTGCCTTCGGTCTGACTTACGGCCTGTCCTGTATTTTGTAACCCGGAGCCTTCATGGACATCCTCTACCAGATCCGCGCCCGTCAGGATTCTTTCAGCGCCGGCGAAGGGCGTATCGCCAGGCTGATGCTGGAGGACGTGGGCTTTGCCGCCTCGGCCAGCCTGGAAGAGCTGTCCCAACGGGCCGAGGTCAGTACCGCGACGTTGTCGCGGTTTGCCCGCAGTGTCGGTTGCCGGGATTTGCGCGACCTGCGCCTGCAACTGGCCCAGGCCAGCGGCGTCGGCAGCCGCTTCCTGGACCCGGCGGGGTTGCCTGAGCAGTCGGCGTTTCATCGGCAGATTCTTGGCGATATCGAGGCGACGCTGCGCCAGCACTTGTCGGGTTTCAACCAGGCGAGTTTCGTCGATGCGGTCAACCTGCTGGGCAAGGCGCGGATGATCCACGCGTTCGGCATGGGCGGGCCGTCGAGCTTGTGCAGCGATGAATTGCAGGTGCGCCTGGTTCGCCTGGGCTACCCGATTGCCGCCAGCCACGACCCGGTGATGATGCGCGTCACGGCTGCAACCCTGGGGCCGGAACACGTGCTGATTGTCTGCTCGCTCACGGGCCTCACCCCTGAGTTGCTCGATGTGGTGGCGCTGGCACGCAACTACGACGCGCGCATCGTCGCCATCACCCTGGCCGACTCACCCCTGGCGCAGTTGGCGGATGTGCTGCTGCCGCTGCAACCGGCCGAAACCAGTTTTATCTACAAACCCACGGCGGCGCGCTACGGCATGCTGCTGGCCATCGACCTGCTCGCCACCGAACTGGCGCTGGCCCTGCCCGACGACAACCAGGAACGCTTGCGCCGGATCAAGCTGGCCCTCGACGATTATCGCGGCGGCCCTGACCGCATGCCGCTTGGAGATTGACATGACGTACGACACGCTGATTCGCCAGGCGCTGATCATCGATGGCAGCAACACCGAAGGGTTTGTCGCCGATGTGGGGCTGCGTGACGGGCGCATCGAGACGATCGGTGACTTATCGACGGCGGTGGCCGCGCATGAAATCGACGCGACAGGCCGGGTCCTGGCGCCGGGCTTTATCGATGTCCACACCCACGACGACACGGTGGTCATCCGCCAGCCGCAGATGCTGCCCAAGCTCAGCCAGGGCGTGACCACGGTGATTGTCGGCAACTGTGGCATCAGCGCCTCACCAGTGAGTTTGCGCAGCGATCCGCCGGACCCGATGAACTTGTTGGGCAGCGCTGCGGCGTTTGTTTATCCCCGGTTCAGCGACTATCGCAGCGCCGTTGAAAGCGCTCATCCAGCGGTCAACGTTGCGGCATTGATCGGCCACACGGCGCTGCGCAGTAACCACATGGACGACCTGCATCGCACCGCCACAGCGGATGAAATCGCCGCCATGCGTGTGCAGTTGCACGAGAGTCTCGAGGCCGGTGCCCTCGGTTTATCCACAGGCCTGGCCTACGCCAGCGCGTTTAATGCCGAGACCGATGAAGTGCTGCAACTGAGTGAAGTACTCACCGCCTTCGGTGCGGTGTACACCACCCATTTGCGCAGCGAATTCGAACCGGTGCTGGAGGCGATGGACGAGGCTTTTCTGATCGGCCGGCACGCACAGGTACCGGTGATCATTTCCCACCTCAAATGTGCGGGCGCGGGGAACTGGGGGCGTAGTCCGCAGCTGTTGGCGGCGTTGGAGTCGGCGGCGAAAACCCACCCGGTGGGGTGTGATTGTTATCCCTACGCGGCCAGTTCTTCGACCCTGGACCTCAAGCAGGTGACCGACGCATTTCGCATCACCATTACCTGGTCGACGCCGCACCCGGAAGTGGGGGGGCGCGACTTGCAGGACATTGCCGGCGAATGGGACGTCTCGTTGATGGATGCCGCTCGTCGTCTACAGCCTGCGGGAGCGGTGTACTACGGGATGGATGAAGCGGATGTGCGACGCATCCTTGCGCATCCATTGTCGATGGTGGGGTCTGATGGGTTGCCCGAAGACCCGTTTCCACACCCACGCTTGTGGGGGGCGTTTCCACGGGTGCTGGGACATTTCAGCCGGGATGTCGGGTTGTTCCCGTTGCACACCGCCGTGCACAAGATGACCGGCTTGTCGGCAGCGCGTTTTGGGTTATCCGGGCGTGGTGAAATTCGTGAAGGGCATTGGGCCGACCTGGTGTTGTTCGACCCGTTGCGGGTGCGGGATGTGGCGGATTTCAATGAGCCACAGCGGGCAGCGCAAGGCATTGATGGCGTGTGGGTCAACGGCGTATTGAGCTACAGCGATGGCCAAGCGAACGGTCAGCGACCGGGGCGATTCCTGGCGCGCAGTGGGGATTTGCGTGGTGGGTTTTCGACTCTATAGTGGGCGCTTTCATACACGGAGCGATTGCCATGCACTTAGGAAAAGTCACCCCCATCCTGCGGATTTTCGATGAGGCCAAGGCCTTGGAGTTCTACGTCGACTTCCTGGGGTTCAAGGTCGATTGGCAGCATCGCTTTGAGGCGAACTATCCACTCTATCTGCAGGTGTCGCTGGGCGATTGTGTACTGCACCTGTCCGAACATCATGGCGATGCTTCGCCGGGCGCGGCGGTGCGGATTCAGGCGCAAGGGGTGGACACGTATCAGCAGCAGTTGGCGGGCAAGGATTACCGTTACGCCAAGCCTGGGGTTGAGCAAACGCCTTGGGGATCGCGGGAGATGAGCATCAAGGATCCGTTTGGGAATCGGGTGGTGTTTGTTGAGGAAGGTGAGGGCTGAGAGGTAAATCGCAGGCAATAAAAAACCGCCTTAGTAGGGCGGCTTTTTATTGCAATCCCGGTTAGTAGCTGGGGTTGCATATTCAGCGGAAGCTATGACCAGCATCCTAGGGCCCACATGTTCCGGTAAGTGTGCTGGAGGTAAGGCCCAACTCACGGAGGGCCGAGTATGTCCAGGTTTGCCTGTGGCGAGGGAGCAAGCTCCCTCGCCACAGTGAGAGCGGTTTTTACACCCGGAAGTGACTGACCATCTGCTGCAACTGGCTACCCAGTCGCGCCAGTTCCACACTGGATTTAGCGGTCTCATTACTGGCGGTGGCGGTCTGTTCCGACACATCACGCACATTCACGATGCTGCGGCTGATCTCTTCGGCCACGGCGCTTTGTTCCTCGGCGGCTGCGGCAATCTGCTGGTTCATGGACTGGATGTTTGACACCGTGCGGGTGATATTTTCCAGGGACACACCGGCCTTGCGCGTCAGTTCGACACTGCTGTCGGTGAGGCTGCGGCTGTTGTTCATCACGTTGGCGACTTGCTGGGTGCCGTTCTGCAAACCGGCGACCAGGCCTTCGATTTCCTCGGTGGATTTCTGCGTGCGCTGGGCCAGGCCACGCACTTCGTCGGCGACCACGGCAAAGCCGCGACCGGCTTCACCGGCACGCGCCGCTTCGATCGCTGCGTTGAGCGCGAGCAGGTTGGTCTGTTCGGCCACCGCCTTGATCACGTCCATCACGCTGCCGATCTTGTTGCTCTCTTGTTGCAGGTGCGCCATGGCATCGGTGGAACGTTCCACTTCGGCGGCCAGGCGTTCGATCTGGGCGATGGCCTCGGCCACCACTTTATCGCCTGCGCGGGCCTGGCCGTCAGCGTCGGCGGCAGCCAGAGAGGCTTGCTCGGCGTTGCGTGCGACTTCCTGCACAGTGGCGGTCATTTCGTGCATTGCCGTGGCGACCTGATCGGTCTCGATCTTCTGGCTGTTCACACCGGCGCTGGTCTGCTCGGTCACGGCCGACAACTCTTCGGCGGCGCTGGCGATCTGGGTCACGCCGTCGCGAATCCCGCTGATCAGTTCACGCAAGGTGGTGCCCATGCGCTGGATGCCTTGTTGCAGTACGCCCAGCTCATCGCGACGGGTGACCTGGATATTGTGGCTCAGGTCGCCGGAGGCGATGCGCTCAACCACGGCCAGGGTTTCCTGCAGTGGGCGGGTGATCTGGCGGGTGATCACCAGTGCCGCGATGATACCGACCAGCAGTGCCAGCAGCGTGCTGATCAACTGCAGGCTACGGGCCTGGGCGCTTTCGGCGTCGCGACGATCCAGCTGGATGTCGTAGAGCTTGTCGCTGATGGTGACGATGTCGGCGCCTTGGGTGGTCATTTCGGCACGGGCAGCCACGATGTTGGCGTTGGCCGTCTTGTAGTTTTGAACGGCTGTGCGATAGGCGCCCAGGGCGGTTTCCAGGGCGCTCAGCGCGCTTTGCTGGCTGGCGCCGAATGCGACACTGAGGCCTTTCAAGCCGCCGATGGCTTTCTCGATTTGTGCCGCCGCGCGGGCTTCGGTGTCCGGGTTGACGTTGTTGGTGTAGCCACGCACTTCGTAGCGGGCCAACTGGAACGCCTGCTTGGCGTTGGTCACCGCCTGGAACTGAGTGAAGCGCTCCGGGCTGTCGGGCATCTGCTGCACGCTGGTGTCCAGCGCATCGATCTGGGTGTTGGCGATATCGGCCTTGTCCCCCATGACCTGGCGAGCAGCGTTGCCGTTACGGTAAGCCTCACGCATTTTGTTCAGGGATTGCTGATAAGCCGTGATGATGGCTTTCTGCTCGTTGAGCAGCTTGACGTTTTCCGGGCTCTTGAAGCTGTCCAGGAGTTTCTGTTGCTGGGCAGCAAAGGCATCCAGGCTGGTCTGCACGTTCTGCGCCACGGCTTCATCACCGTTGGCCAACATGTATTGCAGGCGCACGATGCGCAGTTTGGTCAGCGACGCGTTGAGCTGGGTAATGTCGCTCATCCAGTTACTGCGGTCGATCAGGCTGCCCAGGCTGGTCCAGCCGGTGAAGGCCAGGATCGAGGTGAGAACCAGTACCAGGCCAAAGCCCAGGCCCAGTTTGAGGTTGACGCTGATGTTACCGAACCAGCTGTTCATCGAATGCTCCGCGAAGGTGATTTTTTGTCTGCTGGACGGTGTTGTTGTTTGAGCCAGCCAAAGTGTGTAGCGCTGTATCGGCGGGGAGGGTTGAATCTGAAGCGCTTTTATTGCGCGTGCGACGAAGGGTCGCGATCCCGGTGCCGCGCCGCGGTGGGGGGCTCATCACCAGCAGGTCTTGTGTGCTAGTCTGCTGGCCCTTTTAGTTCAGGGCGGCGCGCACATCACTGTTTCCAGTGCTGCCCTACAGCGGAGCCTCTTCATGTCCGAAGTTAATCTGTCCACCGACGAAACCCGCGTCAGCTACGGTATCGGCCGTCAGTTGGGCGACCAACTGCGCGACAACCCACCGCCGGGTGTGAGCCTGGACGCGATCCTGGCTGGCCTGACCGACGCGTTCGCCGGCAAACCAAGCCGTGTTGATCAAGAGCAAATGGCTGCCAGCTTCAAGGTCATTCGCGAAATCATGCAAGCCGAAGCGGCTGCCAAGGCTGAAGCGGCTGCTGGTGCTGGCCTGGCGTTCCTGGCTGAAAACGCCAAGCGTGATGGCATCACCACCCTGGCTTCCGGCCTGCAGTTTGAAGTGCTGACTGCTGGTGACGGCGCCAAGCCGACCCGTGAAGACCAGGTTCGCACCCACTACCACGGCACCCTGATCGACGGCACTGTGTTCGACAGCTCCTACGAGCGTGGCCAGCCAGCAGAATTCCCGGTTGGCGGCGTGATCGCCGGCTGGACCGAAGCCCTGCAACTGATGAATGCCGGTAGCAAATGGCGCCTGTACGTGCCGAGCGAACTGGCTTACGGCGCTCAAGGCGTTGGCAGCATTCCGCCGCACAGCGTGCTGGTGTTTGACGTCGAGCTGCTCGACGTTCTGTAAGACCTGCTGCTTACCTGTGGGAACGCGTCCGTTCGTTCCCACAGTGTCTTGCCGGTGTGTTCATGGATGGAACTTGCCATTGAGCTCCGTCGCCGGGCGCAACGCTCGGGCATAGCAGAACAGAAACAGATTGCGCACCACTTCCTTGAGCACTCCTGGTTCACTCGAACTCAGGCCGTTGACGTCCAGGTCTCCCTGATCCTGCAATTCATTCAGCGCTTCTTCTTCCAGCACCGCACAGACTTCGCCGGTTTCCCGATGAAGGATGCGCAGGTAAGGGTGTGGGCGGTCGAGCCAGGCATCTATCAAATAAGTCATGGGTACATCTCCTTGATGGGTTTCAATGAGAATAATTCTTATTCGTAGAATAGCAAGTGCCTATTGGCAGTTTCCTGGTTTTTCTGTGTGGATATTGCGAGGAGTCAACGGGGAGGGCAAAACGCCATCCCGCGCGGGCGCGGGATGGATGCAGCAGGTTCAGACTTTGCGCACGAACTCGGACTTGAGTTTCATCGGGCCGATACCGTCGATCTTGCAATCGATATCGTGGTCGCCGTCGCACAGGCGGATGTTCTTGACCTTGGTGCCGACCTTCACGACCAGGGACGTGCCCTTGACCTTGAGGTCTTTGATCACGGTGATGGTGTCGCCGTCCTGCAGGACGTTGCCCACAGAGTCTTTCTTCACGGTTTCATCGCCGGCCACTTCGGCCTCGCCATTGGCGGACCACTCATGGGCGCATTCCGGGCAGATCAGCTGGGCGCCGTCTTCATAGGTGTATTCGGAATTGCATTTCGGGCAGGGTGGCAACGTGCTCACTAAAGCTCCTTGAGATTCAGGGATGACTAAAAGTCGCACATTATATAGGGTTTTGTGATGTTGCAGGCTGTATGAAATCCAAATGTGAGAGGGGGCTTGCCCCCGATGAAGGTGTTCCAGTCGATATATCGACTGGCTGATCCACCGCCATCGGGAGCAAGCCCCCTCACACATTGGTCTTGCAGGTATGTCTTAGTGAGTACGCGCGACCGCAAACTCACTCAGCTCAACCAGGGCATCCCGGTACTCGCTGGCCGGCAGGGCTTGCAGGCACTGGATCGCACGGGCTACGTAGTCACGCGCCAGTTGCGCGGTGTACTCCAGGGAACCGGACGCTTCCACGGCAGCGCGGATGGCCTCCAGGTCTTCGATCCCGCCTTTCTGGATCGCCTTGCGCACCAGAGCCGCCTGTTCCGGCGTGCCTTCGCGCATGGTGTAGATCAGCGGCAAGGTCGGTTTGCCTTCGGCCAGGTCGTCGCCGACGTTCTTGCCCAGGGTCTCTGCATCGCCACGGTAGTCGAGCAGGTCGTCCACCAGCTGGAATGCCACGCCCAGGTGATCACCGAAGGTTCGCAGGGCTTCGGCCTGCTCGGCGGTCGCGCCGCAGAGCGCGGCGGCACTGTGTGTGGAGGCTTCGAAGAGCATCGCGGTCTTGCCGCGAATCACTTCCATATAGGTTTCTTCGGTGGTGCTGGCGTCGCGAACCTTGGACAGCTGCAGCACTTCGCCTTCAGCGATGATGCGCGTGGCCTGGGAAAGAATCTTCATCACCGGCATCGAGCCGAGCTCGACCATCATTTCGAACGAGCGCGAGTACAGGAAGTCGCCCACCAGCACGCTCGGGGCATTGCCCCACATCGCATTGGCGGTCTCGCGACCACGGCGCATGCCGGACATGTCGACCACGTCGTCATGCAGCAGGGTCGCGGTGTGCAGGAATTCGATGGTGGCGGCCAGCAGGCGCAGGTCATCGCCTTCGCGGCCCAGGGCCTTGCCACACAGCAGCACTAATAAAGGACGCAGGCGTTTACCGCCCGCCGACGTAATGTAGTCGCCAATTTTGGAGACCAGCGGCACTTTAGACGTCAGCTGCTGCTTGATGATGCCGTCGACGGCGCTAAAATCGTCCGCGACCGCGCGGTAGAAAGCTTGGGGTTGCATCAGCGACAGTCGCTCCAGAAGGGTTGCGCGGCATGCTAGGACCCTGACCCCCGGGTGTCAAGGCGCGATAGACGGCCACTTGCAACACCCATTTACCTTGCGTACAATCGCGCACCCTGAACTTCCTGGGCAGCACCTGCCTTACGCAATTGCATTCGGGACGTCCATCCCATGCAGCCATGCCAGCCAATACCTCTTCTTATAAAGCGCTGGGTGAGCAGGATTATCGGAGAAATACCATGTCGTACGCAGTAATTGTTACTGGTGGCAAGCAATACAAGGTCGCCCCAGGTGAATACCTGAAGATCGAAAAACTGGAAATCGCTACCGGCGAATCCGTTACCTTTGATCGCGTTCTGTTGGTCGCCAATGGCGATGACGTGAACATCGGCGCTCCAGTTGTTGCTGGCGCTACCGTTGTGGCTGAAGTGATCTCCCAAGGTCGTCACGATAAAGTCCGCATCATCAAGTTCCGTCGTCGTAAGCACCACATGAAGCGTATGGGCCACCGCCAGTGGTACACCGAGATCAAAATCACCGGTATTCAGGCTTAATTTCAGCCTAATTCCTCACTAGGAGAATTGACTCATGGCACACAAAAAAGCTGGTGGTAGTACCCGTAACGGTCGCGACTCAGAAGCCAAACGCCTTGGCGTTAAGATGTATGGCGGCCAGAAAATCATTCCGGGCAACATCATCGTGCGTCAGCGCGGCACCCAATTCCACGCCGGTTACGGTGTTGGCATGGGTAAAGATCACACCCTCTTCGCGAAAATCGAAGGCGTGATCAAGTTTGAAGTAAAAGGCGCGTTCAACCGCCGTTACGTGAGCGTTGTCGCCGCTTAATTGCGCGATCGCTGGAAAAGCCCTGTCTTGCGACGGGGCTTTTTCGTTTGTGGAGTGAGTCTCTTGCAAAGCTGTTTGTAATGGGCTCGAGCAGCTGGATTTGCGGCTGTTGATTGAGGTCGCTGCGCTCATTTTTGCAAGAGTCTTATGTCTTGGTTTCTTAAGCTCGTCCGTGCGGCGAGAGGCGTTTTGTTATGAAGTTCGTTGATGAAGTTTCCATCCGAGTAAAAGCAGGCGACGGCGGTAACGGTTGCATGAGTTTCCGTCGCGAAAAATTCATCGAAAACGGTGGCCCCAACGGCGGTGACGGCGGTGACGGCGGTTCCATCTACATGATGGCCGACGAAAATCTCAACACCCTGGTGGACTACCGTTACACCCGGCATTTCGATGCCGAGCGTGGCTCCAACGGCGGCAGCACAGACTGCACCGGTAAAAAAGGCGAAGACCTGGTACTGCGCGTACCGGTCGGCACCACGATCATCGACTCCGCGACCCAGGAAGTGATTGGCGACCTGACCAAGGCCGGCCAGAAACTGATGGTTGTACAGGGCGGCTGGCACGGTCTGGGTAACACCCGATTCAAGTCCAGTACCAACCGTGCACCGCGCCAGACCACGCCGGGCAAGCCGGGCGAGCAGCGCGACCTGAAGCTGGAAATGAAAGTACTGGCTGACGTGGGCCTGCTGGGCCTGCCGAACGCCGGCAAAAGTACCTTCATCCGCTCGGTGTCGGCCGCCAAGCCGAAAGTCGCCGACTACCCGTTCACCACCCTGGTGCCAAACCTGGGCGTGGTCAGCGTCGACCGCTGGAAAAGCTTTGTGATCGCCGACATTCCCGGCCTGATCGAAGGGGCTTCCGACGGTGCAGGCCTGGGGATTCGCTTCCTCAAGCATTTGTCCCGTACCCGTTTGCTGCTGCACCTCGTCGACATGGCGCCCTTGGATGACACCAGTGCACCGGACGCCGCCGAAGTGATCGTCAGCGAACTGACCAAGTTCAGCCCGGCCCTGGCCGAGCGTGATCGCTGGTTGGTGCTGAACAAATGCGACCAGATCCTCGAAGAAGAGCATGAGGAGCGCGTCAAGGAAATCGTCGATCGCCTGGAATGGACCGGTCCGGTCTACGTGATCTCGGCGATCGCCAAAGAAGGCACCGAGCGCCTGACCCGCGACATCATGCGCTACCTGGAAGACCGTGCCGACCGTCTGGCGGCCGACCCGGTATTCAAGGCCGAACTCGCCGAACTCGATCAGCAGATCGAAGACGAGGCCCGTGCCCAGTTGCAGGCCCTGGATGACCAGCGTGCCCTGCGCCGCAGCGGCGTGAAGTCGGTCCACGACATCGGCGACGATGATTGGGACGAAGAAGACGTGGATGACGAAGACGGTCCGGAAATCATTTACGTGCGCGACTGATCCGTTGCGATAAACTTGAACGCCGCTCCCTGGAGCGGCGTTTTGGTATCCGGGTATAACGTTATGGGCGGCGCTGGGTCGCGCGGCCCTCAATCTAAGGTTGAAGATGATGCGGAGCAAAGTGACAGGTGCGCAGCGCTGGGTCGTAAAGATCGGAAGTGCGCTGCTGACGGCGGATGGCAAAGGCCTGGATCGTGCAGCCATGAGCGTCTGGGTCGAGCAGATGGTGGCCTTGCATGAAGCAGGTGTCGAGTTGGTGCTGGTGTCGTCCGGGGCGGTTGCCGCCGGGATGAGCCGCCTCGGCTGGACCGCGCGACCCAGCGCGATGCACGAGCTACAAGCCGCCGCCGCCATCGGCCAGATGGGCCTGGTGCAAGCCTGGGAATCCAGCTTTGCCGAGCACGGCCGCCACACGGCGCAGATCCTGCTGACCCACGATGACCTGTCCGACCGCAAGCGCTACCTCAACGCCCGCAGCACCTTGCGTGCGCTGGTGGAGCTCAAGGTCATCCCGGTGATCAACGAGAACGACACCGTGGTCACCGACGAGATCCGTTTCGGCGACAACGATACCCTGGCCGCGCTGGTGGCCAACCTGGTGGAGGCCGACCTGCTGGTGATCCTCACCGACCGCGACGGCATGTTCGACGCCGACCCGCGCCACAACCCCGATGCCCAACTGATCTACGAAGCGCGCGCCGATGACCCGGCGCTCGACGCCGTGGCCGGCAGCGTCGGCGGCGCCCTGGGGCGTGGCGGCATGCAGACCAAGCTGCGCGCAGCACGCCTGGCAGCACGTTCCGGGGCCCACACCATCATCGTCGGTGGGCGCCTGGAGCGTGTGCTGGATCGCCTCAAGGCCGGTGAGCGCATCGGTACGTTGCTGTCGCCCGAACGCGGCATGCTGGCAGCGCGCAAGCAATGGCTGGCCGGGCACCTGCAAACCCGTGGCACTCTGGTGCTCGACGATGGCGCGGTGTCGGCGTTGTCCCAAGGCAACAAGAGCCTGCTGCCGGTGGGCGTCAAGTTGGTGCAGGGCAGCTTCCGCCGTGGCGAGATGGTGGTATGCGTGGCGCCTGACGGTCGTGAGATCGCCCGGGGCCTGGCCAATTACAGCGCCCTGGAAGCGCAGAAAATCATCGGACAATCGTCTGACGCGATTGTCGGACTCTTGGGTTACATGGCGGAACCGGAACTGGTTCACCGCGATAACCTGATCCTGGTCTAAACAAAGGGAATACACGATGCGCGTGATAAAGGGATTGCTCGGCCTGCTGTTGGCCCTGCCGCTGCTGGCTTCGGCCGAAGAAGTTGGCCAGGTGTCAACGGTGTTCAAGTTTGTCGGCCCCAACGACCGGATTGTGGTCGAAGCGTTCGATGACCCCAAGGTCGACGGCGTGACCTGCTATTTGTCGCGCGCCAAGACCGGCGGCGTGAAAGGCGGCCTGGGCCTGGCCGAAGACCGTGCCGAAGCCTCGATCGCCTGCCGTCAGGTCGGCCCGATCCGCTTCAAGGGCGAGCTCAAGGACGGCGACGAAGTGTTCAAGGAACGTACTTCGCTGGTGTTCAAGACCATGCAGGTGGTGCGTTTCCTCGACAAGAAGCGCAATACCCTGGTGTACCTGGTCTACAGTGACCGCTTGATCGAAGGCAGCCCGCAGAACGCGGTGACGGCGATTCCCATTCTGCCGTGGCCGACCGCTCAGTAATCCGCAGGCGAGTTTTGCAATCGGCGTCTATGATTGCAGGCTTGCGGGTTGTAATCTCGAAGCGCTGCTTTGCTAAGAACATGGGAAATCTGGAGTTCGTCATGAGTGCTTTCCACGACCTGAAACTCAAAGCTTTGGACGGACAAGAGCTGCCGCTGGCGCCCTTCAAGGGGCACGTTGTGCTGGTGGTCAACGTAGCCTCCAAATGTGGCTTGACCCCGCAGTACGCGGCGTTGGAAAACCTTTATCAGCAGTACAAGGACCAGGGATTTACCGTGCTTGGCCTGCCGTGCAACCAGTTTGCAGGCCAGGAACCGGGCACCGAGGAAGAAATCCGCGAGTTCTGCAGCCTGAACTACGGCGTGACCTTCCCCCTGGGCAGCAAACTCGATGTGAATGGCCCTGAGCGTCACCAACTGTACCGTTTGCTGGCGGGCGAGGGCGCCGAGTTTCCAGGGGATATCACCTGGAATTTCGAGAAATTCCTGCTGGGCAAGGATGGCCGGGTCCTCGCGCGATTCTCGCCGCGCACCGCACCGGATGATCCAACGGTCGTGCAGGCTATCGAAAAAGCCCTGAATTGAGCACCAGCAGGCGCAGCTTCAAGTTTCAGGCTTGAAGCTGGCCGCTGCTTTCATACCCCTTAATCACCCAAATCAATAGTGCTGTTCAGCACTCTGCACTCCTCATATTATCCGCATCATAAACCTCGTCTTCCGCGGAGTGCTCCCATGCCTGTCCAAGCCTTGTTCAAACCGTTCCAGCTCGGTGCACTGCAGCTGTCGACCCGTGTGGTCATGGCGCCGATGACCCGTTCGTTTTCCCCAGGTGGCGTGCCTGATTCCAAGGTCATCGAGTACTACCGCCGCCGTGCCGCTGCCGGCGTGGGCCTGATCATTACCGAAGGCACCGTGGTCGGTCACCCGGCCTCCAACGGCTACCCGAATGTCCCGCATTTCTACGGCGAGGCGGCGCTGGCCGGTTGGAAGAAGGTCGTCGATGCCGTGCACGCCGAAGGTGGCAAGATTGTCCCGCAGCTCTGGCACGTGGGCAGTGTGCGCCGCATCGGTACCGAGCCTGACGCCAGTGTGCCGGCCTACGGCCCGATGGAAAAACTCAAGGATGGCAACGTGGTCGTCCACGGCATGACCACCCAGGACATCAAGGATGTCATTGCCGCGTTCGCCCAAGCCGCCAAGGATGCCCAGGGCATCGGCATGGACGGCGTGGAAATCCATGGCGCACATGGCTACCTGGTCGACCAGTTCTTCTGGGAAGGCAGCAACCAGCGCACCGACGAATACGGCGGCAGCCTGGCCAACCGTTCGCGCTTTGCCATCGAGTTGATCCAGGCCACCCGCGCCGCCGTCGGCCCGGACTTCCCGATCATCTTGCGTTTCTCCCAGTGGAAGCAGCAGGACTACACCGCGCGCCTGGTGCAAACCCCCGAGGCCTTGGGTGAATTCCTCAAGCCGTTGTCTGATGCCGGTGTGGATATTTTCCACTGCTCCACCCGCCGTTTCTGGGAGCCGGAGTTCGAAGGTTCCGACCTCAACCTCGCCGGCTGGACCCGCCAACTCACGGGCAAACCGACGATCACCGTGGGCAGTGTCGGCCTGGATGGCGAATTCCTGCAGTTCATGGTCAACACCGACAAGGTTGCGCAACCGGCCAGTCTGGAAAAACTGCTGGAGCGCTTGAACAACGATGAGTTCGACCTGGTCGCTGTTGGCCGTGCGCTGCTGGTAGATCCGGATTGGGCCGTGAAGGTGCGTGAAGGTCGTGAAGGCGACATTCTGCCGTTCAGTCGCGAGGCGTTGACGACTCTGGTGTAGGGGCGTTGGAGCCCAGCCGGCGTTCGCTATCGACGGCTGAGCGTGAGGGTTCGCTGTTTCAGGCGAAAGGCTGGGTATTGAGTACCCGGCCTTCCGCTTGTGTTCAGGCCATCATTCGCCTCAATGCTTATTGCCTTGTCCTTGGTCCATATTGGTTAAAGCTAGAAGTGCTGTCCGTCTGGTCGGAACGTACCCATTGAGGTGGCCTGACGGAACATTGCTCCTGGTTTGGGCGCGTACCACCAGGTAATGGAAGGCTGTCAGTGGGCTGCGGGCGTTGCCAGTCATTCTGCGCCGGCCGCCAGGCGTTTTGCGGGCGTGTGGGCTGCGGGCGGTTGTCATGGTTGTGCGATGGGCGTTGCCAGTCGTTCTGCG
The DNA here is from genome assembly GCF_001702295.1 of Pseudomonas sp. S3E12. NCBI lineage: Bacteria > Pseudomonadati > Pseudomonadota > Gammaproteobacteria > Pseudomonadales > Pseudomonadaceae > Pseudomonas > Pseudomonas sp. S3E12. The sequence continues at coordinate 57,705 of NZ_MBDT01000006.1, forward strand.
CCGGCCGCCAGGCGTTTTGCGGGCGTGTGGGCTGCGGGCGGTTGTCATGGTTGTGCGATGGGCGTTGCCAGTCATTCTGCGCCGTTTGCCAGTTGTTTTGCGGGCGCGAAGGTTGCGGGCGGTTCCAGCCAGTGTTGGTGTGGTTCTGGTGGTTTTGACCGCTTCCGGATGGGGATGCCCATGCGGAGGGGTTGAATGGTTGGAATCTCAGCGCCATTGATCCATTTATCAGTGTCGACATAGTGCTCTCTATTAGTTTTTCAGCATGAATGACCTGCCTTGTTCGAGTGTGTTTCACAGGGACACACCCCCTCTTACGGCAGGCGTCATATAAGTGGCGATAATTCGCTCGACGTTCCGGAAATATCCTGTTGTGGCGTGCCGATTCAGGCAGTCTCAGGCAGGCATTCCTACCGTTGAAACCAGTATTCAAGGGGTAGGCAGGCAGGGCGGGGAATTGGCCTACTTCATTCGTAGAGCGTTCAACGAATGTCAGGCAGTGTTGGAGCTGCCAAATGTTCTGCGCACACATCGCGTAACTGGTTCTCGAACTGCTCGATAATCGCCGGCCAGCCCTGGCGGCTCGCATGTTGGCGTGCATTGAGGCGGGCCCTGCGCAAATGTTCGCTGTCTTCCAGCAACCATCTGGCCGCATCGCAAAACGCGTCCTCATCACCCGGCATGGCCAGCACACCGTTGTAACCATGGCGGATATGCTGGGTCGCCGCCGCCTGGTCGTATGCCACCACACCCAGCCCGGAGGCCATGGCTTCGAGCACCACATTGCCGAAGGTTTCGGTCAGGCTGGGGAACAGGAACACGTCCCCTGATGCGTAATGTCGCGCCAGTTCTTCGCCGCGCTGGGTGCCGCAGAACACCGCATCGGGCAGGTCGCGCTCGAGCATCGGGCGTTGCGGGCCATCGCCGACGATGATCAGTTTCAGCCGACGCTGTGGATAAGTTGCCTGCAGCGCGTCAAAGCAGCGCTTGAGCAGCCCGAGGTTTTTCTCCTGGGCCAGGCGCCCCACGTGCAGCACGGTAATATCGTCGTTTTCCAGGCCCCAGCTTTCCCGTAGTGCGTTGTCACGCTTGGCCGGGTGGAATAACTGGCTGTCCACCCCGCGCGCCAGCATCCCCAGGCGCTCGAAATGCCGACGCTCCAGTTCCAGGCGTTGGCTGGCACTGGGCACCAGGGTCAAGGTCGAACGGTTATGAAACCAACGCAGGTAGTGCGTGACCATGCGGCTTAACAGGCTCAGGCCGTACTGGTTGGAGTACTGCTGGAAATTGGTGTGAAAACCGCTGACCACACTGATTCCCAGGCGCCGCGCCGCCCGCAGCGCCGACAGCCCCAGCGGGCCCTCGGTGGCGATGTAGAGCACGTCGGGGCGCTGGCGTGTCCAGCGGCGCAGCAACTTGTGCATCGACGACTGGCCCCATTGCAGGCCTGGGTAACCCGGCAGCGGCCAGCCGCGGCAGAGCAGCAAGCCATCATCGCTGGGCCGGCTTGCATCGGCGCCCTGGCGCGGGCGAACCAGTTCGACTTGATGGCCGCGCGCGCGCAAACCTTCGCACAGGCGGCCAAGGGTATTGGCCACCCCGTTGATCTCTGGCGGGAAGGTTTCGGTGATGAGAGTGATGTGAAGCGAAGCTGTCGTCATGACCCACAGTGTCGCCGTGGGCCATGTCGCCATTGTGTCATGCAGATGATGGATTTATGACTTGGCCACTTTCGGCGTCGCCATGGCTTCGGCGCCCTGTTCGCGCACCCAGAACAACGTCGCCCCGGCCACTGCCGCCGGCATCATCAGCAGGTTGACCACCGGCACCAGCAGCACCAGGTAGACGATGCCGCCGAAGCTCATGCTCTGCCAGCGCTTCTGGCGCAGCCAGGCGAGCATTTCGTTCCAGCCCAGCTTGTGGTTATCGGCCGGGTAGTCGATGTATTGGATCGCCATCATCCACACGCCGAACAGCAACCACAGTGGCGCGGCGATCAGGTTGACCACCGGAATGAACGACAGGATAAACAGGCCGATGGCCCGTGGCAGGAAGTAGCCCAGCTTGCGCATTTCCCGGGCCAGGGTACGCGGAACCATTTCAATCAGTTCGCCCCAGCTGAAGGCCGGGAAATCATCGGTACCCCGTACCACCACTTCGACTTTCTCGGAAAGAAAGCCGTTGAACGGTGCCGCGATGATATTGGCGAGCATGGTGAAGGTGAAAAACACCATCAGCACCACCAGCACCACAAACAGCGGCCATAGCAGGTAATTCAGAAAGCTCAGCCAGCCGGGCAGGGTTGGCATCAAGTGGTCGACCCACAGGCTGAACTGATGGCCGGCAAAGTAGATCAGGCCGACGAACAGCACCAGGTTGATCGCCAGCGGCAGCAGCACAAACAGGCGCAGGCCGGGGCTCAGCACCAGTTTGAGGCCTTCACGCAGGTATTGCGGGCCGGAAAGAACAGGGGCGGGCATGGAGAACTCCGAGCAGGATGACGAACGCGCCGACCTTACCGGCTTTGCCTTCAAGGCGAAAGCGTGGTCGGTGTGACGACATCAACGGTAACAAAGGCGTCGATTAATCGGCCTGACTGCATAGAGACCGCCTATGAGCTGGATTGTTATTCCGTATTTCCTTAATCTTGCCCCCCTCGATACGCTGCACCCATTATTTTTCAGGGCCTGCGAGTTAAAGCCTTCCCCAAGTGCTTCGTGGTCCCTTTTTTATTCCAGCCGTCTTGTAGTCCGGGCGGTCGATAGGAGTGAGTCATGTCTGATACCCGTCATTCGCGAGTGATTATTCTCGGTTCCGGCCCTGCCGGTTACAGCGCTGCCGTCTACGCTGCCCGGGCCAACCTCAAGCCGCTGCTGATCACCGGCATGCAGGCGGGCGGTCAGTTGACCACCACCACTGAAGTCGACAACTGGCCGGGCGATGTCCACGGCCTGACCGGCCCGGTGTTGATGGAGCGTATGAAAGAGCACGCTGAGCGCTTTGAAACCGAGATCGTGTTTGATCACATCAACAAGGTCGACTTCTCCAAGAAGCCTTACAGCCTGACCGGCGACAGCGGCGTCTACACCTGCGACGCACTGATCATCGCCACCGGTGCCAGCGCTCGCTACCTGGGCCTGCCATCGGAAGAAGCGTTCATGGGCAAGGGTGTTTCCGCTTGCGCCACCTGTGACGGGTTCTTCTACCGCAACAAGCCGGTCGCCGTGGTCGGTGGCGGCAACACGGCCGTGGAAGAGGCGCTGTACCTGGCCAACATCGCCAGCACCGTGACCCTGGTTCACCGCCGCGAGACGTTCCGCGCCGAGAAGATCCTGATCGACAAGCTGCACGCCCGTGTCGCCGAAGGCAAGATCATCCTCAAGCTCAACGCCACCCTGGATGAAGTCCTGGGCGACAACATGGGTGTGACCGGCGCTCGCCTGAAAAACAACGACGGCAGCTTCGACGAGCTGAAAGTCGACGGCGTGTTCATCGCCATCGGCCACACCCCGAACACATCGTTGTTCGAAGGCGTGCTGGAAGCCAAAGACGGTTACCTGGTGGTGCAAGGCGGTCGTGAAGGCAACGCCACCGCGACCAACATCGAAGGCATCTTCGCTGCCGGCGACGTGGCCGACCACGTCTACCGCCAGGCCATCACCTCGGCCGGCGCCGGTTGCATGGCGGCCCTGGACGCCGAGCGTTACCTCGACGGTTTGAAGGACGCTGCGTTCTAAATTGTTGAAATAAAAAAACCGGCTACGAGGCCGGTTTTTTTATGGGTGCAATTTAAATCTGGGAGGGACAAGCCCTCTCCCACATTTTGATCTGCATCTGACTCAGGATTTGCGGGTCAGTGGCTGGGCGGCGAATTTCACACCTGCCAACCCATGGGCAATCAACGCGCGGATATTGCCATGGTCACTGCCCTCAGGCGTGGCCACCACCGAGCGGTAATGCTCGCCAAACGCCAGCAGCGCTTCCTGGTTGCTCAAGCCTTCCAGCAGGGCCAGGCCCAAGGTCTTGCACGAACCTTCGTTCTGCCCGGCAGCGTTTTCCACATCGCCATTGGTGAAGGCCTGTGGCTGGTAATCGTAACCGGCAGCGACAAATGCCAGGGTGTCGGCAAAAACGTGTTCGCCACTGTTGAGGCTGGCGCGCAGGGTGTTCAAATCAGTCATGGGTTTTTCCTTTGGCAAACGCCGCCTGTTGCTCGGCGCTGGCTTCTTGCTGGAATTGGGCTTTCCACTCGGCGTACGGCATGCCGTACACCACTTCACGGGCGTCATCGAGGCTCAGCTCGATCTGGCGTTCGTCGGCCTCGGCCTTGTACCACTTGGACAGGCAGTTACGGCAGAAACCGGCGAGGTTCATCAGGTCGATGTTCTGCACATCCTTGCGGCTGTCCAGGTGCGCCACCAGGCGGCGGAAGGCGGCGGCTTCGAGTTCGAGGCGTTGTTGATCGTTCATAGGGCTCACTGACAATTCAGGGGTTAGCGGCTGGCCGCCAGGGTAATCGACACCGACTCGGCAAAGCGCAGCGCATGGGGCTTGTCCACTTCGACTTCGGCGTACAGCACCGATTCGTTGCTCATCACCAGGTCCAGCAGTTCCTGGGTCAGGCGCTCCAGCAAGGCAAAGCGGTTGCCTTCCACGTGGGCGATGATGGCCTTGGTGATGGTGCGGTAGTTCAGCGCGTGGTCGATGTCGTTGTCGCGCACGGCTTCCTGGGCGGCATACAGGATGGTCAGGTTGATCAGCACATCCTGCTTGTTGAGGATTTCGTCCTCATTGATACCGATGAAGGTGCGCAGGCACAGGTCCTTGACCCGGATGCGCGCCATGCCTGGTTGAAGTTGTGGCATTGCTACTTGCTCCGTCCAATCAGTTGCAGGAACTCCATGCGCGTGGTGTTCGACTCGCGGAACGCGCCGAGCATCACCGAGGTGTTCATGGTTGAATTCTGTTTTTCCACGCCGCGCATCATCATGCACATGTGCTTGGCTTCGATCACCACGGCCACGCCAGCGGCCTGGGTCACGCCCTGGATGGCGTCGGCGATTTGCCGGGTGAGGTTTTCCTGGATCTGCAGGCGCCGGGCGAACATGTCGACGATGCGCGCCAGCTTCGACAGGCCCAGCACCCTGCCGGTCGGAATATAGGCCACGTGGGCCTTGCCGATAAAGGGCAGCAGGTGATGCTCGCACAGTGAATACAGCTCGATGTCCTTGAGGATCACCATCTCGTCGTTGTCGGAGGCGAACAGTGCGCCGTTGACGATTTCCTCGAGGTTCTGTTCATAGCCATGACACAGGTACTGCATGGCCTTGGCGGCACGCTTGGGGGTGTCGAGCAAGCCTTCGCGTTCCGGGTCTTCGCCCAGGCCCTTGAGGATCTCGCGGTAATGGTGGGGCAGGGATAAGGTCATGCAACATCCTCACAAACGGCTTACTTGATATGCCGCCCGCCGTTGACGGTCAGGGTGGTACCGGTGACATAGGGGTTGTCCAGCAGGTAACGCACACTCTGGTAGATCACCTCGGGACCAGGCTCGATGCCCAGGGCCGACTTGGCCAGCACCTTGGTGCGATAGGCCGCGTTGTCGCCTTCGTTGAACATCACCATCGCCGGGGCGATGCCGTTGACCTTGATCAGCGGCGCAAACTGCGCGGCGAACGACAGCGTGAGGCTGTCGAGCCCGGCCTTGGTGGCGCAGTAGGCGATGTGCTGGCGGCTGCCCTTGCGCACCACGTCATCGCTGATATGCACGATGTCGGCAGGTGTAGAGCGTTGCAGCAAGGGTGAACAATGCAGGTTGATCAGGTACGGCGCAAGCATGTGCACGCTGAACATGTCGGTAAAGGCACGGCTTTCGTCGCCCGGCGCCTCCGCGACCCAAGCCGAAGCGTTATGGATGATCGCACGCAGGCTTTGGGTGTGGGTGTTCAGTTCAGCGATAAACGCGAGAATCCCGGCTTCGGTGGAAAAGTCGGCAAACACGCCGACTGCGCCACGCTCACGCAGGGCCTGCACGCCGGGGCGTTCGCTGCGGTAGCTGAAAATCACCGGCTGGCCTTCGTCCAGCAGGCGCTCGGCGCAATGCAGGCCGACGCGCTGGCCGGCACCGGTGATCAGGATCGGGGCGTTCGTTGCAGTCATGGGAGGCTCGCGTCGCTGGCAGGCGCAAATCATACCAGCGACGGGCCGCCCCTGTACTCACGCCGCCGCTTCGGAGGCCTTGCGCGGGGCTGGCGCTGGGTGCAGCCAGTTCGCCAGCAGGTGGGTCGACAGCGGAATGAACCAGTACACCATCAAGGGCGTGAGTGCCATTGTGCTGACCAGCACCCGTGGCCCCAGCTCGAGTTCACTGAGCAGCGGCCCCAGGACGAAGTTGAACAGCAGCGACACCGGGAAAAACGCCAGCCAGATCGCCACCGCCTGCTTCCAGCGTGGCGGACGGGCACCCGCTGCGCCAAACCAGCCATCGATGCCCCGTACACGGTGCTCGGACGGGTCGGCGAACAAATCGCTGCCACGGCTCAACCACGCACTGCGTGAGGCGGAAAACTCCCAGGCGTGCAGGGTCTTCTCATCGGCGAAGCGGAAAATGATCTGGAATTCATCGTCATTGGGCGGTGGGGCCAGCACGCCGGAGCCCAGGTAACCGGGGAAGTCGGTGGCCAATTGCTCGCCTTCGCGCAGCCAGGCCATCAGTTCTTCATAGCGCCCTTTGGCCACGCGGCGCGCAACCATCAAGGTGACGGGAGAGGTAGACATTGTGTATCTCCAAATGTACGGGTGCACTGGACCGTGTAGGTGGCGCACAGACGAAGCTGCGGGGTGTTGCAGCGACGTGTAAAAAGCAGGCAAGGATTATTCCTGTTTTACCCGAATACACCAGCGACATTGGTCCGAAAAGCGGGAAACTTGAAAAAGACAGGTGTAAAGGCGTTAAATGAGCGCCCAGTTAACGTTGGTTTTTTGGTCAAAAATGCCCGTGATTACTGCTCCGCTTGAAAGTGTTTCGCATCTGGATTCCACTGATTCCGATGAGCTGTTTCCGATCCGTGAAGTCTCGAGATTGACAGGCGTCAACCCGGTCACCCTGCGTGCCTGGGAGCGCCGTTATGGGCTGATACAGCCCACGCGCACCGAAAGTGGGCATCGCCTCTATTCCAAGGCCGATATACAGACAGTCCATCGTATTCTCGATTGGATCGAGCGCGGCGTGGCCGTGAGCAAAGTGGGCAAGATCCTCGCTCGCGACGATCAGCAGGCCGAAGCCGTTCGTGCGCAGCGCGATGCGGTCGAGGAAAGTGAATGGCCGCAGTGGCAGGCGCGGCTGATGCAGGCCGCCAGCGACTTCGATGACCGTCAACTGGAACGTGTGTATGGGCAGATTCTGGCTACCTACCCACTTGATGTGGTGTTCCAGGACATTCTGATGCCTCTGTGGAATGAGCTGTTGCGTCATCAGGGGCGTTTCGGCCAGGCCAGCGAGTGGTTGTTCTTCGACAACTTCCTGCGAGTACGTGCCCTGGAGCGCCTGCAACTGGCGTGTGCTTCACCCGTGCCGCGGGTATTGCTGGCGGCCATGGCGGGTGAGTGCCGCAAGTTGGAGTTGCTGGTGGCGGCGCTCTTGATGAGCCGGGATGACCTGGCCGTGAAGGTGCTGGGCATGGGGCAGCCGTTTGATGAGCTGACGCTGGTCTGCGAGAAGACTCACCCACAGGCGCTGGTCCTCTTCTCCAATTACTCGCATAACCATGATCTTGCCGGGCGCTTGAACCGCTTGGCGTTGACTCTGGATTGCCCGCTGCTGCTTGCAGGTGCGGCGTCGGATCTTGCCGAGGACGACCTGGCCGGCACGTCCATCGGCTGCCTGGGCAATGAAGGTCGCTTGATGCGGCGGCGCTTGCAACAGTTTCTCAGCGGCGGGCTGGATACCTGATTTCAGGCATGCATGTGCGGGTGGACCAGGCGGTGCTGGTGCAGGATGAACTGACGCAGACGCTCGGTTTCATCCGCATCGCTTTGGCTCAAGCGGTAGGCAAACAAGCCCCGCGCCGTTTCCCGCTCGAACGCGCCGCGCAGCGCGATGCGTTCGTACCCCGACGGGCTGAACCACAGGGAAAAGGTTTTTGGCGGCTTGCTCCGGCCGCGAATCTCCACCAGCACGCCCTTGAATGACACTTCATGCACCCACAGAGCGCTCGCAGTGCCCCGGATGTTCTCCAGGACCACCGGCGTTTCAAGCGCCAGGCGCCACGGGCGTATCATCGGCCCGTCTTCGAAAATACTCGGCACGCCCAAACGCAGATGCACCGCATTGAACTCATCCTCCACCAGATGCAGGGGGAAGGTCAGTTGCTGGTTGTCGAACTGCGCCTGGATGGTGACATGGTCGTGGGCGGCGAGGCGGGTGAGCAAGTCGCGAATCTGCGCACCGCCGTTGACGGTCAGGCTCGACGAAGCATCCCGCAGGTTGAGTTGCGGGTTGTGCTGCATGTTCTGAATGAAATCCAGCTCATCCTGGGTCAGAAGCGCATTGCGTTGCATCGTGCTTGCTCAATGGAGGGTGCTAAAGTGCCATTATCTGCTCTTATCGCTGCACTTTCTAAATTTTGTTTAATCCGCTTGTCACTTTGAGCACTGCCAGCTCGGCTTTGACCTGGGCCAGTTCGCTTTCCAACTGCGCAACACGCTGCTGGGCCTTGACCTGGAGCGTGACGTCCTTTTGTACACCGACGAAATACGTCTGCTTGTCCGCGGCGTTGTAAACCGTTGAAAGGGACAGTTCGTTCCAGAAGTGGCTGCCGTCCTTGCGGTAATTGCGCAGGGTTTCCCGGCAGGCACCGCCGTTCTCCAACACGTCACGGATGGCCATCAGGGCCGGCTGGTCGCGGTCGCCGGATTGCAGGAAGCGGCAGTCCTGATAGAGGATTTCGTCGAGGGTGTAGCCGGTCAGCCGTTCGAATGCAGGGTTCACGTAGATCAGCGGCTTGTCCTTGCCTTCTCTTTCAGCGACGACGATGCCGTCGTTGGAAGCGTTGATCACCATTTGCATCAGCTTGGCGTTAATCATTGAGCGGTCCATGGCTTGTGGTTGGAGTGGGCAGTTTAAGACATGCCTTGAATCTTGCACGGCGGGCGCCGAAATATTTGCGCCAGCTGCTAATATCCCAGGCTTTCGCTCAACTACAGGATCAGATTGATGAAAGTCGCCATCCTTTCCGGCTCGGTGTACGGCACGGCTGAAGAAGTCGCGCGCCACGCCGCCGACCTCCTCAACAAGGCCGGCTTTGAGGCCTGGCACAATCCCCGTGCGACCTTGGCGGATGTACTAGCCTTCAGTCCGCAAGCCTTTCTGGCGGTGACCTCCACCACCGGCATGGGGGAATTGCCCGACAACCTGCAACCCCTGTATTCCTCCATTCGCGACCAACTGCCCGGCGCCTGGCGCGGGTTGCCCGGCGCAGTGATCGGCCTGGGCGATGCCAGCTACGGCGATACCTTCTGTGGCGGTGGCGAGCAAATGCGCGAGCTGTTCGGCGAGTTGGGTGTGCGTGAAGTGCTGCCGATGCTGCGCCTGGACGCCAGCGAAAGCGTCACCCCGGAAGCCGACGCCGAGCCATGGCTGGCCGAGCTGGTCACTGCACTGCGCGCTTGACCGGAAACTCGCGTAACAACGCCAGCCAGGCCTGGGCGGCTTTCGACAGGTAGGCGCCCTCACGCCAGATAAAGGCAATGTCCCAGCGCAGGTAATCGGGCGCCTTCAACGTCAGGCGCACCACCCCAGGTCGCACCAGCCCACGGGCGACCACGCTGGGCAGCAGCACCACGCCTTGGCCGGCGGCCACCAAGGCTGCGAGGAAGTCCGCCTGGCCGCTGCGGCCGATTTCCTTCGGGGTAAAACCCAACTGCTGACACGCCTGCATCAGGCGGTCGTTAAGCACAAAGCTGCGCTGGTACATCAGGAACGGCGTGTCCGCCAATTCCTCAAGGCGCACCTGGGCGTTGTCCGCCAGGGGGTGGTCAATCGGCAGCAGTGCGTCCAGGGGTTCATCGCAAAAGGCTTGCCAGGCAAACGCCGGGTCATTGGGTTTCAAGCTGCCGCCCACTTCCAGCTCACCGCTCAGGATGGCCTGTTCGATATTGCGGCTGCCGCCTTCCAGCAGTTGGATGGTGACGTTCGGGTAGCGCCGGCGGTACTCGGCAAACAGCCCGGCGAACAGCGTGTCACCCGCCAGCAGCGGCAGGCCCAGGCGCAACTCGCCGCGGGTGAGCTGCTGCATATCGTCCAGCTCGCTCAGCAGTTCGGCTTGCAGGCGCAACATGGCTTCGGCGCGTTGCAGTACGACCTGGCCGGCGGCGGTCAGGCGGGTCTGCGAGCCGATGCGGTCAAGCAGCGGTGTGCCAAGGCTTTGCTCCAGTTGCGCCACCTGTTTGCTGACGGCGGACTGGCTGATATGCAGGGTTTTCCCCGCCTGGGTAAAGCCCCCTCGGTGGATCACTTCGACAAAGCTGCGCAGCTGTTTGAATTCCATCGGCCTGATTCCAGTTTGGAATGGTTGGCAGTCTAACAATTCGCTGTGGGGATGGAAGGCCGCACTCTAAAATAGGGGCCTGCGAGGACCCAAAGCCCATGAAACGTTTTCCCTTCAAACACCTTGGCCGTTTGCTGACTGAACTGGTCGTGCTGCTCGCGATTTATCTGCTGGGCACCCAGTTGGCGACCTGGCTGGCCTGGCCCATTCCCGGTGGCGTGCTGGGCCTGGGCCTGTTGCTGGCAACGTTCGCCAGCGGCCTGGTCAAACCGGCGGCACTGCAATTGGGCGCCGGGGTGTTGATGGCCGAGATGCTGCTGTTCTTCATCCCGGCCCTGATGAGCCTGCTCGATTACGGTGGCCTGCTGCGCAACGATGGCTGGCGCATCCTGTTGGTGATCGGCTTGAGCACGCTGGCGGTGATGCTGGTCACGGCGTTTACGGTAGAAGCGGTGTGCCGCTGGAGGTTGCGCCATGAAGCTTGAGCTGATGCCGGTGTTCTGGCTCGCCTTGACCCTGGGCGCCTACGTGTTCAGCCGCTGGCTCTACCGACGTACCGGGCGCTACCTGCTGTCGCCGCTGATCCTGGTGCCGGCACTGTTGCTGGCGGTGGCCGTGCCGATGCACACCGCCTATGCCGAATACGCCACCGACACCCACTGGCTGATGCTGGTGCTGGGCCCGGTGACTGTGGCGTTTGCCGTGCCGATCTGGCAGCAGCGCCGCTTGCTGGCGCGGCACTGGCCGGCGTTGCTGCTGGGCATGATGGCGGGCAGCGTGGCGTCGATCGCGACCTCGTTCGGCCTGGCAAAAGCCCTGGCGTTGGACAGCGCGGTGACGATGTCGCTGGTGCCGCGCTCGATCACCACACCGTTCGCCATGCCGGTGTCTTCCGACCTGGGTGGCGTGCCGGAGCTGACGGCGGTGTTTGTGATGTTCACCGGTGTGTTCGGCGCCATGCTCGGTGGTGTATTGCTCAAATGGCTGCCGCTGCGGACACCCCTGGCACGTGGCGCGTTGTTTGGCGTGGGCGCCCACGGTGCGGGTGTCAGTCGCGCCCATGAAGTGGGGGGCGAAGAGGGCTCGGTCGCTGGCCTGGTGATGGTGTTGACGGGGTTGCTCAACCTGTTTGCCGTGCCTTTTCTGGCGGCGCTTCTCTGACGCGCTTTAAACAAATTTCAACTATTCTCTGAACTGACCCGCTCGGTCATCAAGCTGGCTGCCAAGGCAACTCCGGCAGGCATGAGGTCTGACTAGACTGGCCCATCACACAAAAAAACAACAATAAGACAGTGCGCCAAGGAGGTCATCGCCGTGAGCCTAGCCCCCGTTCTATCGCCGCAGAATGTCAAAGACCAGGTCAGCGCTGCCGAATGGCAGACCCGCGTCGACCTGGCGGCCTGCTATCGCCTGGTGGCGCTGCATGGCTGGGATGACCTGATCTTCACCCATATCTCGGCCAAGGTGCCGGGCACCGATGATTTCCTGATCAACCCCTACGGGCTGATGTTCCACGAGATCACCGCGTCGAGCCTGGTCAAGGTCGACCTGGCAGGCAACAAACTGATGGACAGCCCCTACGACATCAATCCGGCGGGCTACACCATCCACAGTGCCATCCATGAAGTTCGCCATGATGTGACGTGCGTGCTGCACACCCACACGGCTGCGGGTGTGGCCGTCGCTGCACAGCAGCAGGGCGTGTTGCCCATCAGCCAGCAATCGCTCTTCGTGCTGTCGAGCCTGGCCTATCACGCCTACGAAGGCGTGGCCTTGAACCACGAAGAAAAAGCCCGCTTGCAGGCCGACCTCGGGGATAGCAATTTCCTGATGCTGCACAACCATGGCCTGCTGACCTGCGGCAGTACCATTGCCGACACCTTTCTGATGATGTTCACCTTCCAGCGTGCCTGCGATATTCAGGTGCTGGCGCAGAGCGGCGGCGCCGAATTGATCGCCATCGGGCCGCAGATTCTTGCCGGTGCCAAGGCGATGGTGGCGGCTGTTACAAAAAGTGCCCAAGGCATGGGCGGCGCGCTGGCCTGGCCGGCCTTGCTGCGCAAATTGGACCTGCAAGACCCAGGGTATAACCGCTGATGCCACTCGCCGAAATCCCGCTCAGAGCCTGGCGCAAGCGTGGCCAGGATTTCGTCTTTCGCGGCCGTACCCTTCGCTATTGGGTGGCCGGGCAGGGCGAACCGCTGCTGCTGATCCATGGCTTCCCCACGGCCAGTTGGGACTGGCATTACCTGTGGCAACCCCTGGCCCAACGGCACCTGGTGATCGCCTGCGACATGCTCGGCTTCGGTGACTCGGCCAAGCCGCTGGACCATGATTACTGCCTGCTGGAACAGGCGGACTTGCAACAGGCCCTGCTCGAACACTTGCGGGTGGAACAGCCGGTGCATGTGTTGGCCCATGATTATGGTGACAGCGTCGCCCAGGAACTCCTGGCCCGCCACTACGAAGGCCGGTTTGAGATGGCCAGCTGTGTGTTCCTCAATGGCGGGTTGTTCCCCGAAACCCATCGCCTGGCGCTGGTGCAAAAGCTCTTGCTCAGCCCCCTGGGCTGGATGATCGGCCGCGCGTTCGGGCGCAATGCCCTGGCAGACAGCTTCAGCCAGATATTCGGCCCCGACACCCGCCCCAGTGAAAGTGCCCTGGATGATTTCTGGAGCCTGATCAACGGCAACGGCGGCACGCGTATCCTGCACAAACTGATCGCCTACGTCCCCCAGCGCCGCCGCCTGCGTGATCGCTGGGTCGGCGCGATGCAGCGCGGCGAAGTGCCGTTGCGGGTGATCGACGGCGAAGTGGACCCGATCTCCGGCGCTCATATGGTCGAGCGTTACCAGCAATTGGTGCCCGACGCCGACACGGTGTTGCTGGCCAATATCGGCCACTACCCGCAGATCGAGGCGCCGGTGCAGGTGCTCAGGCACTACCAGGCCTTTCGTGATCGGCTCGGGCAGCCGGCCTCGCAAGTGGCCTATTCCTGATCCCGAATCCGTTTCTGTAGGAGCGAGCTTGCTCGCGAAAATCGTCAACAATAACGTGGGAATCCTGACACCACGCGGCGCTCTGGGATTTTTCGCGAGCAAGCTCGCTCCTGCAGAGAGACGAGTCATCATCCCCCAGCCTTATCGAGCACCATTCATCCTCCGCCGTATTTATTGTGACCGCAGGCGCGTTGCCGGACACTCGAACCATTCCCATTGTCGCCAGCGGAGTTTGGTATGAGTGAGTCAGTGCAGTTCCAGGATAAGGTCGTGATCGTCACCGGTGCCGGCGGCGGATTGGGCCGGGCCCATGCGCTGCTGTTCGCCAGGCACGGGGCCAAGGTCTTGGTCAACGACCTCGGTGGCTCTACCCAGGGCGAGGGCGCCAATGCCTCCGCCGCCGATCGAGTGGTCGCCGAGATTCGTGCTGCGGGCGGTGTCGCCGTGGCCAACCATGACTCTGTCACCGACGGTGACAAAATCGTCCAGAACGCCCTCGATGTTTTCGGCCGCATCGACGTAGTAGTCAACAACGCCGGCATCCTGCGTGACAAAACCTTCCACAAAATGGACGACGCCGACTGGGACCTGGTTTACCGCGTGCATGTCGAAGGTGCCTACAAAGTCACCCGCGCCGCCTGGCCTCACCTGCGTGAGCAAGGTTATGGCCGGGTGATCTTCACCGCGTCCACCTCGGGCATCTACGGCAATTTCGGCCAGTCCAACTACGGCATGGCCAAGCTCGGGCTGTACGGCCTGACCCGCACCCTGGCCCTGGAAGGGCGCAAGAACAACATTCTGGTCAATGCGATTGCCCCCACCGGCGGTACGCGCATGACCGAAGGTCTGATCCCGCCGCAAGTGTTCGAGCGCCTCAAGCCGGAGCTGGTCAGCCCGCTGGTGGTGTACCTGGGCAGCGAAGCGTGCCAGGAAACGTCCGGGCTGTTCGAGGTGGGTGGTGGCTGGATCGGCAAGACCCGCTGGGAACGCAGCCTGGGCGTGGGCTTCGACCCTGAAGCCGGGTTCTCCCCCGATGACGTGGCGGCGCATTGGGCGCAGATCTGCGACTTTGAAGGCGCAGCCCACCCCAACGACAACATCGAAGCGCTGAAGGAGATGATGGCGAACTTGCAGAAGTACAGCCTGTGATCGTTGCTTGAAAAAGCTTGAATCCCACGGGGCGCTGATGGCGCCCCGTTTTATTTCAGACAAAAAAAAGCCGCTGCAAACGCAGCGGCTGAAGTCAGACGTTGGATCAAGGAGCGACAAATCAACGTCAGTGAACACGGGTAACAGATTGAAAAAAGGCATCAATCCATTCGAATCTGGCTGTTCTTCCCGATGGGGAAGCGGGCTGTTTGCCCTGAAAGCCAGGCAAGAATAGTCGGTTGTTACAAAATGAGTAATCCCGATTCATGACAAGGACTGTTACTGAAAGCGCAACAGTTTCAGGGCATGCCATCCATTCCCCTGATAACCCGCCATCCACCCAATCCATGGGCCCGCCCGCACCCCGGCCAGAGCGGCTTGTCATCCTTTCGAGCGATAGAGCGAATCCCTCCTTGGTGCGCTTATCGCTCCTGATGCGCGGCAGTAGGGTGAGGCCTTCTGTCACTCACCGGGGAAGACGCATGACAAAAACAACAATGCGCGCCATCTTCACGCCACAGGCGCTGGCCGCTGCGGTTGCGTTGGGTTGCTGTGCCCAGGCACAGGCTGTTTCCTTCAACATTGGCGAGATCGAAGGGCAATTCGACTCCTCGCTGTCGGTCGGCTCGAGCTGGGGCATGCGCGATGCCGATAAAAAACTCGTGGGCACCGTCAATGGCGGCACGGGGCAAGCTTCCACGGGGGATGACGGGCGTCTCAACTTCAAGAAGGGCGAGACCTTCTCCAAGATCTTCAAAGGCCTGCATGACCTGGAGCTGAAGTACGGCGACACCGGTGTGTTCGTGCGCGGCAAGTACTGGTACGACTTCGAACTCAAGGACGAAGACCGCGAGTTCAAGCAGATCAGTGACCACAACCGCAAGGAAGGCGCCAAGTCCAGCGGCGCGCAGATCCTCGATGCGTTCGTCTACCACAACTACTCCCTGGGCGACCTGCCGGGCACCGTGCGCGCAGGCAAGCAGGTGGTCAGTTGGGGCGAAAGTACCTTCATCGGCAACTCCATCAACAGCATCAACCCGATTGACGTGTCGGCGTTCCGTCGGCCCGGTGCCGAGATCAAGGAAGGGCTGATCCCGGTCAACATGCTGTTCGCGTCCCAGAGCCTGACCAACCAACTGACCGTGGAAGGCTTCTACCAGCTGGAGTGGGATCAGACGGTGCTGGATAACTGCGGCACCTTCTTTGGCAATGACGTGGCGGCGGATGGCTGCACCGGCAACTACACGGTGGGTAGTCCGGCGATTGCACCGCTCCAACCGATCGCAGCGGCTCGCGGCCAAGGCTTTGTGGTGACCCGCGAAGGTGTGGTGGTGCAGCGTGCCGGTGATCGCGATGCACGGGACTCCGGCCAATTCGGCGCAGCCTTGCGCTGGCTGGGCGATGACACGGAGTACGGCCTGTACTTCATGAACTACCACAGCCGTACGCCGACTGTGGGCACGATTACCGCCAACACCAATCTGGCGACCATCGGTGGTATCGCGGCGGCTGCTCCGGCGGGCTTCGGTTCGGCCCTGGCCCAGAGCACCATGCTTGGCCGTGGCCAGTACTACCTCGACTATCCGGAAGACATCCGCCTGTTCGGTGCCAGCTTCTCCACCACCCTGCCCACCGGTACGGCGTGGACCGGCGAGATCAGCTACCGCCCGAATGCACCGGTGCAGCTCAACACCACTGACTTGACTTTGGCTCTGATCAACCCGATTGCCGGCAATGCGGCATCGCCGATCCGTTCCTCCTTCGGCGCCGACAACAAGGGCTACCGCCGCAAGGAAATCACCCAGATCCAAAGCACCATGACTCAGTTCTTCGACCAGGTGCTGGGCGCTGAACGCTTGACCCTGGTGGGCGAAGCGGCCGTGGTCCATGTCGCCGGCCTGGAGGATAAATCCAAGCTGCGTTACGGCCGCGACTCGGTGTACGGCGCCTATGGTTTCCAGGGTGACACCGACGGTTTCGTCACCTCCACCTCCTGGGGCTACCGCGCGCGGGCGATCCTCGACTACAACAATGCGATTGCCGGGGTGAACCTCAAGCCCAACCTGTCCTGGTCCCATGACGTGGCCGGCTACGGGCCCAACGGGATCTTCAATAAAGGCGCCAAGGCCATCAGCGTCGGCGTGGATGCAGACTATCGCAGCACCTACACCGCCAGCCTCAGCTACACCGACTTCTTTGGCGGCGACTACAACACCCTGACCGACCGCGACTTCCTCGCCCTCAGCTTCGGCGTGAACTTCTGATTTGGCTTAAAAAAGAAGGACAAGAATCCATGCGTAAGACAATTGCAGTATTGGCCCTCAGCCTGTTGGCTTCCCACGTGATGGCGGCGGTGTCGCCGGAAGAGGCGGCCAAGCTGGGCACCACCCTGACACCGGTCGGCGCCGAAAAAGCCGGCAACGCCGATGGCTCGATCCCGGCGTGGACCGGCGGTATCCCGAAAAACGCCGGCGCGATAGACAGCAAGGGCTTTCTCGCCGACCCGTTCGCCAATGAAAAACCGCTGTTCGTGATCACCGCCGCCACGGTGGACAAGTACAAGGACAAACTCTCCGACGGCCAGGTGGCGATGTTCAAGCGCTACCCCGAGACCTACAAGATCCCGGTGTACCCGAGCCACCGTACGGTCAACCTGCCACCGGACATCTACGAGTCGATCAAGCGCAGCGCGCTGAACGTCAAGACGATCAACGACGGCAACGGCCTGGAAAACTTCACCGGCAACCGGTACTACGCTTTCCCGATTCCCAAGAATGGCGTGGAAGTGCTGTGGAACCACATCACCCGCTACCACGGTGGCAACCTGCGCCGCATCATCACCCAGGCCACCCCGCAGACCAATGGCAGCTACACGCCGATCCGCTTCGAGGAGGAAGTGGCGGTGCCCCAGGCGATTCCCGATATCGACCAGGCCAAGGCGGCCAACGTGCTGAGCTATTTCAAGCAATCGGTGACCGCCCCGGCACGCCTGGCGGGCAACGTACTGCTGGTGCACGAGACCCTCGACCAGGTGAAGGAACCGCGCCTGGCCTGGATCTACAACGCCGGCCAGCGCCGCGTGCGCCGCGCGCCGCAAGTGTCCTATGACGGCCCGGGCACCGCATCCGACGGCCTGCGCACCACCGACAACTTCGACATGTTCTCCGGCGCCCCTGACCGCTATGACTGGAAGCTGGTGGGCAAGAAAGAGATGTACATCCCCTACAACAGCTACAAGCTCGATTCGCCGTCGCTCAAGTACGACGACATCATCAAGGCCGGTCATATCAACCAGGACCTGACCCGTTACGAACTGCACCGCGTGTGGGAAGTGGTCGGCACGGTCAAGCCGAGCGAGCGGCACATCTACGCCAAGCGCCACATGTACATCGACGAAGACAGCTGGCAAGTCGCGCTGGTGGATCACTACGACGGTCGTGGCCAACTGTGGCGCGTCGCCGAAGGCCATGCGCAGTTCTACTACGACCACCAGGTGCCGGCCTACACCGTCGAGACCCTGTACGACATCATTGCCGGGCGCTACATCGCACTGGGCATGAAGAACGAGGAGAAGAGCAGCTTCGTGTTCGGCTTTGCGGCCAAGGCAGCGGACTACACCCCGGCGGCGTTGAGGGCTGAAGGCGTACGCTGATCCCAATATGAAATGCAATCAAATGTGGGAGGGGGCTTGCCCCCGATGACGGTGTATCAGTCAACCAATCCAGTGACTGACAGTCCCTCATCGGGAGCAAGCCCCCTCCCACAGTGGGTTTTGTACACATGGGGTTCTGTGCATGGCCTTCAATCACCCCGCTGAATACTTCTTCAACAACCACCCGCCACAGGACTAGGGTAAGCACCAGGTTGCATAACAATAAAAAAGCAGGATGCAGCAATGACTGCCATGACACGCTGCCTGGACCGTCCTGGATTCATGCCCCGGCTGTCCGTTCACCATCTGCTGCGCCCACGCCTGGCCGAGCCGTTGCTGACGGACCAGGCCAGGGTCAAATTACTCTGCGCCCCCGGCGGCAGTGGCAAGAGTGCGCTGCTCGCCGAATGTGCGTTGCAGGCGCCTGCGGGTTGCCAGGTGTACTGGTTGCCCCTCAATGGCGCGGTGCTCAGCCCCCTCGACCTGTGCCTGCGGCTGGCGCAAAACCTGGGCCTGACGTTTACCGATGAAGCCACCCTGCTGCTCGATCTCAGTCGCTGGCAGGCTTCGGCGTGGCTTTTCCTTGATGATTTTTGCCGCTTGCCCACGCCCGACACCGACGCCTTGCTTGACCGGCTGCTCACCGCCAGCAGCCCGGCCCTGACCTGGTGGCTGGGCGCACGACGGCGACCGGCGTGCAACTGGCCGCGCCTGCTGCTCGACGATGAGTTGCTCGAATGCGGCGCCGAACTGGCCTTCAGCCCTGGGGAAATCCAGCAACTGCTCAGCCATGCCCCCGGGCATTCGGTCGACAGCGTGCAGCAGTTCAGCGCCGGTTGGTGCGCGGGTGTGCGCATCGCCCTGCTGGGGGATGGGCACCCCGACAAGACCTTGCTCGACTACCTGCAACACGAACTGTTCAGCACACTGCCGCCGGAGCTGGCGGAGGCCTGGCGCGTACTGGCTCATCTGCCGCGCTTCAACGCCGGCTTGTGCGAGCACTTGTTCGGCGCGGGAGACGGTGACCAGTACCTGAGGGATCTGCAGGTGCTCGGCGCCTTTATCCAGCCGTGGGAAGACACCGACTGGCTGCAGGTTTTTCCGCCCCTGGCGCAACTGATGCAAAACGAACCCTGGCCGGCCAAACGCTCCTGGCATCGCCGCGCCTGCCAATGGTTCTGCGCCGAACAGGACTGGCAGGCCGCCTTCGAACAGGCGCTGCTGGCCGAAGAATATGAAATGGCGGTGAGCCTGTTGCAGCATTTCAGTTTCGAGGACCTGTTCCGCCAGCAGAACGCCGTCTTGCTGTTGCACCTGCATGAGCAGCATGGCGATGAATTGATGCTCGGCTCGGCACAACTGGTGGGGCTGGTGACGGCGGCGTTGCTGTTTGCCGGGCGCTTCGAGCAGGCCGCGGTGTGCATCGATCAACTGGCCCGGTTTGCCCCGCAACCGACGGCGGCGCAACAGCGGTATTTGTTGGCGCGCTGGCAGGCGCAATGGGGCTGGCTGCTGCACCTGGGCGGCGATGCCGAGGGCTCGCGCCTGCATTTTCTGGAGGCGCTGCAAGCCTTGCCCGACAGCGCGTGGACCTCGCGGCTGATGTGCCTGTCGGGCCTGACCCAGCAGGCCTTGTTGCGCGGCGAACTGGACGTGGCCCAAAGCCTGAACCGCGAAGCGCTGTGCCTGGCGCGCGCCCAGGGTTCGTTGCTGCTGGAGG
The DNA here is from genome assembly GCF_001702295.1 of Pseudomonas sp. S3E12. Lineage (NCBI taxonomy): Bacteria > Pseudomonadati > Pseudomonadota > Gammaproteobacteria > Pseudomonadales > Pseudomonadaceae > Pseudomonas > Pseudomonas sp. S3E12. Next base: position 77,772 of record NZ_MBDT01000006.1, read on the forward strand.
CGCTGCTTGAACTGGATCACGCTCAACTGCTGGAACAGCGCGGGGCACCGTACCGGGCCCAGAGCCTGCTGGAAAATGTACAGGCCATGTTACTTGAGCAGCGGCTAAAGGCCGGCCCCTTGGTGGGGCGTATCGCCTTGCGGCGCGGGCACCTGGCCTTGCGCCAGGGCCAGGACAGCCTGGCCGCCGAGTGTTTCGACACGGGCTTGAAGATGTGCCTGCACAGCCAGGACAAGCGCGTGCTCTACGGCTTTCTCGGCCTGGCGCTGTTGGCTGCCAACCGTGGCGATTACGCCCAGGCCTTTGTCCAGTTGCGTGAGGCCGAGCGGCTGATGCAGCAACGCCAGGTGCCGGACACGGTGTACCGCGCGGTGCTGCTGTTGGTCAGCGGGCACTTCTGGTTGCAGCAGGGGCGCGCCGAATTGACCGTGGAAGCGGTGCGCCGCGTGCTGCGTCACTTCCGTGGGCCCCAGGCCAAACAAGCACCGCCGGCCACCCTGGAACTGATCCCGCGTCTTGAATACCTGTTGGTGCTGGCGGAGGTGAAGCTGGGCTGCGCCGAGCAACCGCTGGAACGGCTCAACGCCTTGCTGCAAGCCACCCATCAGCGCGGCATGCTGTGCCTGGAAATCGAACTGCACCTGGTGCTGGGCGAAGTCGCCTGGCAGCTGGGTGATCCGGCCTTGGCGCGCCGCTCGCTGCAAGCCGGCCTGGAGCTGGCGGCGCGTTGCCAGGTGCAGCAAGCGATTCGCGAATTGCGCCTGCGCGCGCCGGGACTGCTGAGTGAGCTGGGCCTGGAACCTCAGGCATCAACCCCGGGCACGGTGGAAAGCCCCTTGAGCCAGCGTGAGCTGGAAGTTTTGCAACTGATCGCCCTCGGCAGTTCCAACCTGGAGATCGCCGACCGCCTGTTTATCTCCCTGCACACCGTCAAGACCCACGCGCGGCGCATTCACAGCAAGCTTGGCGTAGAGCGGCGTACCCAGGCGGTGGCCAAGGCCAAGACCTTGGGCCTGATGGTTTAGATGAACGCCTGACGGTATTCGCCGGGCGTCGCGCCCATGGCCTGGCGGAAGCGATGGGTAAAGTGGCTGGCGCTGGAAAAACCGCATAGCAGGGCAATCTCGCCCAACGGCAGGGCGCCGCCACGCAGCAGGTTTTGCGCGCGGGTCAGCCGGCGCGCCAGCAGGTACTGATGGGGCGGCAGGCCGAAGCTTTGGCGAAACATCCGTGCGAAATGGTATTCCGACAACGCGCACAACCCAGCCAGTTGCCCAAGGCTGATAGGCTCCTCCAAGTGCTGGTCGATGTAGTCCACCAGCAACCGTCGTTGGTAGGCGGCCAGCCCGCCTTTCAACCGCAGGCCTTCGCGGGCGCCCACCTGGCTGAGCAGGGTGTGGCTGAGCATTTCATGGGCGAGGCTGCTGGTGAGCAGGCGTTCGGCGGGTTCATCCCAGTTGAGGGCAATCAACTGGTGGAAGCGTCGGGCCAGGCGCTGGTCTTCCAGGAAGGTACTTTCCCGCAGCTCCAGCGTGCGCGGTTCGCGGTCAAGCAGGGTAACGCAGCCCAGGGCAAATTGTTCCGGGCTGAAATACACGTGGGCCAGGCGGATCTCACCGTTGATCACCCAGGCCGATTGGTGCTCGGCAGGCAGGATGCACAGTTTGTCGGGGCCGCCCTTGGTGCCCGGACGGTCGCGCCGAAACGTGCCGGTGCCGCCACCGACATAGCAGGACAAGGTGTGATGGCTGGGCGCCTGGTAGTCCTGGGAATCGTGATGGTTGCTCCACAAGGCCGCGGACAAGCCGTCACCGAGCTCGGCGCAGGCTTCCAGGCGTGCGTTGGGCGAGCGGTTAAGGGCTTGGAAGACTTGCAGGGATTCCAGGTCTGGCATGGTGTGTATTCTCCGACGCCTTGCATCCTACTCCGCGAGGCTGGCGCTGTGATCCCATCGCCCGACAAAAGCGCAAGATTGTGCAAGAGCCTTGCCCGGGTTGAAGGCGACACTGTGGCTCAATCGATGGAGCCCGCTATGAACCTTTCCCTGTACTTACTCACTGTGCTGATCTGGGGCACCACCTGGATCGCCCTCAAATGGCAATTGGGCGTGGTGGCGATTCCCGTGTCCATCGTCTACCGCTTCGGCCTGGCGGCCCTGGTGTTGTTTGCGTTGTTGCTGGTCAGTCGCAAGTTGCAGGTGATGAACCGGCGCGGGCACCTCATCTGCCTGGCCCAGGGGTTGTGCCTGTTCTGTGTCAACTTCATGTGCTTTCTCACGGCCAGCCAATGGATCCCCAGCGGCCTGGTGGCGGTGGTGTTTTCCACCGCCACGCTGTGGAATGCGCTTAATGCCCGGGTGTTTTTCGGTCAGCGGGTGGCACGCAATGTGTTGATGGGCGGTGGCCTGGGCTTGGCCGGCTTGGGCCTGCTGTTCTGGCCGGAACTGGTGGGGCATACCGCCAGTCCGCAGACCTTGCTGGGTTTGGGGTTGGCATTGCTGGGGACGATGTGTTTCTCGGCGGGCAATATGCTCTCGAGCCTGCAGCAGAAGGCCGGTTTGAGGCCGTTGACCACGAATGCCTGGGGCATGTTGTATGGTTCGTTGATGCTGGCGACCTACTGCGTGGTGCGCGGCATTCCGTTTGAGATGGACTGGAGCGCACGTTACATCGGTGCGTTGTGGTACCTGGTGATTCCGGGTTCGGTGATCGGTTTTACCGCGTACCTGACCTTGGTCGGGCGCATGGGACCGGAGCGTGCGGCGTATTGCACGGTGCTGTTCCCGGTGGTGGCGCTGAATGTGTCGGCGTTTGCCGAAGGCTACCAGTGGACCGCGCCGGCGTTGGCGGGGTTGGTACTGGTGATGCTGGGGAATGTGTTGGTGTTTCGTAAGCCTAAGGTGGCTCAGCCGGTGAATCCGATCCTTCAGGCAAAGCAGGTCTAGTGTGGGAGGGGGTAAACCTTCTCCCACATTTCCTGCATTTCTCACATTTGACCGAGTTGTCTGGTTTATTTGAGCCCTAAACGCTTGGCCATCCGGCCGAGGTTGGCGCGGTCCAGGCCCAGTTCGCGGGCGGCGCCGGCCCAGTTGTGCTGGTGGCGTTCCAGGCAGGCGTTGATCACTTGGCGTTGGTAGTCCTCGGTGGCCTGGCGCAGGTCACCGGTGACGGCCAGGGCGGTTTCTGCCGCTGCTTCGATCGCCGGCGTGCTGACGTCGGGCAAGTCCAGGTCCTGGGCACTCAGGCTCAGAATCTTCGGGCGTTCGCGACAGTTGCCCAGGGCTTTCAGCGCGCTGCGGCCGATCAAATGTTCCAGCTCCCGCACATTGCCCGGCCAGTTATAGGCCAGCAGCGCCGCCTGGGCATCGCTGGTCAGGCGCAGGCTGCCCAGGCCCATGCGTGAGCGGTTCTGCTCGAGGAAGAAGCCGGCCAGCAGCAACACATCACGCCCGCGCTCGCGCAGGGCCGGCACTTGCAGCGGGTACACGCTCAGGCGGTGGTAGAAGTCGGCGCGGTAGCGGCCGTTGCGCACTTCGTCGGCGAGGTCGCGGTTGGTGGCGGCGATCAGGCGCACATCCACCTGGTGTTCCTTGTCCGATCCCAGGCGCTGCAACTGGCCGCTTTGCAGCACCCGCAGCAGCTTGGCCTGCACGCTCAGGGACAGTTCGCCCACTTCGTCCAGAAACAGCGTGCCGCCATTGGCCAGCTCGAACTTGCCGCGCCGTTCATTCAGCGCGCCGGTGAAGGCGCCACGCACATGGCCGAACAACTCGCTTTCCACCAGGGTTTCCGGCAGGGCCGCGCAGTTGAGGCTGATCAGTGGTTTGTCCGCCCGGGACGACGCCGCGTGAATAGCCTGGGCCACCAGTTCCTTGCCCACCCCGGTTTCGCCGGTGATCAGCACCGTGAGGTCGCTGCCACCCACCAGCTTGATTTCTTCCACCAGGCGCTTGTGGGTTTTACTCTGGCCGATCATTTCCTTGTGCTGCTGGCCGCTGGCCTGGCGGTAGATCTCGGCGCGCTGGTGTTCGTCTTCGGCGCGCAATGCCAGGCGTTCGATACGTTCGGCCACGTTGACGGTGGCGGCGGCGAGGCTGGCGAAGGCTTGCAGGGCGTCCAGTTCCACGCGTTCGAAGCGTTCGGTGTCCAGCGCGTCCAGGGTCAACAGGCCCCAGGGCAGGTCGTCGACGAACAGCGGGCAGCCCATGCAGTCGTGGACTTCCAGGTGGCCGTGCACGCCATCGACCAGGCCGTCGTAGGGATCGGGCAATTCGCTGTCACTGTCAAAGCGTGTGGGCCCAGGGCTGCTGAGCAACACGGCGAAGCGCGGATGTTCGCTGACCTTGAAGCGGCGGCCCAGGGTGTCTGCGCTCAAGCCATCCACCGCCAGCGGCACCAGCGACTCCCCGTCCAGGCGCAGCAGGGCGGCCGCATCACACGGCAACAGGGCGCGCATGGCTTGCAGCAGGCGTCGATAGCGTTCGCCTTCGGGCAGTTCCCGCGACAGGTCGGCGACCAGCGGCAGCAGGGTGGTGAGCAGTGAGTGTGCAGTCATAATGACTCCTTGTAGTCTATATGACTATAAGGTGTAGGAGGTCATACTGACTACATAATGTTCAACCTATTGAAATTAAAGGGTTTATAAGTTGGCATGAATACTGAGTAGCTAAGGGCAACCAGTAAAGAAGCCCAGGAGGCTCCCATGCTTAGTGCCCAAGACCGTGCCATTGTCAAATCCACCGTGCCCCTGCTGGAAAGCGGCGGTGAAGCGCTGATCACCCATTTCTACCGCATGATGCTCTCCGAGTACCCTGAGGTTCGCCCGCTGTTCAACCAGGCTCACCAGGCCAGCGGTGACCAGCCCCGGGCCCTGGCCAACGGCGTATTGATGTACGCGCGGCATATCGATCAGCTCGACCAACTGGGCGACCTGGTGGCGAAGATCATCAACAAGCACGTCGCCTTGCAGATCCTGCCGGAGCATTACCCGATCGTGGGCGCTTGCCTGCTGCGGGCGATTTCCGAGGTGCTGGGCAGTGAGATCGCCACCCCTGAGGTGATGAATGCCTGGGGCGCCGCGTACGGCCAACTGGCGGACATCCTGATCGGTGCCGAAGCCGCTATTTACGCAGAGAAAGCCCAGGCCCCCGGCGGCTGGCGCGGTGCGCGGGCGTTCACTGTGGTCAAGCGCGTAGAGGAGAGCGCCGAGATCACTTCCTTCTATTTCGCGCCGGCGGACAACGGGGCGATCCTCGCGGCCGCGCCGGGCCAATACATCGGCATGAGGCTGGTGCTCGACGGTGAGGAAGTGCGCCGCAACTATTCACTGTCGGCGTTGAGTGATGGGGGTGAATACCGCATCAGCGTCAAGCGCGAGGCCGGCGGGCGGGTTTCCAATCACCTGCATGACCAGTTGCAGGTCGGTGCGACGATTGACCTGTTTCCGCCGTCGGGCGAGTTCACCCTGGCGGCCAGCGATAAGCCGCTGGTGCTGATCAGCGGCGGGGTAGGGATCACCCCAACCTTGCCGATGCTGGAGGCCGCACTGGCCACCGAGCGTCCGGTGCACTTTATCCACTGCGCGCGCAATGGCGGGGTGCATGCGTTCCGCGATTGGGTGGATGCACTGGCGGCCAAGCACCCGCAGCTCAAGCGCTTTTATTGCTATGCCGAGGACGACGGCGTGAGCCCGGCGGCGGATAAAGTCGGTCTGTTGAGCCAGGAGCAACTGGCGGCGTGGTTGCCGGAGCAGCGTGACCTGGACGCGTACTTCCTGGGACCTAAAGGCTTCATGGCGGCGATCAAGCGCCACCTCAAGGCTCTGGGCGTACCCGAAAAGCAAAGTCGCTACGAATTCTTCGGCCCGGCGGCTGCCTTGGAATAAGACCTGAAGGTTCACACTGTTCAAAATAATGTGGGAGGGGGCTTGCCTCTCCCACATTTGGATCTCTGTTCCTCTCGATTAATCCCCTGTTAACCCCTCTCTGTTTAAACCACTCTCTGTGTGTAAACTTGCGGCCATTGGTACAACCAAACAAAGGGATACGGGGATGAGTGACGAATTGCGTTTAGGCAGGGAGCGGCGCTTTCTGGTGTTGCTGGGCATCATCTGCCTGGCGCTGATCGGTGGAGCGTTGTACATGCAGGTGGTGTTGGGCGAGGCGCCGTGCCCGTTGTGCATCCTGCAACGCTATGCCTTGCTGTTGATTGCGATCTTCGCGTTCATCGGTGCCGCCATGCGCACCAAGGGCGCCCTCACGCTGTTCGAAGGCCTGGTGGTACTCAGCGCCCTCGGCGGGGTGGCCGCGGCCGGTCACCATGTGTACACCCAGTTCTTTCCGCAGGTGAGCTGCGGCGTCGATGTACTGCAACCTATCGTCGACGACCTGCCCCTGGCCAAGGTCTTCCCGCTGGGCTTCCAGGTCGATGGCTTCTGCAGCACCCCGTACCCGCCGGTGCTGGGCCTGTCTTTGGCGCAATGGGCGCTGGTGGCGTTCGTGCTGACGGTCATCCTGGTGCCCCTGGGCATCTATCGTAATCGCCGCCACAAAGGCTGAACCCATCAGTGAAACGCCCCGGTCTTTCCTCAATGTAGGCCGGGGCGTTTTTGCATGTAGGCTTTTGTGAACAGAGCGTGACGCCGGACAATTTTGGCTGCGCGCAGTGTGCGACATGTTGTCACACGGAAGCCGCCGCAGGACGTTTCTGACCCGCCAAACCAACGCTTAAATTTGCAAAAAGCCTCCAGGATGTGCTGTCAGTTCGTGGTTTGGACGACGCCACGTACCTCACGTCGTACAAGGCTTTGAGTGATGTCCGAATGCCTTGTTTTATGGGGGGTTGCATAGGTTTCGTAGACCCTTACGGGGTGTAAGGGCTGTGACCGTTTGCCCTATAACACGGCAATTTTTGTGGTTTTTGTTGAGAATTGAACGCGATAAGATCGCGAACCATTGCAATATTGGTGAAGGATTATTGCTGTAATCGATAAAAATTATTTCTTTATAAGACATGGTTTATACATCGCTAGCTAACTACAATCGCCCGCACTGAATGTCCGGTGCTGCTCAATCTTTGAGCACTGGAGCGGTCGAGGGGCAGATGGACGGCTCTGTGCGACCCCAAGGTTCCGGCAGCCTTTCAACTATCCGCACCAAAGGGAATTGGTCTGTAACAAGGCCTTTAACCACGAAATCGAATAAGAACTCACCGCAGGTCCGTGAAACGCTCCGTTATATGGCGTGCCGGGCAGGCTCTTATTCAATCGAAGAGAAATGCCAACCCTTGGCAGGGTGAAGTGTTGGCGATCAAAACCCAACTGCATTGCGCAAGCTGCTTTAGAGGTCGTGAGATGAGTAAAAACAGGTACCCCCGATTACTAGGCTTTTTGCCGCTGCTTGGCATGATGTTAATGCTGGGAGGCTGCAAGTGGACCTTGATGGACCCAAAAGGACAGATCGGTCTGGATCAACGAAACCTGATCATCACTGCCACCCTGCTGATGCTGTTGGTCGTGGTGCCTGTGATCATCATGACCTTTGCCTTCGCCTGGAAATACCGCGCGTCGAACACCAGCGCGACCTACGCGCCTAAGTGGTCGCACTCCACCAAGATCGAAATCGCGGTGTGGCTGGTCCCGATCCTCATCATCATCGCCCTGGGTTACATCACCTATAAGTCGACCCACGAGCTGGACCCGTACCGTCCGCTGGAGTCCGACGTCAAGCCGATCAACATCGAAGTGGTCGCGCTGGACTGGAAGTGGCTGTTCATCTACCCGGACCTGGGTATCGCCACGGTCAACCAGATTCGCTTCCCTGAGAACACCCCGCTTAACTTCCGGATCACCTCCGACGCCGTGATGAACTCGTTCTTCATCCCTGCCCTGGGCGGTCAGATCTACGCGATGGCAGGCATGCAGACCCGACTGCACCTGATCGCCAACGAAAAAGCTGAAATGGAAGGCATCTCCGCGAACTACAGCGGCGCTGGCTTCACCGGCATGAAATTCAAAGCGATCTCGACGAGCCAGGAAGATTTCAACGCCTGGGTAGCCGAAGTCAAGGCCGCACCTAAACAGCTTGATCAAGCTGAATACGACGCCCTGACCAAACCAAGCCAGAACAACCCTGTCGCCCTGTACTCCGCGTATGAGCCGAACCTGTTTCAGAAAATCGTCGACAAGTACGAAGGTATGAAGCCAGGCAAGCCGGTCAAGCACGAGAAGAAAGAAGTGGCCGCGGTTGAAGGTTCTGACACGGGCTCGCATTCAACTGCTGGGGCAGAGGAGTAAACGATGTTTGGTAAATTAAGTTGGGATGCGGTCCCGTTCCACGAGCCGATTGTGATGATTACCATCGCCATGATCGCGCTGGGTGGTCTGGCACTGTTTGCAGCAATCACTTATTTCAAGAAGTGGACCTACCTGTGGACCGAGTGGCTGACGTCGGTCGACCACAAGAAAATCGGCGTGATGTACATCATCGTTGCCATGGTCATGCTGCTGCGTGGTTTTGCCGACGCCATCATGATGCGTACCCAGTTGGCCATGGCCACCGAAGGTTCGCCTGGCTACCTGCCGCCTGAACACTATGACCAGATCTTCACCGCCCACGGTGTGATCATGATCATCTTCATGGCGATGCCTTTCTTCACCGGCCTGATGAACCTTGCAGTGCCGCTGCAGATCGGTGCGCGTGACGTTGCCTACCCGTTCCTGAACTCCCTGAGCTTCTGGCTGCTGGTTTCCGGCGTGGTGCTGATCAACGTTTCCCTGGGTGTCGGCGAATTCGCCAAGACCGGTTGGGTTGCGTACCCGCCATTGTCGGGCATCCAGTACAGCCCTGGCGTGGGTGTGGACTACTACATCTGGGCGCTACAGTTATCAGGACTCGGGACGACGCTGACGGGGGTCAACTTCCTGGCCACCGTCCTGAAAATGCGCGCCCCTGGCATGAAACTGATGGACATGCCGATCTTCACCTGGACCTGCACCTGGGCCAACGTCCTGATCGTGGCGTCGTTCCCGATCCTGGCCGCTACCATGGCGCTGCTGTCGCTTGACCGTTACCTGGATTTCCACATTTTCACCAATGAACTTGGTGGCAATCCAATGATGTACGTGAACCTGTTCTGGGCATGGGGTCACCCTGAGGTGTACATCCTGATCCTGCCAGCGTTCGGTATCTTCTCCGAAGTGATCTCGACCTTTACCGGCAAGCGCCTGTTCGGTCACCACTCGATGGTCTACGCATCGGGCGCAATCTCCGTACTGGGCTTCATGGTGTGGCTGCACCACTTCTTCACCATGGGTTCGGGGGCCAGCGTCAACGCCTTCTTCGGCCTGGCGACGATGCTGATTTCCATCCCGACGGGGGTGAAGCTATTCAACTGGCTGTTCACCATCTACCACGGCCGTCTGCGCATCACCAGCCAGGTCCTGTGGACCCTGGGCTTCATGGTGACCTTCGCCATCGGCGGCATGACCGGCGTACTGCTGGCCATTCCGGGTGCTGACTTCGTACTGCACAACAGCCTGTTCGTGATCGCTCACTTCCACAACGTGATCATCGGTGGTGCGGTATTCGGCTACATCGCTGGTTTCAGCTTCTACTTCCCGAAAGCGTTCGGCTTCAAGCTGCACGAAGGCTGGGGCAAGGCTGCGTTCTGGTTCTGGATCTCGGGCTTCTTCGTTGCGTTCATGCCGCTCTATGCACTGGGCTTCATGGGCATGACCCGTCGTCTGAACGCCACTACCAACCCTGAGTGGGTGCCGTACCTGTACGTCGCCATGTTTGGTGCACTCATGATCGCTGTGGGTATCGCCTGCCAGTTGATCCAACTGTACGTGAGCATCCGTGACCGTAAGCAGAACGCTTGCGAATCCGGCGACCCATGGAATGGCCACACCCTGGAATGGTCGACCTCGTCGCCACCTCCGTTCTACAACTTCGCCGTGATCCCGACTGCGAACACAATCGATGCGTTCACCGAAGCCAAGGAAGACGGTACTGCGTACCAGAAGCCCAAGCACTACGAGCCGATCCACATGCCAAGCAACACCGCTACTGGCGTGGTGATGGGGGCGCTGTTGACCGTGTTCGGTTTCGCGATGATCTGGCACATCTGGTGGCTGGCAATCGTGAGCCTGGTGGGCACCATCGGCTACTTCATTGTCCACGCAGCACGTGATGATCAAGGCTACATGGTGCCGGTCGAAACGATCGAGCGCATCGAAGCCGAGCAGCACGCTCGCCTGGTCGCCGAGAAGAAAATCCCGGCCAACCGTGTAGAAACCTCGTTGGAACAGGCTTAAACCATGTCGAACTTAGTGACCAATGCTGGACACGCCCATGTCGATGACCATGGGCACGATGACCATCACCACGACTCGGGGCCGATGACCGTTTTCGGTTTCTGGCTCTACCTGATGACCGACTGCATCTTGTTTGCGTCGATCTTCGCGGTGTACGCGGTACTGGTAAACAACGTTGCGGGTGGCCCGTCGGGCCACGACATCTTCGAACTGCCTTACGTGCTCGGCGAAACCGCCTTGCTGTTGTTCAGTTCGATCACCTACGGCTTCGCCATGTTGGCCTTCTACAAGGGCAACAAGAAAGGCGTCCTGAGCTGGTTGGCACTGACCTTCCTGTTCGGCCTGGGCTTCATCGGCATGGAGATCAACGAGTTCCACCTGCTGATCTCCGAAGGCTACGGCCCGCACCGTTCCGGCTTCCTGTCGGCGTTCTTCACGCTGGTAGGTACCCACGGTCTGCACGTAACGGCCGGCCTGCTGTGGATGGCGGTGATGATGTATCAGGTCAATAAACACGGCCTGACCAACACCAACAAGACTCGCCTGAGCTGCCTGAGCCTGTTCTGGCACTTCCTGGACGTGGTCTGGATCTGCGTCTTCACCGTTGTTTACCTGATGGGGACTCTGTAATGGCTAATGCACACTCCCATGACCATGACAGCCATGATGCGAGCCACGGCAGCGTTAAGTCGTACGCCATCGGCTTCATCCTGTCGGTAATCCTGACGCTCATCCCGTTCGGTCTGGTGATGTACCCGACCCTGCCGAAGTCGATCACTTTGATGATCGTGCTGGCGTTCGCGGTGATTCAGGTTCTGGTTCACCTGGTGTACTTCCTGCACCTGGATCGCTCTAAAGAGCAGCGCGATAACGTGATTGCGTTCGTGTTCGCAGGCTTAGTAATCCTGCTGCTGGTTGGCCTGTCGATATGGATCATGTTCAGCATCCATACGTTCATGATGGCGAAGTGAGGTAAGACCCGATGTCGCTTAAGCACTTTATCCAAATCACCAAACCGGGGATCATTTTCGGTAACGTGCTTTCTGTGGCGGGCGGTTTCTTCCTGGCCTCCAAGGGACATGTCGATCTGGCCATCTTCCTGGCTGCGATGATCGGTACGTCCCTGGTGGTAGCTTCCGGCTGTGTCTTCAACAACTGCATCGACCGTGACATCGACATCAAGATGGAGCGCACCAAGAATCGCGTGCTGGTCCAGGGCCTGATCTCCCTGAAGCTGGCACTGATCTTCGCGACCGTCCTGGGTGTTGCCGGTGTGGCTTTGTTGTACCAGGTGGCCAACCCGCTGGCGGCGCTGTTTGCCGTGATCGGTTTTGTCATCTACGTCGGCCTCTACAGCCTGTACCTCAAGCGCAAGTCGGTGCACGGCACGCTGGTGGGCAGTCTGTCGGGGGCGATGCCGCCGGTGATTGGTTATGTGGCTGTGACCAATAGCTTCGACATGGCTGCGCTGGTGCTGCTGGTGATGTTCAGCCTGTGGCAGATGCCGCATTCCTACGCCATCGCGATCTTCCGCTTCAACGACTACCTGGCTGCGTCGATTCCGGTCCTGCCGGTCAAGCGTGGCATCCAGGTCGCCAAGAAACACATCCTGCTCTACATCCTGGCCTTCCTCGTGGCGACCTTGATGTTGACCTTCAGTGGCTACGCCGGCATGAGCTACCTTGCCGTCGCTGCGGCCATGGGCATGTACTGGTTGTACATGGCCTGGACCGGCTACAAGGCGGTGGACGACACCGTCTGGGCGCGCAAGCTGTTCGTGTTCTCGATCTTCACCATCACCGCGCTCAGCGTGATGATGTCCCTGGATTTCCAAGTGCCGAAAGAGCTGTTGCTGACCTACGCCCACTGAGTGTCCGAGTAATAAAAAGGCCCCGCCTTCGAAAGAAGCGCGGGGTTTTTTATTGAGTGACCTTTAAACTACGACCAAACCCTACCCCTGCAGGAAGCAAAGTGATGAGTAAAAAAGCCGTTATGGTGTTCAGTGGCGGTCAGGATTCGACGACCTGCCTGATCCAGGCGCTGCCGCTGTATGACGAAGTGCACTGCATCACCTTCGATTACGGTCAGCGCCATGTCGCGGAAATCGAAGTCGCCCGGCAGTTGGCCAAGCAACTGGGGGCCACCGTTCACAAAGTGATGGACGTGTCGCTGCTCAACGAACTGGCGATCAGCAGCCTGACCCGCGACAACATCCCGGTGCCTACCGTGAACAGCTCCGGCGAAAGCCTGCCGAGCACCTTTGTGCCGGGCCGCAATATTCTGTTTTTAACCCTGGCGGCTATCTACGCGTATCAGGTCAAGGCCGGGGCGGTCATCACCGGCGTGTGTGAAACCGACTTCTCCGGCTACCCCGATTGCCGCGATGAGTTCGTCAAAGCCTTGAACCAGGCGCTCAAGCTGGGCATGGAGTACGACGTACGCCTGGAAACCCCGTTGATGTGGCTGAACAAGGCCGAGACCTGGGCATTGGCGGATTACCACCAGCAACTGGACCTGGTCCGCGAGCAGACCCTGACCTGCTACAACGGCATTATCGGCACCGGCTGCGGCGAGTGCGATGCGTGCAACCTGCGCGCACGTGGCTTGAATGACTACCTGCAGAACAAGGCAGCGGTCATGCAGAGCCTTAAGCAGAAATTGCAGCTGAACTGACCCCAACACGTAGCTGTCGAGCCTCGACAAGGCTCGACAGCTACGCATCAGGCAGTGGCGGCGGTCAGGTAACGCTTGAACAACGAGCGGGCACCGTAGGCCGGCAGGATATTGAAGAACGCAAAGCCGACTTTGATCGCGATCTGTACGTAGATCATGCTCAGGATGTCGCTGGTCTGCATGGCGCCGTAGAACGCGATGAAGCAGAACAGGAAGCTGTCGATAATCACCGCAAAGAACGTACTGAGGAAAATGCGCAGGTACAGGTATTTGGAATTGGTCAGTTCTTTGATCTTGCACAGTAAATACGAGTTGATATTTTCCGACACCAGGAACGACACCGAAGAGGCGATCAATACCGACGATACCTGGACGATCACGTCGTTGTAAGGACCGTCGAGCTTCCAACCTGGCAGGCCGGGCAGGAAGGTCGAGCCGTAGAGCAGGATGATGATCATCGCGTTGCTGGCAAAGGCAAACAGAATGGCCTTTCTGGCGAGTCTCAGGCCGAAGTTTTCGTTGAGCAGGTCCACGATCAAAAAGGTCAACGGATACAGGAAAGTGCCGGGCGTGACGATGATGTCGAGTGACTCGATGTAGATCGGTTTGGTCGCGGCGATGCTGGTGAAAATATAAAAAGTGAAGAGCAGCAGGTTCAGGATGATGTAGATCATCCATGAGTTTTCATTACGGTCATTGAGGTCGTACGCGGTCACCGAGCCGCCTTGGGAATAGAACTTCTTGTACAGGTTTTTAACTTCCATTTTATTTAAGTTGTCCATGATTTCGCTGTTGATGACTTCGCTCAACTTGACCCGGATGATCTTGCCCGTGGCGATGATCATGATCACGGCCAGGCTCTTGTCATTTTCGAAGCCAAGCAGTTTGTACTTGCTGTTTTCTATCTCGCTTTCATGCGTGGTCATTGAAGCGCTCCTCAATGATATCGCCCAGTACACACAGGCGTTCTGAGTTGGCGCAGGCCTCACGGCTGATCAACAGCGCCTGAGTGACCTTGTCGAACACCAGCTTTTCCTTGGTATCGCTCGATGAGCCCTTCTGGATGATCAGCAGGTCACCTGGCTCGTTCACACCCGCGATGGGATGCTCCAGCTGTACGCCGATCAGGTTATGGGACGCGCCGAAGTAGTACGTGAGCGGGAAGAGGGTGGCCAGTTCGCCAATGCGCTTGTCCAGGTGTTGCATGACCTGGCTTTGCTTGAGCACAGGCACGGCTGCCGGGTTCATATTGCCCTGGGGCGAAACACTGCTCTCAATGATTTCCTTGGCTTCAAAATCGATGGTCTCGATTTCTTCGTAAGACACGCCGAAAAAATCGGAAATCTTGCGCAGGGTCGACTGTTGAACGTTGACGACCTTGCCTTCGAGGATGTTGTAGATCGTGGTGCGGGTCAGGCCGGCCGCGCTGCACAACGACAGTTGGGTCTCGCCGCGGCTCTTGATCAAGTACTTGATGTTGCTCTTCAAGTGCTCGGTTTTTTCTCGTCTGTGCATCACGTGCTCACCACTTCCCTTTAGTAAAAACCGTTGATCCTTGAAGACGCCACGCAGGCTCTTTCAGCACTGAAGTACCCATCCAGGGCGTTCAGGCTTTGCGGCGGGCGCAAGTGTTGCACGCGCGTGGCTTAACAATAAAGCCCAAGATGCTCGACCCTGTCAGGCGGTAAGGCAAATGGCCAGTTACTCGGCAAAGGGGGACAAAAGCGAACATTTAATTTGGAAAATGTTTAATTTACTGTTTAATTGAGCGCCACGGTTCAGGACGAACCGCTACGCAGCGACCAAGGAAGGGACTCTCCCCATGGCAGTCAATACCGTACACCTGCAGGATCAGGCTGACCTGTTGCGCCGAGGCATGGCGGATCTGCACGCCGAGGACATGGAGTTGGCGATGCTGCTGGATGCGGAAGTGGCGCGCCAGCACCGCACACTGTCACTGGTCGCGTCCTCCTGTGCGGTCGAACCCCGCACCCTGGTGGCCTCCGCGTCTGCATTGGTGAACATCACTGCCGAGGGCGCGCCTGGCCGACGCCATCGGGCGGGCTGCGAGAATGTCGATCTGGTCGAGTCCCTGGCTATCCGCAGGGCGCGTGAATTGTTCGATGCCCACTACGCCGGCGTGCAGTCGCACTCGGCTTCCAACGCCAACGCCCAAGTGCTGTCAGCCCTGCTTGAACCGGGGGATACCCTGCTGGGCATGGCCCACGATCACGGTGGGCACCTTACCCATGGCAGCCCCGCCGTATTTACCGGTGCCTACTACAAGGCCATTCGCTACGGCACCACCGCCGACGGACTGATCGATTACGTGCAGGTGCGTAGTCTGGCGCTTGCCCATCGCCCACGCATCATCATCTGCGGTGCATCGGCTTATTCGCGGGTTGTGGATTTCGAGCGGTTTCGCGCCATAGCCGATGAAGCGGGTGCGATCCTGCTCGCCGACATTTCTCATATTGCCGGGCTGGTCGTGACGGGGCGGCACCCGAGTCCGATCAACGCCGCGCATGTCACCATCACCTGTACCCACAAGCAGCTGGGTGGGCCGCGCGGAGGCTTGATCCTGTCCGGACGCGATGCCCATACCAAGGTGCCCGGCTTGAGGGCGACCTTCAGCCGTGTACTTGAACAAGCCGTGTTCCCGCGCATGCAGGGCGCGCCGGCGGTCAATATGATCGCCGCCAAAGCCGCTGCGCTGGGCTACGCGATGACGCCGGAGTTCGACGCGTGCATGGGGCGGATTCGCGCCCTGGCCGATGAAGTGGCCAGCGCGTTTCAGGCCCATGACTATGAAGTGGTCGGCGGGCGCAGTGAAAACCATACCGTGCTGATTCGCTTGCGCGGCGGCGTTACCGGCGCTATCGCCGAGTCGGCGCTGGAAAGCTGCGGTGTCGTGGTGAATAAAAACCGCATACCGGGCGAGACGCGTTCGTCTGCCGTCGCCAGTGGCTTGTGTATCGGCACGGGCTCCATGGCGCAACGCGGTGTCGATGCCGAGGGCTGTCGGCACATCATCGATCTGGTGTGCCGGGTATTGGACAATGTCACCCCGCTGGGGGAGCACGCGTACCGCCTCGAACCGATTCTGCAGCAACAACTGCGTGCAGAACTCGAAGCCTTGTGTGCGAAATATCCCATCGCCGGCTACTGGGAACGCTGAAGTGCCCTGCTCGAAAAAAGCCCCGTCTTCGCACGTTGTACGGGGCTTTTCATGGTGGCTCGGTTAAATCCTTCGTTCCTTGTCTCGTCATACTCTTCTATACGAGCTGTGCGAATTCCTCACCCGTCTACAAGGAGTAGTCACCATGGTCAGCGTTAGTCGTCGATCCCTTCTCGCTCTTGGCGCCGCCCTGCCTTTGCTCGGGCGCCTGGATTGGGCGCTCGCCGCACCCGCGCCGACCAAGACTGACAAGGTACTGCTCAACTACAACGAAAGCCCCTACGGGCCTTCGACGGCGGCCCGCGAAGCGATGCAGCGCGGCATCGCGACAGCCGGGCGGTATCCGTACAAACACATGTACGCCTTGGCCGGCCTGTTTGCCCAGCAGCACGGGATTGCCGAAGAGCAGGTGGCGGTATTCGCCGGCTCCATGGCCGCGCTGCGCTACGCGGTGTTGGCGTTCACCAGCGAAACCCGCGGCCTGGTGATGGCCACGCCGTCCTACGAAGTACCGCGCCAGGCCGCCGAGTCCCGTAAGGCGCCGGTGCGCGAAGTGGACCTTGACGCCGACCACGCCCACGACGTTCCCGCCATGCTCGCCGCCGATCCCCAGGCGGGGATGCTCTATGTCTGCAATCCCAACAATCCGACGGGCACCATCACCTCCACCGAGGCTATTCGCCAGGCGCTGGCGAACAAGCCCAAAGGCAGCGTATTGGTGGTGGACGAGGCCTACATCGACTTCGCCGACACCCCAAGCGTGGTGAGCTGGGTCAAGGACCATGACGACCTGTTGGTGTTGCGCACCTTCTCGAAAATCTACGGCATGGCCGGCGCCCGCCTGGGCCTGGCGATCGGCCACCCGGCGCTGCTGGAACGGCTGGCGGTATTCGGCGGTGACAATGTCCCGGCGGGTTCTTCCCTGCTCGGCGGCCTCGCCAGCCTGGAAGACGTAAAGTTGCTGCCACAACGCAAGGCACTCAATGCTCAGCTGCGCGATGAAACAATCACCTGGCTCAAGGGCCGTGGCTTCACCTGCACGCCCTCCCAGGCCAACTGCTTCATGATCGACGTGAAGCAACCGGCCGAGCAGGTCATCGACAAGCTTGCCGCACAGGGCGTGTTCATCGGGCGGGTGTGGAAAAACTGGCCGCAGTGGGTGCGCGTGACGGTGGGGAACAAGCGGGAGATGGAGCGGTTTCGCGAGGTGTTTGCGGCGACGGTCTAGCGCCGATGTGGGAGGGGGCTTTCTTCCTCCCACATTCAGTTCAGGGATGTCACTGCTGCGCGATGCTGTAGCCCTCAAACGCCGTCTGCTGTTGCAGCGCAGTAATCACGCTCTTGCGGCTCAGCGGCTGCTCGACGCCGGCGTTATCCACAAAGCTTTCAACCTCCAGCTCGGCTTCGTCGCCTTCGCCTACAAAGCTGAAGCCCAGGAACTCAAACGCCTCACGGTCGACGTTCAACCGCGAGCGTGGCGTGCGCAGCGGCAGGGTGACGCTGATGCCGTCCTTGCTGATCACAAACACTTCGGCTTCTTTCTTGGGGCGAGCGGCCTTGCCTTTGCCGGCGCTTGGGTTGCTGATGGCCTGGTGAGACTGGTTCAGCACTTTGAGGGCCAGCCCGTAGACCAGCTCCTGAAACTCAGGATCATCCTTGAAGCTCGACAGGATGCGGCTGATGGAGAACTTGCCGCTCAGGTCTTCAAGGGCGAGGTTGTCAGCGGCTTCGGCGTCCTTGAGCTGTTTGAGCTGGCCCATCAGGTCGTAGGCCTTGTCGTCGTCGAAGGCGTCGTGGGCCTGACGGATGGCCACGCGCAGTTCGCGGATCTGGTCGCTTTCCTTGGAGGTGTGAAAGGCGTCCAGCACCATCTCGCTGATGATCTTGGCGGCTGGCACATGCTGTGAAAGATTGATGGCGTTTTCGTATTCAGCCTTGGCGTGCAAGGCGACTACGGATTCTTCGGCGGAGTGTTCGGTGTAAGAATCGGACATTGAAATTTCACTACTTCAGTAAACGGAAGACAAAAAAGCGTCGCGCATTTTCAGCGGGGAGGGGGATCAGGTCAAGGCTGCCGACCGGCGAATGCAGGGCGTCAAACCAACTGCTTCAGGCACGCCTGGAGAATATCCAGTCCTTCTTCCAGCACCGCAGGCTCGATGGTCAGCGGTGCCAGCAAGCGCACGATGTGCCGCGACTTGCCGCTGGGCATCAACAACAGCCCGGCGTCTCGCGCCAGGCTCAGCAATTGGGTCAGTTGCCGGGGCGCAGGCGTGCCGTCGGCGTTGGCCAGTTCGATGCCGCGCATGGCACCGACGCCGGTCAGGCGGCCCAGGTACGGCGACAGGTGCTGCGAACGCCAGGCGGCATAGCGGCCAACGATCGCCTCTTCCTGTTGCGAGCCCCAGACCTGCAAGTGTTCGTCCGTCATCGCATCGAGGGTGGCCAATGCCGCCGCGCAAGCGATGGGGTTACCCGAGTAAGTACCACCGAGGCCGCCTTTGGGCAGGTTGTCCATCAAGGCCTTGCGCCCGACCACCGCGCCCAGCGGCACGCCGCCGGCGATGCTTTTGCCCAGCAGGATCAGATCCGGTTCGATGCCCAGGCGTGAGAAGGCGAAACGCTGGCCGGTGCGCCCGAAGCCCGATTGGATCTCATCGGCAATCAGCGGGATATTGTGTTCATCGCAAAAGCGCCGCAGGGCCTGGGCAAACTCGATATCCAGCGCCAGGAAACCGCCTTCGCCCTGCACCGGCTCGATGATGAAACAGGCGACGTCACCGACGTCGATTTCCACGCTGAACAAGCGGTCCATGGCTTTCAGCGCTTCAGCGCAGTTCACGCCGTTATCGGCGCTGGGGTAGGGCAGGTGATACACCGGGCCGGGCAGGACGCCGACCTTTTGTTTGTAGGGCGCCACCTTGCCATTGAGGTTGAGGGTGGCCAGGGTGCGGCCGTGGAAGGCACCGTCAAAGGCGATCACCGCCGTGCGGCCGGTGGCGCCGCGCACGATCTTCAAGGCGTTTTCTGCCGCTTCCGCACCGCTGTTGGTGAGCATGCCGCTGACGGGGTAGTCCACCGGGATAAACCCGGTCAGGCGATCCATCAGTTCGATGTAGGGCGTGTGCGGTGCAGCGTTGAACGCATAGTGGGTCAACTTCGTCGCCTGTTCACGAATCGCCGCCACCACGCCCGGGTGGCAATGGCCAAGGTTGAGCACGCCGATCCCGCCGACAAAATCGATATAGCGTTTGCCCGTGGTGTCCCAGACCTCGGCGTTGCTGCCATGGCTGAGGCTGATGGGATGAACGATGGAAATCGACTGGCTGATGGTTTCGCGGCTCATGAATCTCGGACTCGGCAGTGGCGGGCGTATTTTTATCTAAGCCGTGGGCCAGGCCCTGCCGCAAACGAAATAAAGTCGCCGGGTCATTCCAAATCGGAAGGAGCTGTTGCCAAAAGGTCGTTTGTGGCCACGCGGTAAACCCGTCGATACTCCCTCGGCAGCATCAGAAGCCGGCGCGGGCGGTGTGGCGCCGAATAACAAGAAACGACAGGGAGAGCCTCGCATGAACCGATTCAACATTACCTTGGCCATGATCAGTGCCGCCGCCGTGTTTGGCCTGGCCGGCACCGCGCACGCCGGTTCGACCCTGGACGCGATCCAGAAAAAAGGGTTTATCCAGTGCGGGGTCAGCGACGGGTTGCCAGGTTTTGGCGTGCCTGACAGCCAGGGCAGGATGACCGGCATCGATGTGGACGTGTGCCACTCCGTTGCGGCCGCCGTATTCGGTGACGCATCCAAAGTGAAGTTCACCCAATTGACCGCCAAGGAGCGTTTCACTGCCCTGCAGTCCGGCGAAATCGACGTGATTTCGCGCAACACCACCTGGACCAGCTCCCGCGACTCGGGCATGGGCCTGGTGTTCACGGGGGTGACCTACTATGACGGCATCGGCTTTCTGGTGAACAACAAACTGGGGGTCACCGCCGCCAGACAACTGGACGGTGCAACCGTGTGCATCCAGGCCGGCACCACCACCGAACTCAACGTTTCCGACTATTTTCGTACCCATGGCATGAAGTTCACGCCGATCACCTTCGACACCGCCGACGAAAGCGCCAAGGGCCTTGAAGCCGGGCGTTGCGATGTGCTTACCACCGACCAGTCGGGGCTGTATGCCCAACGGATCAAGATGGCCCACCCGGATGAGTTCGTGGTGTTGCCGGAAGTGATTTCCAAGGAGCCGCTGGGGCCACTGGTGCGCAAGGGCGATGACGAGTGGTTCAGCATCGTCAAGTGGACCCTGTTTGCGATGATCAACGCCGAGGAGATGGGCATCACCTCGCAGAACGTCGAAGAGCAGGCCAAGACCACGAAAAATCCGGATGTAGCGCGACTGCTGGGCGCCGACGGCGAGTACGGCAAGGACCTCAAGCTGCGCAAGGATTGGGTGGTGCAGATCGTCAAGCAGGTGGGTAACTACGGTGAAGTGTTCGAGCGCAACATCGGCCAAGGCAGTGTGTTGAAGATCAAGCGCGGGCTCAATGCCCTGTGGAGCAACGGCGGCATCCAGTACGCGCCACCGGTGCGCTGACAGGCTCGGCTTACGCCGACACGCCATCTTTCCCCGCGGCCTTGGCGCGATACAACGCCTGATCGGCACGCGCCATCAGGGCGGCGGGGGACTCATCCATATGGCGCTCGGCCACACCCAGGCTCAGGGTCACGGGCAGGTCGCCGCGCATCGGCCGCTTGCGCATCGTCTGGCAGATGGTCTCGGCCAACTGCGTGGCGGTTTCCAGCGAACTCTTGGGCAGGACCACCATGAACTCGTCGCCCCCCCAGCGGGCCAGCAGGTCGCCTTGGCGCAGGCAGCTTTCCAGGCATTCCACGACCTGCACCAGGGTCTGGTCGCCGACGCCGTGCCCGTGCCGGTCGTTGATGGGCTTGAAGTCATCGATATCCATCGCGATCAATGCCAGCGGCAGGCGAAAACGCTGGGCACGGTCGCACTCTTCCAGCAGGACTTTTTCCAGGCGATAGCGGTTGGCAACAAGGGTCAGGGCATCCCGTTCGGCCAGGGAGCGGTTTTCGTCCAGCTGTAATTGCAACTGCTGGTTGACCCGTGACAACTCGCGCGTGCGCTCGGCCACCAGTGCCTCAAGGGATTGGTTGCGCCGCTCCAGCTGTTCGACGGAGCACTTGCGTATATGAATATCGCGATGGGCGCCGACCATCCGCGCCACCGAGCCATCTGGGTTACGGGCAATCACGTAGCCCCGGTCTTCGATCCACAGGTAGCTGCCATCTTTTTTGCGGCAACGGTATTCGATTTGATAATGGGGGGCGCGACGGTGGATGTAGTCATCGAACAGCGTCATCACGTGGGGGTAGTCTTCCGGGTGGATGACGGTCTCCCAGGTGAACACGCTGTTTTCCAGGGAATGGCGGGGGTAGCCCAGCATTTCGTACCAACCCGGGTTGCGGTAGACGAACCCGGTATTGGCGTTCCAGTCCCAGATCCCGTCGCTGACCAGCTCCAGCACGGTATGCAGCATGTCGGCATTGAGGTGGGAGAAATTACCGTTGTCGGAGGTATCGTCCATCTGTGCGCTCCTTGCATGGGCTGGCGTCCAAGGCCAGTCATATTGATGCCGATACTCCGTGGCTGGAGCTACTGTACAACGGAGCTTGTGCGCTTTGAATAGGGCGGATGGACGGCTACAGGAGGGTGGCCATGGGCTATTGCTTCGGCGCGATCATCCTCGTACGCGCCTTCCCGTCGGCGTTGTGCTGGTAGATCGTTTCAGGCTGCCCCCGCTCGTTGAAGAACACTTGGCCGATGCCTGCTGAATTCCATAACCGTTCACCGGCCTCGGCATGCTCCGGGATATGCGGCACCACCTGCATGGTGCGGCGGCGAGTGAACCAGTTGAGGGGGGAGCGTGGCGAGTACAGCCAGCGATTGAGGCGGTCGAACCATTCCAGCAAGCGCGGCGGGAATTCATTCTTGATGCCGCTGCTGGTGATCTGCCAGATCCTGGGGCCGGCGTTGCGATGGCGGATCAGCACTTCATAGACGAACGAATAGTGCACATCCCCCGAGAGGATCACGTAGTTACCCGGTGTGCGCGAGTGACGAAAGATGTTGAGGATCACCTGGGCCGCACCGCGATGGGCCATCCAGTTTTCTGCGTCCACCAGCAACGGGTGGCCGCACCAGCTGAAGATTTTCTGCACGGTCTCGATCAGCTTGACGCCGAAGATCGGCGCGGGGGAGACGATGATGGCCGAGGGATGGTCGAGCAGTTCCTGTTGCAGTTCGCTCAAGGCTTCCCAGTCCAGCAGGCCGGAGGGTTGCTTGAGGGTGAATTCGCTGCGCCAGCGCCGGGTGCGGGTGTCGAGCACCACCAGGGCCGGGGTGGTGGGCAGTACGTAGTGCCACTGCTGGAACTTCAGCAGCGCCGCGAGCAAAGCATCCTGTGCCTGGGCGTCCAAATGATTGTTCTGCGCCTGGGTGGCCAGTGCCTGGGTGTGGCCCACCAGCTCATCAAAGGCGTCCGGGTTATTGCCCCAGCCCTGGCACAGCAGGTACGCCAGCAGGGCGTTACCGATGATGCGTCTGGAGAACGGATGGCCGTAAGCGGTTTCTTCCCATTGCGCGCTGAGGTTCCAGTCGTCGGTGATGTCGTGATCGTCAAAGATCATCAGGGTGGGCAGATGGGCGAATACCCGTGCCACGCCCGGCAAGCCATCGCGGAATTTATCCACCTGCACCTGTTCGCGGGCATAGCGCGCAGCTTCATCGGCGTTCAGTTGCGGTGGCTGTACGGTGATCAGGGACCAGGGGGTGGGCGACCACACCAGCAGGTACATCGCCATGACTTCGGCGAACGTCACCAGGTGATTGTCGGCGGTGCTGCTGGTGAAAATCGGCTTTTTCACGCCGCCAAAAAAACGTTCGCGCAGGGTCTCGTTGCTGTCCAGCGCGGGTAGCAGGTCCGCGCGGTGGTAGTAGCTGGCGTGATGCCCGTAGAGGCTGGCGCTGTCGTCTACCACCGCGCCTTCCAGGTACTCATCGAACAGGCCCAGGCGCGCAATCAACCCATGGATCGCCCGCAACATCGGCCCGGCCACATCGTCGGCGTACACCTGGTCGCCGCTCATCATCAGCAAGGCTGGGCGGTCGGCCAGGGTCGGCGCATCGGCCAGCAGCCGATCGACACAGAGCAGGCCTTCGTCGGCGCTGTGGTGAGGTTTGCGGCAGGAGCCGTGTACCAACTGATGGATGTGGCTGTGCAGTACAAAACTTGGGCAGTGTGTGTCGGTGTACAGCAGGTGCGGTGCCCATTCGGTAATGCCGGTGTCTTCAATCAGCAGGTCATAGCCGATCCCCACGTCCAAGGGCAGGGCGTCGTCCAACGGTACATCGATCAAATGAATAACGGCGTGGCGGCCTACGGGTACGGTTTTGCATTGGCCCTGATCCAGCGGGATATCGCGGGGCTGCCCGTCGATGTACAGCTTCAGGGTCAGTGCCAGCGCCCGGCTGCCCACCAGCCACAGCACCAGCCGTCGGGGCTCCAGGCGCCGCAGTAACGGGCCTGCCAGAACGTCGGGCAAAGTATCTGGTTGAGACATGTAGGCAGAGGCTCCAGGCGCTATAGAACCGGCGAGGTTATCGCAGTGAATGTCAGCATTTTGTTAATACGGCGCAAAGGGCAGCCCGGATGGCTGCCCTTTGTGATGTGTCAAAGCAGTTTTCCTCCAATGCTAACCAGTGTGCCCTGATTCTTGTGCGTGTCTTTCGCTGCGATGCCGCCCAATTCGATGGTGGAGGATCTCTCCTGAATGGGTTCGATGCTGCGATTCTGGCGCCGGTGCGCCTCAGACTCTTGCCGCACATTCAGTGCGCGATTCATGTTCAGTGTGTGAAAGATGGAGTCAATCATGGGGAAATCCTTCTGTCGGTTGGACACCTCACCGTGAGCAGTGAAGCGCAGTCAAGCCTACAGAAGGGTAAGAGGGGGGAACTATAAACGCCTCGCTGCAAATGATGACGACGGCGTGTTATTCCCCTCAGAAATCATCAGCGCTGCTTTTGGTGCATTCGTCAACTTTGGGGGAAGTCGCGCCGCGCTTGCCTTCCAGCACAAAGGCCGCGCGGTTTTGCGCGACCACGTTACGTAATGCACTGTAGTAGTCCGGCAATTTTTGCAGGCTGTCGGTGAGCGGCAACAGCGATGCCCGCGTGTCCACGGTGCCACCTACCAGGCTGAGGGTGCCCAGGGTCTGTACGGTGTCACTGTCTCCCAACGGCGAGACCAGGAAACTCAAGACCTTGCCCGCCGCATCGCGGCTGTTGCTGGTACCCAGCAGTGGCAGTTCGACAATCGGCCCGTTGCCGATGCCCCACACGCCGAATGTCTGGCCGAAGTCGGCGCTATGGCGCGGGATGCCCACGCGGTCTGATACATCGATCAGTCCCACCACCCCTACTGTGGTATTCAGCGCAAAACGCCCAAGGGTATTGACCGAGCGCCTTGGGTTGCCTTGCAACAGGTCATTGATAAACACCTTCGGCTCGCTGAAGTTGCTCGCGAAGTTATGCACACCCTGCTGGAAAAAATCCGGCAGGTAGCGGTAGCCACGTGCTACCGGCGCCAGAGCGTAGTTATCCACCGTCCGGTTGAAGGCAAACACCCCGCGATTGAGCGGTTCGGCCGGGTCATACACCGGGTAATTCACCTGTGCGCAGCGGGTGGTGGTGCCCGAGGGGGCCGGGCTGGCGCAGCCCGTGAGGTAAGACACGGTCAACAACAGCACGGCCTGGCGAGCCAGGTGCCGGGGATAGGTCAGCGAGCGCATAAGCACGGTCTCCGCAAAAGGGAGGCCGATGCTGGCAGCCGTCCCTTGCGCAAAGATGTCTGGTTTATTGCGGCGCTGACGCTTTATTGCACGATTGAAATATATGACGGGCTGCGCCGAATGGTTTTAGATGGCGCATCGACAACACCCAGTGATGCCCGCCTGTGAGCAACCTTTTGATCGTGGACGATGACCTTGAAGTCCTCGCGCTGCTGAAGAAATTCTTTATGCAACATGGCTATGCGGTCGAGACCGTCGCCGGTGGTACCGAACTGTGGGCCGCCATGGAGCGTCATCCTGCAGACCTGATCATCCTTGACCTGATGCTGCCGGGGGAAAACGGCCTGTTGCTGTGCCAGCGCCTGCGCCAGCAGTACGCAACACCGGTGATCATGCTCACCGCCATGGGCGAACTCAGTGACCGCGTGGTAGGCCTGGAAATGGGCGCCGACGATTACCTGAGCAAACCCTTCGACGCCCGTGAACTGCTGGCGCGGGTGCGTGCGGTATTGCGTCGGGCAGGCGAGGGGCGGCCAGTGTTGGGCGAGTCTGCCCGTCCCTTGATTCGCTTTGCGGGCTGGCAACTGGACGTTACGCGCCGTGAACTGCGCTCCCCCGACGAGGTGATGATCCCGCTGTCATCCGGCGAATTCGACCTGCTGCTGGTCTTTGTCGAACACCCCCAGCGCGTGTTGACCCGCGAACAACTGCTCAACCTGGCGCGGGGCCATAGCCATGACGCGTTCGACCGCAGCATCGACGTGCAGGTCAGCCGCCTGCGGCGCAAGCTGGAATTCGATACCAAGCGCCCGGCCATGATCCGCACTGTGCGCAATGGCGGTTATCAATTCACGGCCAGCGTGAGCCGTTCATGAGTCGCCGCCCGCGTGACACCGTAGCGCGCTGGATCGCCCTGACCATCCTGGTTGCGATGTTTACCGCGCTGGCGCTTAACGCCCTGTTCGTACAATTGGCGGGCGTGTGGGCACGACCACCGTTGACCGAAATCGGCTTGCTGGAAAAGATCGCCGTGGTGGTGCGCGCGGTCGAGGCGTCGCAGCCTGCCCAGCGAGCACACCTGGCTCAGGTGATGGGCGATGAGTCCTTCAGCGTGACGTGGGTAGCGCAGCGCGCGGCCTTTGATTTGCCCGTGCTGAACGACCCGGACTTTGATTCGGGGGAGCAAGCGTTCAAGCACCTGCTTCAGGGACCGACCCGGCCCATGGAAGCCTACGAACCGTCCGACTGGCCAGGTGGCAACGGGCAGTATGTGCTCCTGATGCAACTGGCCGATCAATCCTGGCTGATGTTCAGCGCACGTGCGCGCAGCTGGGGTTTGGACGAGGGTGCACGCAGTGTGATCGTGGTGTTGCTGGTGCTGATCTCCACCGCGCTGGTCACCCTGGTCGCGACCCGTCGCCTGGCTCGCCCCCTGCAACACTTCGCCCAGGGCGCGCGGCGCTTTGGCGCCGACTTCCGCGCGCCGCCCATCGAACCGGTCGGCCCCCACGAAATCCGCCAGGCGATCCTCGCGTTCAACGGCATGCAGGCGCAGTTGCGGCACTTTATCCAGGACCGCACGCAAATGCTCGCGGCCATCTCCCACGACCTGCGTGCGCCCCTGACCCGCCTGCGCCTGCGCGGTGAATTCATCGAAGATGCCGACCAGCAACGCCGGCTGTTCAATGATGTCGATGAAATGCAGGCCATGATCAACACGGCCCTGGCGTTCTTCCGCGACGACGCACGCCTGGAGCAGGCCACCCAGCTGGATCTGGCGGAACTGCTGCAAACCCTGATCGACGACTACCGCGACCAGGCGATTGAACTGGCTTTCAGCGGACCGCCGCGCCTGGTGTACTTTGGCCGGCCCTTGGGCCTCAAGCGGGTGATGACCAACCTGATGGACAATGCCATCCACTACGGCCGGGCGCCGGAAATCGAACTGCAACAAGGGCCGGCCGAAGTGGTGATCCGCGTGCTGGATCGCGGCCCGGGGATTGCGGTGCAGTATCGCGAACAGGTGTTCCTGCCGTTCTACCGCCTTGAAAATTCACGCAACAAAAGCACCGGCGGCGTCGGACTTGGGCTGTCTACCGCCCGTGCGATTGTGCTGGAACACGGCGGCACACTCACCCTGTCGGAGCGCCAGGGTGGAGGGTTGGAGGCGGTGGTGGTGTTGCCGGTGTAACCGGCGCTCGCCACAGGGGCGGTCAGGTATGGGAGTCCGCAATCACCTTCGGCACCGTAAACCGGAACTCACTGCCACGCCCCACTTCACTTTCAGCCATGATCTTGCCGCCATGGGCCTGGACAATCCCCTGGGTGATATACAGCCCCAGGCCGGTGCCGGTGGGATTGTTTTCCGATTGGGTCCAGTAGCGATCAAACACGTGGGGCAGTTGATCAGGCGCAATACCTTCGCCTGAGTCACGCACCGAAAACACGATCTCTTCACCGTTGGTCATCGCACTGATGCCGATATTGCCCTGGCGCGGAGTGAACTTGATGGCATTGCCGATCAGGTTCGACAGCACCTGGAACAGCCGCTCCGGGTCGCCGTTGATCTGCAGGCCAGGCTCGGCGTTGAACGACAGGTCGATGCCTTTTTCCATCGCCAACGGCGCGAGCAGGGAGTAGGCCTCTTCGAACATTTGGCTGACGTCCAGGGCCACGGGTTTGACCACGTAGCGCCCGGCCTCGATTTTCGAGGTGTCGAGCAAGTCTTCCAGCAAGACGTTCATGCGTCCGGCGGCCTGTTGCATGGTGTCGATGGCCGAGGAAATGCGTCGCGAGGTATGCGGGCCGTCGGAGCTGAAGGCCTTTTGCATCATGCCGCAGAGCATGGAGATCACCGTCATCGGGTTGCGCAGGTCGTGGGACACCACCGCCACCAGGTCATCGCGGGCGCGCACGGCCTGTTGCTCGCGCAGCACCTGGCGAGCCAGGTCGTTCTCCAGGGCAGAGCGACGCAGGTCGTTGGCGGCGAACAGGTCGCCATGGCTCCACTTGGTGGAGATACCGGCCATTTCCACTTTCCAGATTTCAAACGAGGTACGTGGGCGAAGGCGCAGGCCGGCGTCGGAGTTTTCCAGGTCGAGCGGCTTTTTCGGGTCACCACTCCAGTTGATGTTTTCTTTCACTTCCGGGCGGAACCACAGCACGCCGTTATCCACAGGCTTTGGCAGGCTCATGGCCAGGACACCGCTGGCCACCTGTTGGAACTCGGCGCCTGGCGGGTAGATCGACACCAGGTTATGGCTGGAGAACACCGGCTCGCCGCTGTCCTGCAGCCACTTGTGCAAGGCCCGGATCTGCGCCGGTTCCGGGCAGTTGCCGTAGCGGTGCAGTTGCTTGTCTTCGATGATCGCCACGCCGCCGGACAAGGTCAGGTCCATCAGCACCTGGCCGCGCTGGGCCAGGCCGTCGAACACGTTTTCTTCGGAGGCCTTCATGGCTTTATCCAGCAACGCCAGGGCCTCGACTTTTTCTTCCCGCTGACGGCTCAGGTCCAGGGCTTCCATGGCGCTGATCTGCAATGACAGCACCTGGCCGATGGTCTGGCAGGTGATGCGCAAATCATTGGGTACCAGCAGCGGCTCGCGATTGCCGCAACTGATCAGGCCCCAAAGCTTGTCGCCCTTCATCAGCGAAATGCTCATGGACGACAGCACGCCCATGTTTTGCATGTACTGGCAGTGAATCGGCGACACGCTGCGCAGGGTGGCAAAGCTCAAATCCAGCGGTTCGCCGGTATCCGGGCGCAGCTTGGGCAGCAATGGCACCGGCTCGTAGGCCGCATTCGGGATGATGCGCAACCAGTTGGTGCGATACAGCTCGCGGGCCTGTTCCGGGATATCGGACGCGGGGAAGAACAGCCCGTTGAACAGCTCCATGGACGGTGCCGACGCTTCCGCGATCACCTGGCCATGGCCTTCTTCTTCGAAGCGGTAGATCAACACCCGGTCGTAACCGGTCATGGCCTGGATTTCAGTCACGCTGATTTCGTACAGCGCTTGCAGGGTTTTCGCTGATTGCAAACGTTGCAGCATCTTGCCCAAGTCACTGCTGCGGCCTTTCAGGGCCCGTGGCCGGAAGTCCTTGAGCCGCGGTTCGAATTCCAGCACCAGCACGTCCTGATGGCGGTGCAACAGGCCTTCGAACTCGGCGCCGTTGAGGGTGACGTGCAAAGGCGGCGCATCAAGGAAGCTGTTGTGTTCGGCCATGGCCTGCACGGCCTGGGCGTGCTCGGCACCGAGCAGCGTGTGCAGTGGCTGGCCCAGCAACGACTCGGGGGCGCGGTTGAACAGGCTGGCGACGTTAGTGCTGACTTGAATGATGTTCAGGTCGGGCTCCGACAACGTCAGCAGCACACCGTGGGGTTGGATCGCCCCTGGAAAGCGGATGGGCTCGTCGGCACAGTTGGCAAGCAGCTCTTCAAAGTCTTCGGGTTTCATAGCAGTACCTCCTGGCTGTCGAGCCATTGCTCAAAGCAGCTGAATGTCGAACGGGCCGCGTGTACCGCGCGCTGTTTGGCTGGCGCGTCCAGCGGCAGACGGCCCAGGTAGTCGAGAAAATCTTTCCAGCGCCGACCGGTTTCGGCACCGTAGACATCAAGGAACGCCCCTCCGTTATCGGCGTCCAGTGCCAGGCGTCGAGCCATTTCCCGACGCAGTACCTGGCCGCCCAGGGTCGCGCCTTCAAGCACATACAAGGCGCCGAGGCAGGCGGCGGGGGTGTCGAAAGCGGGCAATTGCCCACAGTGCGGCAAGGCGTTGATCGCGCAGGCGTCCAGGCCAAGGGCGTGAAGATCGTCGATCAGCGTCGGCGTTTTCATACGCAACGCCGGGTCGAAGCCTTCAGGGATAAACTCACAGCCGTACAGCGCTGCTTCAATCGGCCGGTAAAACCCGTAATACGCCTGGATCAGGCGCCGATACCAGCCGGCATCAAGCTCCTCGGAAAAAAACGGCAGGCGTTCTTCCAAGGCTACGTGCAATAGGCCGGTGCCTGCGCGCAACGCGTCCAGCAATGAGGGCGCACCACCATCATGGGCCTGTGAATGCATGCAATGAGCTCGAACTGTGGGCCTTCCGGCCATGAATGACGCGTTGTAAAAGGCGACAATTCTACACAACAGGTGGACGTCGGCTGAACGCACAGACGAAAAGGCTGACCAGCGGATCAGAAAAGTCGCTCCCTGCTGATGCAAGTGACCACAAGGCAGGCGGTGAAGTTCGGCAAAAGTGATATCGCGAAGCTATCAATGCATGGATGAGCCCTGCTGAGTCAGCGCCGTTTGCACACACTCAAGCAAATGTTCGGTGCTCCACGGCTTGGGCAGAAACCGCACGGAGCCGCCCAATTGCTGTGCAAGTTTGGCATTGCCCGAGGTGAGCAGCACCGGCACTGACGGCCAGCGGTGCGCCACCACTCGGCTCAAGTCATAGCCGTTGAGCAACCCCGGCATCTGCACATCGCTGACAATCAAGTCCACCGGATCATCGCCGCGCTCCAGGTAAATCATTCCTTCATCGGCTGAAGGAAAAGACGTCACAACCGCGCCGAAATCCTCCAGTACATCCACCATCAACGACCGAATGATCTCGTCGTCTTCCAATACCAAAATCGATGGCTGAGCCATGATCCTTACTCCACCATCAGGGTTCAGTAAGGTGGAGTGGAACGGGGGCGGATAGGTTCGATTGGATGCGTATCGGGCGATGGGTGGTCAGTTTCGAGGGTCTAGGTTGCGCATTTGCGCGGAGGTACGGCAGGATACCGGCGTTCTGCAATCAGGATCGGCCCGAATCCCGTGGGCCCTCGCACAAGGTCGTCAACCGTGAACGCTTCCGCAGCCCCCTTGATCGACCCTGACCTGGGCAATCGCATGATCAAAGTCGACCACGCCGGCGAGCATGGCGCGATCTGTATCTACAGCGGCCAGCTGTTTATGGCGCGATTGTTTGTACCCGGCATGGTGGGTGAGCTCGAGGAATTCCTGTCCCACGAACGTCGCCATCGCGCAGTGTTCCAGGCCGAGTTGCAACGACGGGGTTACCGACGCTGCCGCAGCTACTGGCTGTGCGGCCTTGGCGGACTGGTGCTGGGCCTGCTCACCGGGGTGTGCGGGCGCAAGGCTATTGTTGCCACCACCGTCGCGGTGGAAAGCGTGGTGCTCAAGCACCTGGCTCATCAGCTTCATGCGTTACGCGAAATCGACCCACTGGCCGTGGCGGCCATTGCATCCATCGTTGAAGAAGAGCAACACCACCACGACCACTCGGCTGCGCAGATCGATGTGCAGGATCCCTGGTTTCGTGCGCTGACGCCGGTGGTTACGGCGTGGACCGAAGCGGTGATCTGGATGGGCATGCGCTCCTGACAAACAGGCATAATCGCCGCCAACACCGATGTGGAGTCACCCATGAAGTACGTCCTGCTGACCCTTGCGCTGATCCTCAACACCGGCGCCGCCAATGCCGCCGGCGATGCCGAGGCCGGCGGCAAACTCTTCACCAAGACCTGCGGCGGCTGCCACAGCGTCGGCGAAGGCGCACGCGGTGGCTTTGGCCCGGAGCTCAACGGCATCATCGGCCGACCTGCCGGTACGACCACCGACTATCAATATTCGGACGCGATGAAAAACTCCGGTGTGGTCTGGACCCGCGACAAGCTCGCGGCCTACATCGAAGCGCCCAAAAAGGTGGTGAGTGGTACGCGCATGATTTTCTGGGGCATCAGCGACCCGGAAAAAATCGACAATATCCTGGCGTACCTCGAGACGTTCCAGCCCAAGTAATCACTCACGCACATTCCTGAACAGCATCAACCGCGCACTCTCGTGCAGCCCACGGGTCAGTGCCTGCAGGCGCTGGAATTCCTCGGGGTGCTGCGCGGCCACATCGTCACGCGGGGTGAGTGATGCCAGGTCATGCAAGGTGGGTGAGCTGCCGTCGTGCTGCATCTGCAGCAAAAAGTGCCGGGTTACGCCGCCGATGATCGGGAAGGTGCCTTCGCGCAATACCAGCGGCACCACGCGCTCGCCCTCGGGCGCCGGTTGCTGGATGTCCCGGCCCATCGCACCGTTGCGGAACGGTACGCCTGCCATGCCGGCCACGGTGGGCAGCAGGTCGGTCAGCCCCACCGCTTCTTCGATCACCCGCGGCGCAAGGCCGGGTGCGTGGATCAGCAGCGGCACGTTGTTACTTTCCAGGCCCAGCTGTTCGAAGGCCGGCGCCATGTGCGGGATTTGGCTGATGCGGGTGTTGTGGTCGCCGAAGAACACAAAAATGCTGTTGTCGTAGTAGCCACCGGCCTTGGCGATGTCCATCAGCCGGCCGATGTTGTAGTCCAGCAGGCGTACGGCGTTGTACTGCTCGACACTGCGGGACCCCGCGGCCTGGGCCTGTTCCAGCGTCACGTGGCTGAGCTGGAAGCCATCGTTGTGCCTGGGGATGGTGAAGGGGCGATGGTTGCCGGAGGTTTGCAGGTAGGCAAAGAACGGTTGGTCCTTGGGAAGCGTGCTCAGCAGATCGTCAGCTTCCTTGAACAGGTCCAGGTCGGAAATCCCCCACACGTCTACCCGTGGCGACTGCCAGTCGCTCTCCTCGAACAGTTGCACATCGTCGATGCTCTGGCGGATCAGTGCATTGATATTCGCCCAGCCGGCGTTGCCGCCGATCATGTAGAACTTCTGGTAGCCCTCGAATGCATTGATCAATGTGTGTTGCCGGGTGATCAGCGGGTTGCGCGTGGCGGTCTCCTGGCGGGTGACGTCGGGCACGCCGGTGATGCTGGCCCACACGGTTTTCGCGGTGCCGGTGACGGGGACGTAGAAGTGTTTGAAGAACCAGCTTTGCGTCGCCAGTTTGTCCAGGTTCGGTGTGGGGTTGAGCGGGTTGCCATAGGCGCCCACGGCGCTGGTGCCGAGGGATTCGAGCATCACGAAAATTACGTTGGGCGGGCGCTCGCCGGCCAGTCGATAAGGCTGCACGCCTTGTTCGCGGATGAAGTCCAGGGACTGGGCATCGGGCTGGGTCACGCCCAGGTATTGGGCGACTTGCGGGTAATACTGGCGGACCTGGGCCTCATCGAACTGCGATTGACCGACCTTGAGCGTGTCATACAAAAACAGCACCGGGTTCAGGCCCACGGCGGCCAGTTGGCTGTTGCCGGCAAAGAAGGCATCGCTCCAGCGCAGGGGCACCGGGTTTTCCAGGTTGAGATGGGCGACACGGCCGAGCAGGGCCAGCAGCACCGCGACGACGCCCATCACACTCACCACCGCCAGTGCCGGTTTGCCGATAAGGGCGGGCGCTCGATCCAGGGTCAACCGCTCCAGGCAGACCAACGCCCAGACCCAAAGCGCCACTGCCGCGAGCCAGCAGGCGGTTATCCACAGTACCGGGTAGGTTTCCCACACCATCTGCTGGGAAATCTGCGCATCCTGCAGGTAGCGCAGCACCGTCGCATTGATACGCACGCCGAGGTAGGCGTAGTGGCCGAAGTCGATGATGTACACCAGCCCCACCGCCGCCAGTGCGATGACCAGATAAGCGCGCGCCAGCCAGCGCAGGGCCGGCAGGGTGGTGAGGTTCCAGCGCGGCAACCACGCCAGCACGGCCAGCGGCAGCAGGAGCAACACCGCCAGGCGCAGGTCGAAACGCAGGCCGATCCCCAGGGTTTCCAACAGTGCCGGGGTGTTCAAGGGCAGGCCGGAAAAAACCAGCACAAACACCAGCCGCAACGCAGCCAGCAACACAAACACCAACCCGATCGCGCCCAGGCCGTAGCGCAGGCGGCGTGATTGCAACGCACTCATCATTGACCCCGGTGCCATTTCAAAAGAGGGCGCCAGGCGGCGCTGATCAGCAGCCCCGCGCCGGCGATCAGGCAGTAACCGGTCAGCAACGGATCGACCAGATAATCCCAATAGTTTTCCGACGCCTTGAGCCGTAACGCAAAGGCCAACGTGCCCACCGCCAGCATCCACGCCGCCAGCGTATTACGCAGCCACAGCATCAACAGTGCGGCTGCCGCCACCAGGACGATCATCGGCCGCGGGTTGAAGCCCCAGCGGTACGGGTCAAAGTAAGTCAGGCCCAACGTGGCTGGGTACAGCACCAGGCTCAGCAAGCCAAACAGCAGCAACATCTGCACCTGATGCCGACGAGCGAGCGGTTGCACTAAGCCCAGGCGGCAGAGCATGACCCACGCCAACAGCACCAATGTGCAGATGGCCAGGTCATCGGTAAAACTGCGCACATACGCCGCCAGCGGCAGCGCGTTGACTGGGATAAAACTGACCGCCACCAGCACCGGCAGTAGCCATGGCCGCCAGGGCGCGGTAAACCTGAGCGCGCTCAACAGCACAAACCCCAACAGCACAAAACTCAAATGGGCCTGCCACACAGAAACCATCACAGACGCTCCGCCAGCCAGGCTTCGTTGAAGCTGACATGTTTGATAAAGGTGTTATTCCACGAGTACACCACGTGGTACATGCCGTCCGGGCTGCGGCTGAAGTACGGGTACTCGTATTCGAAATCGCAGCCCCGGGGTTTGCACACGCGGTAGTCGAGGTTGCTGAGAAAGCGCTGTTCCAGCGGCAGGCGTTTGGCGCCGCTGGAGGCGCGGAAGCCTTCGCCGATGATTGCTTTATAGGCATCGGGGGAGAACGGTTGGCCGAGCGGGTCGGGTGACTCATCCAGTTGCACCACGGTGCGCCATTGACTGAGCTGGGCGTCGGTGCCGTAGAGGCTGAGCTTGAAGCGGCCGTCCTGCAGGTCGTTGAGGGCCACGAGCAGCCCGTCATCCTCGGTACCCACCGCCGCCAACGATGAATTGGGATTTGCCGGTTCCAGCGGGTATGGCTCGCTCCAGGTTTGCCCCGCATCTTCGGTGCGGCTGGCCAGGACGCGGTGGTGGGTGTCGCCGGCGTAGCGCAACATCGCTACGGCACGCTTGCCATCCAGCGGCACGATGGTCGGTTGCAGGGAATTCTTGCCGCGGCTGATGCGGAATTTGTCGATCACCGCGCCGTCGGCACTCAAGTACAGGTACTCGGCAAACTTGCCCATGAACTCGTGGTACACCGGCAGGCCGATGGAGCCGTCGGCGTGGAACACCGGCGCGGCGCGTACCAGGGTACTGATGTTGAAAAACGGTGAGGTCACCAACTGCCGGGGCGCGGACCAACTGGCGCCGAGGTCATCCGAGACCATCAGGTTGATCGCACTGGTGGCCCAGCCGCCGACCGACACCGACACATAAAACATCCACAGGCGTTTATCCGGCCCGAGGGCGATGACCGGGTTGCCGAGTTTGCGGATATAGCGCTGGGTGCCGTCGCGGGTGCTTTCCCGCGTGGCCAGCACCTGCTCGGTGCCCCATTCGCCGCTGCGCGCATCGAAGCGTGCGGTGCGCACCTGCACATCGGCGGCGCCTTCCCGCGAACCGGCAAACCACACGGCCATCAAGTCGCCGCCGGGCAGGGCGGTGACGGAGGAAGAGTGCACAAAGTCCGTGAGCTGCGAGGACACAAAACGGCTGGTGTATTGCGGCGCCGCCGTCACCTTCGAGGTGTTTGGCGTCACTTGGGCAAAGGGCGCCAGCACATGGGGCGGATGGCTTAGCCACGCGGCCACGAAGACGGCGAGCAGGCTGCAGATCAGTAAGGCGGAGCGCATAGAGGACCTGTCGAGAAGAGGATTACTGCGCACGCTCATCCGGCAGGCGCTTCCTGCGACCGGTGAGCATGGATAACGGCAGGTTGTCCCGCACCTGGATACTTTCAAACACCGCGGCCAGCACATGGATGCACACCAGGCCCAGCAGCACATTGGCGGCGGTCTCATGGATTTGCAGGGGCCAATCGGCGCCCCACAGGGCATCCACTTCCTGCATCAAAAAGCCGCTGACACCGATGGTCAGCAACGCCAGCAACATCGACAGCATCACCAGCGCACCGAGGGGCGAATGGCCCAGGCGATGCTGCGGGCGGCGGTTGAGCAGCGAGCGCAGATGGGTTTTCAAGCGTTTCGGGGTCGGCCAGAAGTCCGCCCAGCGTGCACTGCGCGGCCCGATGAACCCCCACACCGTTCGTACCAGCAGCCAGGCCATGGCGTAGTAGCCCAGCCAGACGTGCCAGTCGTCGCCCGCTTCGTTAAAGAAGTAATTGGCGACGAAGACCCCGGCGATCGACAGATGAAACAGCCTCACCAGCGGGTCCCACAGGCGCAGGGATTCGCCTGGCATCAGCCTTTGATCTCAGTCTTCACGGCCTTGCCGGTGACCGGGTCGTGGTAGATCTCGACCTTGCGCTTGTCCTTGTCGAAGCCGTAGATCTCGTAGCAGTTGCCATCGGTGACCTTGAACTTGCTGATCTCGTAGCCTTCGGCCTTGAGCTTGTCCTGGAAGGTTTTTTCGTCTTGCCATTGCGAGCGTTCGGCGGTGGTGCATTGCGGACCGGCAACGGCCAGGGGGCTGGTGATAATCAGGGACAGCAGGAGAATTTTGCGCATGGAAAAGCTCTCAGCAGATGTGGGAGATTTAACAGTGCAAAACCAACCTTAGGGCAACCTTAGTTGGCAACGCGCCGTAACATCTTTGCCGGAATAGCCCCGCCCAGAACCCGGCATGATGCCGCCGATTCCTACAGAGACTTTGCTATGCGCCTACTCCTTGTCGAAGATGATCGCGCCCTTGGCCAAGGGATTCGCGTGGCATTGGGCGTTGAAGGCTACACCCTGGATTGGTTGCAGGATGGCGTTGCGGCCCTGCATGCCCTGCGCACGGAAAGCTTCGACCTGTTGCTGCTCGACCTCGGCCTGCCGCGCCTCGATGGCCTGGACCTGTTGCAGCAACTGCGCGCCGAGCAGCACGACCTGCCGGTGCTGATCCTCACCGCCCGCGACGGCACCGCCGAGCGCATCGCCGGCCTGGATGCCGGTGCCGATGATTACCTGGTCAAGCCCTTCGATGTGGAAGAGCTCAAGGCCCGCGTGCGTGCCCTGCTGCGCCGCAGCCAGGGGCGCGCGCAACCGATGCTGGAACATGCCGGCGTCAGCCTCGACCCGGCCACCCAACAGGTGCGCTACCTGGACGCGGACATCATCGTGACGCCGATGGAGTACCAACTGCTGCACCAACTGATGGTGCGCCCCGGCAAAGTGGTGACCCGCGAGCGCCTGTCCCGCGCGTTATATGGCTGGCAGGACCGGGTCGAGAGCAACACCTTGGAAGTGCTGATCCACAACCTGCGTAAAAAGTTATCCACCGAGCTGATCCGCACCGTGCGCGGCGTTGGCTATGTTCTGGCGCTTAAACCGTGAGCTCCGTGCGTGCTCGTATCCTCATCCCCGTCCTGGTGCTGATCCTGTTGGGCGACGCGCTGATCAGCTGGCTGGTGCTGCGCGATAGCCACCACGAAATCGAAGAAGTCTACGACGCCCAGCTCGCCCAAAGCGCGCGCCTGTTGCAAGGCGTATTGCGCCAGCGCGACCCCGGCGAGGCTGATTGGGACAGGCTGTACCAGGCGTTCGATCAGGCCATGAGCCGTGTCGGCGAAGACGGCGTCGCCCACCCTTATGAAACCCGGTTGACCTTCCAGGTGTGGCGCAGCGACGGCCAATTGCTCGTACGCTCCGCCGAAGCGCCGGTGTTGGCCGCACCGCCGTCTACCCTCGGCTCCCACGACATCATGGACAACGGCAACGACTGGTGCGCCTTTCTCCTCGCCGATCCGCAGCAAGGCCTGCTGATCTGGGTGGGCGAGCGCGACGACATTCGTCAGGACGTGATCCAGCGCATCATGCGCCACACCCTCTGGCCCACCTTGATCGGCGTGCCGCTGCTCACGGTGTTGATCTGGCTGGTGATCGGCTGGGGCCTCAAGCCCTTGCGCGCCATGGCCTTGTCGATTCGCGGGCGTAACTCCGACACCTTGCAACCGCTGCACCTCAAGCCGCTGCCCAGCGACCTGGAGCCGATGCAAACCGCGCTCAACCGGCTGTTGGTCCAGGTGGATGACCTATTGGAACGCGAGCGCCGCTTCATCGCCGACGCCGCCCACGAACTGCGCACCCCCCTGGCGATCCTGCGCATCCACGCGCAAAACGCCCAAAGTGCCGGCACCGAGGCCCAGCGGCGCGAAGCGTTGGACTTCCTGGTCAACGGCGTCGACCGCGCCACCCGTATTGGCAGCCAACTGCTGACCATGGCGCGTATCGAACCGCAGTTGAACAACCTCAAGCGCAGCCGTGTACAACTCACCGAACTGGTGCGCGAAGAACTCGCCGAACTGACACCGCTGGCCATGGAGAAAGGCGTGGAGTTGGTGCTGGAAGGGGATGAAGACTGTTGGATCGAAACCGAGCCGGTGGCGCTGGCCATCGCCCTGCAAAACCTGGTGACCAATGCCCTCAACTTCTCCCCGCCGGGCAGCGAAGTCAAAGTGGTCATTGGCGCCCATTGCCTGAGCGTGGAGGACCAGGGCCCGGGCATTGATGAGGCAGAAATGGGGCGTTTGTTCGAGCGGTTCTACAGCCGTGGCAATGCCAATGGCGCAGGGCTGGGGCTGGCGATTGTGCAGATGATCGTGGGCAAGATCGGTAGCCGGTTGGCGTTGTATAACCGGGAGCAGGGCGGGTTGTGTGCGCGGTTGGTGTTTAACGAGACCTGAGGCGATCATGGCGGAACATTCTGTTTAATCACAGGTCCAGTCATCATCGTTCACCCTGATAAGGACATCCTCCCGTGAAGCGAATCGCGCTGCTGTCCCTGGTCCTGGCGCTATGTGCCTGTCAATCCAACCAACGAGACTCATCGCCCAGCCTGCTCAAGGACGGCATCCAGCTGCGTCAGAAAACCGTGGCCGTCGATGCGGACCACGCCAAAGTCATCATGAAAGCCTATGGCGGCACCGCTCCCGTCGAGTTCTCGATACGCCGCGAAGGCGACCCCGATGAACGCATGGAAACCCTGGGCACGGTGATGGATACAGGTGAAGGCCGCGTCTTCAACTGGATTGGAAAGCTCAACCAGACGGTGGCCAGCGCTGGGTTCAAGCGCTTCCCGCAGTTGGAGATCCAGGCAGATCCTGGCAAGAAGTTGACCGTTGCCAGTTCGTCCACCGACTCACGCCCTGGCATCTACGCCATTTGCGGGCCTCTGTTAAGTAGCTTCCAGCCTGAAAAGGGCAAGGTGTATCTGGTGGAGTTCCAGTTCAAACCTTCGGCGTGTGCGCAGCAGGTGTTTGATATTACGGATCCGGGGAAACGGGTTCTGATTGTGGGGGAGGGGAGTGAGGCGAAAGAGGGTTAGGTGGACGGCCGAACAAATGCGGATGCTGCGCCTGGAAGGGCCTGAAGGTTTGATACTTCCAGCGCTCTCCGCCAGGGTCTTCATCGGTTGTGCTGACTTCGCCGAAGTACCAATGCTCTGATTCGAAAACGTTGTAGTGGTCTAATGAAACCGGACACCCATTTAGGCGAGAATGCTCGCCAGAACGAGGTGTCAGATGACCAAACAACGCCGTACCTTTTCCCCTGAATTCAAACGCGAGGCCGCCGACCTCGTTCTCAAGCAGGATTACAGCTTCATTGAGGCCAGCCGCTCGCTTGGTGTCGGGGAGTCGGCTTTGCGCCGATGGGTCGACCAGGTGCAACAAGAACGCACGGGCGTCACCCCGCAGAGCAAAGCGCTGACCCCGGAGCAGCAGAAAATCCAAGAGCTGGAAGCCCGAATTGCTCGCCTTGAGCGGGAAAAATCGATCTTAAAAAAGGCTACCGCGCTCTTGATGTCGGAAGATCTCGAGCGTTCGCGCTGATTGACCAGTTGAGCATCCACGAGCCGGTTGATTGGCTGTGCAAGGTGTTTGAAGTGACCCGCTCGTGCTACTACGCTCGGCGCCTCAGGCGCCGCACACCGGAAGTAGAACGCCTTCGATTGCGCAGTCGGGTGAACGAGTTGTTCACCCAAGG
This sequence comes from Pseudomonas sp. S3E12, assembly GCF_001702295.1. Taxonomy (NCBI): domain Bacteria; kingdom Pseudomonadati; phylum Pseudomonadota; class Gammaproteobacteria; order Pseudomonadales; family Pseudomonadaceae; genus Pseudomonas; species Pseudomonas sp. S3E12. Next base: position 117,793 of record NZ_MBDT01000006.1, read on the forward strand.
CCGCAGTGCTCCCGGTAGCCGTAGCATCATGGCCATGATGCAGGACGACGGCGAGCAGATCGGGCGATTCAAAGTGCGCAGCCTGATGCGCGAGCTGGAGTTGGTCAGCAAACAACCGGGATCGCACGCTTACAAAAAGGCGACGGTCGAGCGGCCCGACATTCCTAATATTTTGAACCGGGAGTTTGATGTGCCCACTCCTGACCACGTCTGGTGTGGCGATATCACTTACATCTGGGCTCAAGGGAAATGGCAGTATCTGGCGGTTGTCCTAGATCTTTTTGCCCGCCGTGTTGTGGGCTGGGCGTTGTCGGGAAAGCCGGATGCGGACTTGGTCATCAAGGCCTTGGACATGGCTTACGAGCAGCGAGGGAAGCCTCAAGGTCTGCTGTTCCACTCCGACCAGGGCTCGCAATATGGAAGCCGGAGTTTTCGTCAGCGCCTTTGGCGATATCGCATGCGTCAGAGCATGAGCCGGCGAGGAAATTGTTGGGATAACGCGCCGATGGAGCGGGTGTTCAGGAGCCTGAAAACCGAGTGGATACCGACCATGGGCTACACGACGGCCCAACAAGCTCAGCGGGATATCAGCCATTTTTTGATGCACCGGTACAACTGGATTCGACCGCACCAATTTAATGGTGGGCTGCCACCGGCTCAGGCCGAGAAAAAACTTAACGTCGTGTCCGGGATTAGTTGACCACTACA
>NZ_MBDT01000007.1:0-86427 GCF_001702295.1 Pseudomonas sp. S3E12
AGCAGCAGCACCTTCATCGGCATCGACAGCCAGCGGCCGAGAATGGCTTTCTGCTGGTTGCCGCCGGACAGGTACATGATCTTTTGCGCGGCGGTCGGGGTTTTGACCTTCATTGCCTTGATCTGCTGGTCGGCATTGCCCTTTTCCCAACCGTCGCGCAGCAACCAGCCAAACGAAGAGTGGGCTCCACGGGCGCTGATATTGATGTTCTCGGCGACGCTGGACAGCGGAATGATGCCTTCCTTCTTGCGATCTTCCGGGCACAGCAGTACACCGGCGGCGATGGCATCACGCGGTGAGCGCAGTTGCAGGGCCTCCCCGCATAACTCAAGGCTGCCGGCGCTGGCGCGTTCCAAGCCGCTGAGCAAACGGAACAGCTCCGTGCGCCCTGCCCCGACCAAGCCGAACAACCCAAGGATTTCGCCTTTGCGCACCTCAAAACTGATCGGCTCACGCAAACCCGGCCCCAACAAACCGTCGACCTTGAGCGCCACCTCGCCGTGCTCGCGCGGGCGGTAGTCGTAGATGTCCTGGATGTCGCGACCGACCATGCAGGTCACCAACTGGTCGTGGGTCAGCGCGCTCATGTCATCGAAAGTGCGCACGTAGCGGCCGTCCTTGAACACCGTCACCGCGTTGCAGATGCGGAACACTTCTTCCATGCGGTGCGACACATAGAGCACCACTTTGCCCTCGTCCCGCAGGCGCGCGATGATCGCCATCAAGCGGTCGATCTCCCGCGCCGACAGGCTGCTGGTGGGTTCGTCGAAGGCAATCACATGGGCGCCACGGGACAGCGCCTTGGCGATTTCCACCAGTTGGCGCTGGCCCAGGGACAGGCGCCCGAGTTTTTCCTCGGGGTCGATTTCATCCGCCAGGCCCTTGAGACAGGCCAGGGCCTGCTTGCGCAGCAGGCCCCGGTTGACCACGCCGAAGCGCGCGGGCAAATGCCCGAGGAACAGGTTTTCGGCGACGGTCATTTCCGGCACCAGATGCAGTTCCTGGTGGATCACCGCCACGCCACTAGCGATGCTGTCGGCGGCGCATTTGAACGCCATGGTCTGCGCGCCGATCTGCACGCTGCCGCTGCTGGGAATATAGGCGCCGCCGAGGATCTTCAGCAGCGTCGACTTACCGGCACCGTTCTCGCCCATCAAGGCGTGCACCTGCCCCGGGTGGGCGGTGAAGCTGATGCCGTCCAGCGCCTTGACCCCGGGAAAGGTTTTGCCGATAGCGTCGAAACGCAGGGCCGCCGCCGTCATTTCCACAGCCCGATCTTGGTCAGTTCTTCCTGGAAGTTGGCACGGGTGATCAGGGTCACTTCATCCATGGCCGTGTATTTAGGCGGCTCGGTGCCCTTGGTAACCCACTCGTACATCATCAACGCAGTGTTGTAGCCCTCGATGTGCGGGCTCGGCAGCATCGAGCCGAAGAAGCCGCTGTTGGCCTTCTTCAGTTCGCCGATGGCGTCGGTACCATTGATGCCGATACCGATCACATTGGCCGCAGCGAAGCCGGCGCTTTCGGTGGCGCGCACGCCGCCGAGCACGGTGTTGTCGTTCATGCCGCCGATGATCAGGTTTTTCGCACCGCTGGGCAGCTTGACCAGGGCCGAGTTGGTGGCGTCCATACTGCCGGGGACGTCGAGGGTTTTCAGTGCAGCCGTCAGGATGTGGTCCTTGGGAATACCGGCTTCTTCGAGGGATTTGATCGAGCCGTCGGTGCGTTTCTTGCCGGTGTCGAGTTCATTGAAGGTGTTGATCACCGCGTAGGTGTCCTTCCAGACCCAACCACGTTTTTTCGCTTCGGCGGCCATGGCGGCGCCTTGCTTCTGGCCCACTTCAAACGCGGCCATGCCCAGGTACGGCACGTCCTCCATGAAGTTGCCCTTGGCGTCGACAAAACGGTCATCCACGGCAATCACTTTCAAGCCGTTGGCCTTGGCCTTGGCGACGATGGCCGGGCCCAGGGACACGTCCGGCGGGCAGATCACAAAGCCCTTGGCGCCGTTGGCGGCCAGGCTGTCGATGGCCGAGAGGGTTTTCTCGCCATCGGGCACGGCGATCTTGATCACGGTAAAGCCATGTTCCTTGCCGGCTTTTTCGGCGAAGGCCCATTCGGTCTGGAACCACGGTTCCTCGGCCTGCTTGACCAGGAAACCGATCTTCACTTCCTCGGCAAATGCGAAAGTACTGAGGCCACTGAGCACGGCGGCAGCTGCCAGTACGCGTATTGCTTTTTTCATGAACGGCACCTCTTGTTGTTATTGGGAGTGGCAAGTTCTAGTCGTGGTACATCACCGACCGCCCGCCATCGATCATCAGGCAGGTGGCATTGATAAAGGGCGCCTCGTCGGTCGCCAGGAACAGCGCCGTCATCGCCACCTCGACGGGCTGGCCGATGCGCTTGGGCGGGTGCAGGTCGAACGCGCGCTGGCGTTCGGCGTGGGGGTCGGGGAAACCGTTCCAGTAGTCGACGTTGAGCTGGGTCTCGATATAGCCAGGAGCGATGGCATTCACGCGGATGCCCTTGGGCGCGTATTCGATACCCAGGGCGCGGGTAAGGCCGAGCAGGCCATGCTTGGCCACCGGGTAAGGGAAACAACCGGGAATGATGTGACTGGAATGGGTGGAGGCGATATTGATGATGTTGCCGATGCCCTGCTCGATCATGTGCGGCAACACCGTGCGGCAGCCGTACCAGGCGCCGTCGAGGTCGATGGCGAAGCAACGGCGCCAGTCTTCGTCGCTCATCTCCAACGGGTCGCGGAACACGTTGACCCCGGCGCAGTTGACCAGCACATCCACCCGGCCGAAGCGCTCAATGGCCACATTGACCAGCGCCAGCCATTGCGCTTTGCAGGTGATATCGACGGGTTGGGCGTAGATCTCGGCGCCGCGTTCGCGCCAGTGGGCAGCGACTTTCTCGACCTTGTCGCCCTGGATATCGGCGATCACCAGGCGCGCCTGCTGGGCCTGGAAACACGCGACGATCGCCTCACCAATGCCCTGAGCGGCGCCGGTGATGATCACCACCTTGTTCTTCAGGCGCTCGCCGTAGGTTGGCTCGGGCACGGCGGGTAATGACAACGGTTGGGGCTGCATCGCTTCACCTGTTTTATTTTTGGCAGTGAGTGCTGATGCAGACGACTATAAACCCATCATTTGAAATATCTCAATATATAAATTTGCATCCCATATAGTGAGCAAAATCAAAAAATAATGTGGGAGGGGGCTTGCTCCCGATAGCGGCACGTCAGCTACAGAAAGGCTGACTGATTCACCGCTATCGGGAGCAAGCCCCCTCCCACATTTGATCTACAGTGTGTTCAAGAAGGTGGCTTCAGCCGAGGGCGAAGTCCCGCAGCGCATCACCTTCCATGCGATAACGCACCCACTCCTCCTGCGGCTGGGCACCGATGGATTTGTAGAAGGCAATCGCCGGCTCGTTCCAGTCCAGTACGCTCCACTCGAAGCGCGCGCACCCGTTATCAAAGGCAATCTTCGCCAAGTGGCGCAACAGCTTCTTGCCCGCCCCGCCGCCACGTTGTTCCGGGTTGATGTACAGGTCTTCGAGGTAAAGGCAGTTGCTGCCCAGCCACGTGGAATAGCTGAAAAAGAACACCGCAAACCCAATCGGCAAACCATCCCGCGAGCAGATAAGGCCATGGGCCGTGGCGCCCTCGCTGAACAGGCTGCGCTGGATATCCACCACGCTGGCGATCACTTCATGCCGGGCTTTCTCGTACTCGGCGAGTTCGGTGATGAAAGTCAGGATCTGCGCAGCATCGCTGGGCACGGCGGGGCGAATCTCGATGGTCATGGGCGAGCCTTGGCAATTTCAAAGCACACATACTAAGGCGCTTTGATGACTGATTGCAGTGCAATTTATGGGGAACCCGGCAGCCGACACACAAAATCTTACAGGTGCCACGGCACCGTTCGTCGCCACCCAGGCACGATCATCAAGGCACAACTGACCAATAGAGGGTAAGGACATCAATCATATGGAGACACCCTCATGAAGCATTCCAAGTTTGCCGCCCTCGCATTTGCCGGCCTGTTGTCTTCGGTTTCGCTGAGTGGTTTCGCTGCCACGTCGTCCACCGGTCCTACCAACCCGGACGCCACCACGGAATCGCAGAAATCCATGGGCACCGGCCTGGACACCAACGGCGGCGCGGTCATCGATAACACCAATGGTGCCGACCCGCATACCCAGGGCCACGATACCCAACGCCAGGCTCCCGCTGCCGTCGGCAACGGCAAAATGGGTCCTTCGGTGAATGAGCCGAAGATCAATAAAGGCGATGACTCGAACCTGCCGGGCGCGCCGAAACAGCCTGCGCCTTAACGCTTCACACACAATCGCAACACCCGATCATTCCCCAATGAAGAGGTACGCATGAACGTCGATAAAGACCTTGAAAAAGAAGTCCTCACCCGCCTGCTGCACGCTCATCCCCAGGGGCTGGGCAAGGAGGTGCTGGATAACTACCGCGGAGAGAAAGTGGTCGCCAGTGCGTTGGCATTTCTGCAGGACCGCGGGTTGATCAAGGATGGGCATGTGACCACCGACGACGCCGGTGAATACTCGCTGAATCTGCCGATCAAGTTGACGGCGTCAGGTGTAGATGAAGCGCGCAAGCTTGAAGGTGAGACGCGCCAGTAGCCCTCATGCAAAACCCAATGTGGGAGGCCCCCTCCCACATTTTTTCCGCGCTTATTCGGTGAGTAATACGTCGACTTCGGCGCTGCCTGGGGAAGTTGCCGGCCCCCAACGCGTCACCGCCAAGGCTGCCGCTGCATTCGCCCGCCGTGCTGCCGCCGCTGGTTTCAAACCCGCCGCCAACCCCGCAATAAACACTCCTGCATGCGCATCCCCCGCGCCATTGCTGTCCACCGCCTGCACCTTGAAGCCGGGTACATGCTCGATCTGACCCGCACGCCCCACCCAGCAGCCATTCGGCCCGTCCCGCACCACCAGCAGCGTCTCGGCGGGCAGGTACTGATTAAGCGCGGGCAATGCGGCAGCGATGGTCGCCGCGCCGGTAAACGCCAAGGCCTCAGGACCATTACTGGTCCAGATATCGATACGTGGCAACAGCGCACCCATCAAGGCCGAATCCGGCGCTTTGACCAGTGGCCCCGGATCGAATACCACCACGACTTCCCGGGGCAGTGCCAGCAGCCAATCGATCAGCGCCTGGGCCTTGCCTTCCAGGAGCAGGCTGTAGCCACTGACGTAGACGTAGTCGTCGGCGCGCGCTGCGACGGCGGTCAAATCCTCCTGGCTGAGTTCACCCTCGACGCCGATATGGGAAATGAACGTGCGCTCGGTCGTGGCTTCGGTCAGGGACACACACAAGCCAGTGTCCTTTGCGCTGCTGGCTGCCAGGGCCATTTCAATGCCCTCGGCCTGCATCGCCGCGCGGGCCAGGTCTCCGAAGCGGCCAGTGCCGTGACGGCCCAGATAGACCACCGGCAAGCCATTGCGCCGCGCCGCCGCCATCACATTGAAGCCCCCGCCGGCTTCGAAGCTGGCGGACTTGGCCAGCACGTCGCCGCCGGTCGCAGGCAAGGTGTCGAGGGCCATGACCAGGTCGACGATGACCTGGCCGGTGTGCAGCAATCTAGACATTAGGGCTCTCTACCAACGCCGGACGACGGTCAGCCGCGCCGCCCAGTACCGCATAAATCCCACCGGCGACCAGGAAAGTGACGATCCAGCCCAGGCCATTGTGGCCCAGCCAGGAGTCGGACAACGGCCCGGCGAACCAGATATTCTCGGCGGTGGTGCCGATGGTGGTGAAGCTGAAACCCAGCACGATGGCCACGGCCCAGGCGCCGAAGGCACGCCATTCCACACCGCCGCGATACCAGTAGGCGCTGCTCGGGCTCACGTCCAGCAGGTCCTTGGGGCTGTAGTAGTGACGATGGATCAGGTCAACCACGAAGATCCCCACCCACGCGGTGATCGGCACCGCCAGCAACGAGATGAAGGTGATGAACGGGCCGTAGAAACTGTCGGCGATCAGCATGAAGTAGATGGAACCGGCGAAGATCGCCACGATGTCGACGATCACCGCATGCACGCGCTTGACCTTCAGGCCGAGGGTCAAGGTGGTCAGGCCGGCCGAATACACCGACAGGTTGTTCGACAGCAGCAGCCCGCCAAACGCGGTGATCAGGTACGGCACCGCCATCCAGGTGGGCAGCATGTCGCGGATCGCGATGATCGGGTCAGTGGCCGCGGCCAGGTCGTTGTTGCCGACCGACAGCAGGCCGCCAAGGGTAATCAGCAACACCAGCGGAATGCCTGCACCAAATGCCGCCGACGCCACCAGGCGCACGGCCGTGACGCTGCGGTGCTGGTAGCGCGACATGTCGGCACCGGCGTTGGCCCAGCCGATACCGGTACCGGCGGCCATGGTACCGACGCCGATGATCATCGCGCTCAGAGGAGCCGGGGTGGCGTTGAACACCGCGCTCCAGTCGATGGTGGCGCAGAGGAAACCGCCCACCAGGATATTCAACGCGCCGAACACGTAGGTGGCCCACTTCTGGATCACCAGCAAGGTGGCGTGGCCCAGGCCCGATACGGCCAAGGTCAGCAACACGAAAATGCCGATGAAGATCAGGGTGAGGACCGGTGCGCTTTTCGCTTCCACCGCAGAGCCGAACAGAATCGAACACAACGACAGCAACACGAAGGCCGCCGTGGTGGTGTTGACGGTTTCCCAACCCAGGCGCGACATCAACGACACCAGCGTCGGGCCAATATTGCCGCGCACGCCGAAGATGGCGCGGGACAAGGTCAGGCTGGGGGCACGGCCGCGACGGCCGGCGATAGAGATGATGCCCACCACGGCGAACGAGCCGGCAGCGCCGAGGATCGCGACGATGATCGCCTGCCAGATGGCCAGGCCGCGAAACGCCACGAGGGTGGCGCCGAGGGGCAGGCCGAGGATGCTGATATTGGCGGCGAACCACACCCAGAACAGTTGCAGTGGATGGCCGTTGCACTCGCCTTCAGGGACCGGTTCGATACCGCGGGTTTCCAATTGCCCGGCGCTTTGGCCGGAAGAAGTGCTGCTCATGAGTGGTGCTCCTGGTGCCTGTATTGTTGTGGTTGTGGCGGATACGCGGTCTTCCTGACTCAGCGCAATGCGAGCAAGCCTTGAACCAACGGCTGCAGATCGAGGCCGTTGACCTGCTTGACCTGTTCGATCATCGATTCGGGCCAGCACTGCAGGCCGAGGCAGGCACCGAGCATCGCGCCGAGCATCGCGGCAATCGTGTCGGTATCGCCGCCCAGGCTGGCAGCCAGGCACAGGGCTTCGAACGCGTTCATGGCCCCCACCGCCACTTGCTGGGCGAGGGCAAACGACACCACCACCGACTCCTGGGAGGCGACGGAGGTGCCGATCAATTCATACAGCAGGTCGGCGAACAGGGCTGTGTCGCCGCTGCCGACGCTCAGGGTGCGCGCCCAACTGATGCGGGTGGAGATGCGCCCGCCGGCAATCCAATGGCCATGGCCTTCCGCCTGTTGAGCCACCTGGGTGCCGATATTCAAGGCTTCACCCAAGTCCACACCGTTGATGCCCGCGGACACCACCGCCGCCACTGCCGCTGCGCTGGAGATGCCCAGGGTGGTGTTGTGGGTGACCTGGCAGGCCTGGATCACCGCCTGGATAAATCGCGCCGGGTCGCTGACATTGGCGGCGATCCCGACGGGAGTGATGCGCATGGCGGCGCCATTGGTGGTGCCGTAGCGCCCGGATTCTTCCGGGGTATGGCCGTTGAGGATCATGTCGATTGCACGCTTGGTCGACGGGCCGAGCAGATCCTGGGAGCCCTTGGCGCGCATCACCGCTTCCCAATCGATCAGGCGCCGGGCGAGCACGGCGGGGTCGATCTTGCCTCGGCCCTCGACCAGCAGCTCACCCACCAGGATCGCTTGCTCGGTGTCATCGGTGATGGAGCCCGCCGGCATATTGGGCGCGATGGGTTGGTCGGCGTCGGCATCTTCCAGGCCGGTAATGGCACCAAAGCGCTGTTGCACGTGCTCACGGCTCAGGGATTGGGTGGGCATGCCCAGGGCATCGCCCAACGCCAGGCCGTAGAAAGCGCCGAGGGCGCGGGTATTGGGGGTCATTTCGAAGATCCAAACTGCAGGTGCAGGCGAAAGTGCAGAGGGTCGAGCAGGCTTTCGACGTACTCCATGAAGCGCTCACGACGATCGTAGGTGGTGCGCGAGGCCTTGAGGAACACCGTGCCCACCGGGCGGCCAAGCAGCTCGGCGTCTTCATCGCTGAGGGGCTCGGCGCCGATCCATTGGTCACCTTCGGCACCGACGTAACCGTAGGCTGCCAGGGTGATGGTCAGGGAATTGTCGATCAGCCCAACGCGCGGCAGGCTTTCCAGGCCACCGGACGCGGGCATCAGCGAGCGCTCAAGGGAAACGGCCGTGCCATCAGTCGTGCGGCGACGGCGGTCGAGGGCGATGAATTGGTCGGTGCCGAAGCGACTGAACAGATCGGCGCGCGTCACTGCTTCCAGGCGCAGAATATCGGTGGTCACCAAGGCCCCGGTGTCCGCCAGGGCCTGGGCCCAACCGCTGGTTTGATCCAGCGCCATGCCATCAAATGTGACGATGGAGCCCACGCCGCTCTGGGTCGCGATGTAATTGCGCCTTTTGAGTTCGGCGAGGGCTTCACGCAGCGTGCCCCGGCTGACCGCAAACTCTTCAGCCAGTTGATGCTCGCCCGGCAACAGGAAACCGTCGGCCATCACCCCTCCCTCGATACGGCGGATGAGCTCGTCGACGACGCGTTTTTTCTTATCAAATCGGACATGTCTAATCATGTACAAATTGATAACCGAAAGCGGCCATTTGCAGCAAGGGAATTATTTCAGGGAGATGAAAAAACCGGCTTCACGGCTCCAGGCCAATACGGAAAAACTCGCCGCCGCTCCATACGCCAAGCCAGTTCTGACCATTGATCGGGCGGCTCACTGCCAACTCCACCAATTGGTAGAACACATTGCGATGCACCAGGGCTTCGAGGTTGGTACGCACCCGCAGATAGGGGGACGGTTCCTGGGTGACGGGGTCGATCACCACCCGCAGTGGATGCTCGATATCGGCTGCCACCTGCTCGTCGACGTTGGTGGTGAAACGTAGCACCTGGCTTTCGCCCTGCCCTTCGACGTCGAGGGTAACCGCGACAAAGGGCGCATCATCGACGGTGATACCGACTTTTTCCACCGGGGTGATCAGGAAGTAATCATCGCCATCGCGGCGGATGATAGTAGAGAACAACTTGACCATCGGCTTACGCCCGATCGGCGTGCCCTGGTAGAACCAGGTGCCGTCACGGGCGATGCGCATGTCGATGTTGCCGCAGAAATCCGGGTTCCACAGATGCACCGGCGCCGGTCCCTTGCCCTTGGGCAATTGAGCCAACAGATCGTTGGCCTTGGCGGAATCGGTCATGGTGTTCTCCTTGGTGTTACTGATCGCCCATGCCCAGCAGGCCTCGGGCGTACTGCGCCAAGGGGCGGGCAATCAGGTCTTCTGGCTTGTTGTCGTGGAACGTCAGTAAACCGCCACGACTGCGTATACGTGCAGTATCAATCAAATACTGGGTGCTGGTCTCGATCAACATGATCTGGATTACCCCGTTGTCCAGGCCAAGCCGGTCCAGCGCCTCTTGATCAGCCCATTCGTCGGCGTTGCCGATACGGTCATCGGCCTTGGCGAAACGGCAGTACAGCAGGTAGTGGGCACCCGCCGCACGGGCCTCGGCCATCGCCTGCTCCAGGCCTTCCGGCTGACGAGCGCGGCGCACCATGGGAAAGTATTCGACGAAACCGTTGAAGGCTTCCTCGGCCACCACATTCGGCCGCGGGTAGGCGCTGCCGGGCGGTACAAATGCACCCTGGGCGATAAAGACAAAGGAATCCGGCTGTATGCGCACCGAGGCAGTCCGACGAGTATCGCTGTGGTCCAGCAACCCGGCGTCGCTCATCTGATAACGGGTGCCTTCGGCCATATCGCTGACGGTCATGCAACCACTCAGCGTCAACGACGCCAGCAACAAAACCAGACTACGCATCCTAATCCTCCAGAAGCCGGTGACGGAAAACCGGCGAATGGACACGAGATGCAGAATCCGCGCCATTTGGAAACAACGCAGAACTAAATGTGGGAGGGGGCTTGCGACCTCCCACATTGGATGATGTTTAATCTTGGGAAAGCATTATCCGCCGATGATCTTCATGACCGTCGCGCCGCCGGAGAAAGCCACTTCCTGCTTGTCCCCCAAGGCCTTCATCAGCAGGCCTTGCAGGGCCGGCAGCGCCTGGTGGCGAGGCTTGTCCAACAGGTCGCCGACATAGTGACGGTTGCTCGACGACAGGCAGCCATGCAGCCAGCCGGTCGACGACAAGCGCAGCCGTGAACAAGTGCGGCAGAACGGCACGCTTTCGTTGGCGATCACGCCAAAGAAGCCTTTGCCCGGCACTTCGTAGCGTACCGCCGTGGCATCCACGGGAGCGTTGGCTTGCAGGTATTCGTGGTGTTCGCCGATCAGGCCGAGCAATTGTTGCAGGCTGACGAACTGCTGCAGGAAGGCATTGGAGTCCTTGGCCAGGTGGCCCATGCGCATCAACTCGATAAAACGCAGCTCGTAGCCACGCTCCAGGCAGTAGTCGAGCAGCGGCATCACCTGGTCGAGGTTCTGGCCGCGCAACGGCACCATGTTGACCTTGATCTTGATCCCGGCAGCACGTGCCTGGTCCATGCCATCGAGCACGGTGGCCAAGTCGCCGCCACGGGCGATGCTGCGGAAGGCGTCGGCATCCAGGGTGTCGAGGGAAACATTGATACGCCGAATCCCGGCATCCACCAGCAGCGGCAGTTTGCGCGCCAGCAACTGGCCGTTGGTGGTCAGGCTGATATCGCTGAGGCCCATGCCCCCCACCGCGCCCATGAAGGCTTCCAGCTTGGGGCTGACCAGCGGCTCGCCACCGGTGATGCGCAAGCGGTCGATGCCCGCGGCCTCGATCAGGTAGGCCACGCCACGGGCCATGGCCTCGGCCGAGAGTTCGTCCTGGGCAGCCACCAGCCGCTTGCCGTTCGGCACGCAGTAGGTACACGCGTAATTGCAGGCTGAGGTCAGGCTGATCCGCAAATTGCGAAAACGCCTGCCTTGACGATCAACGATCATGGATCACTCCGGCAGAGGATGATTCGGGCGCGCTAAAAACTGACTGATAAATCAGCTTTTAGCAAGATCCTTGCCTGAGTATATTCCTGGGTTACTGCGCCTGGCAGTAAATCATTACGTGGCCGGGGTTTCGACGGGGGCCGCTTCAACCAGTGCCGGCTCACTGCTGTGCTTGCGCTTGTTGCCCATGCGCACACCGATATCCATCAGGAACTGGAAGAAACCTTCCTGGTCTTCCAGCACATTGCTCCAGAACGGCGAGTGGTACAGCGCCACGGCGCCGTGCACCAAGGCCCAGGCGGCGCAGTAGTGGAAGTACGGCGGTACGTCTTCAAGCTTGCCTTCGCTGATGCGGCCCTTGATCAGCAGGGTCAGGCGCTCGAAGTTCGAGGCGCGGATCTTGTGCAGTTCCTCGACCATTTCCGGCACTTGATGGCCCTTGACCACCTTCTCTTCCAGGCGGTCGAACAGGCGGTAGCGCTGCGGGTCGCGCATGCGGAACTCGAAGTAGGCGCGGGACAGGGCCTCCTTGTCCTTGTCGACATCGGCCGAATGCAGCAGCTCGTTCAAGTCGCGCTCATAGTCGAGCATCAGGCGCAGGTAGATCTCGGCCTTGGACTTGAAGTGTTTGTAGATCGTGCCTTTGCCGATACCCACGGCATCCGCGATCATCTCGACGGTGACGCTGTCTTCGCCTTGTTCGAGGAACAACTTGAGTGCGGTGTCGAGAATTTCCTGCTCACGGCGGCGAAACTCACGGACCTTACGGGGTTCTTTGTGCATGAGGAAGAGGTCTGCAAAGGTCGGAATAGGGAGGGCTGCGCAGGGCCACGAATACATGGCGATACGATTTACCCAGTGCGAGGGATTATCCCGACTGAACGGTCGTTGGGCAACGTCTATGTGAACCCGCCCTGCACTTTACTTTCAAGGCGCCAACGTTTTCATGCCTATCAGTCAGAAATAATACGCAACAACTGCACCCGTGCACCCGCCCAATGAGAACTCAAGCGAAGCGCATGTATTCCAAATCTGTTTAAAAAACGATCAGTCGCGACTGGACTGAATCAGATACTGATCAATACTTGAACTGTCGGCGTGACATCTCCCCCAAGTGAAGCGCCGACCTGGGTACCGACGGACTGTGTGCCCTTGTTTTACTCCTAATGGTCTTAACCCGGATTCACCCCCCAGAACCCGGGTTTTTTTTGCCTGCGATTCAGTCGTGTCATGCAGCAACGTGGGCCAGCGGGAACAGGCGCTTGAAGTTCTCGGTGGTCTGCTCGGCAAAGCGCTCATAGGACTCACCGCGCAGCATCGCCAGGTAGTCCGCCACATCCCGTACATATTCGGGCAGGTTCGGTTTGCCACGATGGGGAATCGGCGCCAGGTACGGCGAATCGGTTTCCACCAGCAGGCGGTCGGCTGGCACTTGGCGCGCCACGTCGCGCAGGGCATCGGCATTGCGGAAAGTGACAATGCCCGACAGGGAAATATAGAACCCCAGGTCGAGTGCGGCCCTGGCCATGTCCCAATCCTCGGTAAAGCAATGCAACACGCCGGCCTGGGGCAACGCGGCTTCGCGCAGCAGGGCCAGGGTGTCGGCACGGGCACCACGGGTGTGGACGATCACCGGCTTGCCGGTTTGCCCGGCGGCCTGTAAATGCAGGCGAAACGAGGCCTGCTGCAACTCGGCGGCTTCCGGCTCGTAATGGTAGTCCAGGCCGGTTTCGCCAATGGCCACCACCCGCGGGTGATTGAGCTCGCCCAGCAGCCAGTCGAGGGCCGGGGCTTCGCCGGGCTTTAGGTCCAGTGGGTGGATACCCACCGAGCAATCCACATCGGCATAACGCTCGGCCAGGGCTTTGACGTCGGCAGCATTGTCGGCGCTGACGCCAATGCACAGGAAATGCCCTACCCCACGCTGGCGTGCAGCGTCGAGGGCAGCATCCAGGGAGCCGCCGTGCTGGGCGAGGTCAAGGCGATCAAGGTGGCAATGGGAATCTACAAGCATAGGAAATTACGACTTAGGTCACGGAAAGTGTCTGGCCAACGATACACCCGTCGGCCACGGAAATTAACGCCGGCCGAGCAAGCCGACCCACTGCACCAGCAGCGCTTCAAGCAACAGCACGCGGTTGAGGTTGGCCTTGCCGAGCACCTTCTGGCGCTGGGCGAGGATCCAGTCCTGGATAGTCAGCACCTTGTCCTGGGCACTTTTCTGCGCGAGGTATTGCACCACCTTGCGCATGTCCGGCAGGCCCAGGCCGTTTTCATCCTGGGTCAACTGGTAGCGCAGGATCAGGCTCGACCAGTCACAGAACCAGTCGAACAGCAGCAGCAAGGGAATGTCCTTCCAGGCGCTTTCAGCCAACTGGGTGGCGGACAGCTCTTGCTTGAGCAGTTTTTTCACCCCATCCACAACCAGGGCGCGTTGCTCACGCACACCTTGGGCTTGCAGCTTGACGGCCGCCAGCGGGGAACCGGCCGCCAGGGTCAGCAACTCGATCCGCTCCTCTGCGGAGCAATCCGGCAGCGCCTTCGCCAGCCATTGCAGGCTCATGGCTTCGCTGGGCAACGGGCAGGCCTGCTGTACGCAACGGCTGCGAATGGTCGGCAACAAGCGGCTGGACTGGTGGCTCACCAGCAACAGCACCGTGTCGCCGGAGGGTTCTTCCAGGCTCTTGAGCAAGGCATTGGCGGCGTTGATGTTCATCGCCTCCACCGGCTCGATCAACACCACCTTGCGCCCCCCCATCTGCGCGGTCTGCACCACGAAACTGACGAGGTCACGCACCTGGTCGACCTTGATCGCCTTATCGGCTTCCTCGGGTTCGAGCAGGTAGTTGTCCGGGTGGCTGCCGGCCTTGAGCAACAGGCAGGATTTGCACGCGCCGCAAGCTTCAAGGTTGACCGGGCGCTGGCACAGCAGGCTGGCCATGAGTCGCTCAGCCAGATCGCGCTTACCAATACCGATCGGCCCGTGCAGCAGATAGGCGTGGGCGTGCTGGGCACGGCCGGCCAACTGCTGCCAAAGACCGTCCTGCCATGGGTAGGCTTCAGCCACGGGCGCGCTCCAACAGCTTGGGTAACAGGGCGTCGATGGCCTGCTGCACCTGCGTCAACGGCTGGGCCGCGTCCAGCAGGTGGTAGCGCGCCGGTTCAGCCTGGGCGCGCTTGAGAAACGCGCTGCGCACAGCATCGAAAAACCCCTGGCCTTCCAGTTCGAAACGGTCGAGACGCCCACGGGCGCTGGCGCGGGCCATGCCCACTGCCACCGGCAGGTCGAACAACAGGGTCAGGTCGGGACGTAGATCACCCTGCACAAAGGTTTCCAAGGTGGCGATACGCGCCAGGGACAAACCCCGGCCACCGCCCTGGTAGGCATACGTGGAATCGGTAAAACGGTCGCAGATCACCACGGCACCGCGGGCCAGGGCCGGACGAATCACCTCGGCCAGGTGTTGGGCACGGGCAGCGAACACCAGCAACAGCTCGGTGTCCGGGTTCATCTGTTCTTCGCCTGGGGCCAGCAACACGTCACGGATGCGCTCGGCCAGTGGCGTACCGCCGGGCTCACGGGTCAACACCACCTCGACACCTTCAGCGCGCAAGCGGCCGGCCAGGTAATCGCGGTTGGTGCTTTTGCCGGCGCCTTCGGGGCCTTCCAGGGTAATAAACAAGCCAGTCACAGGCAGTCCTTAGTCAGAGTCATTGCGGGCTTTGCGGCGCGGCGTCATCCGGCGCGGGCTCGGCGGGTGCATCAGCAGGCGGCGCCAGGTCTTCCGGCGGTTTTACCAGCGGTGCCGGGCTTGAGCGGTAATCGGCACGGCGCTTGAGCTGGAACTCACGCACAGCGGCATTATGCGCACCCAGGTCATCGGAGAAAATATGGCTGCCGTCGCCACGAGCGACGAAATACAGGCTGCTGCCCGGCACCGGGTTCAACGCGGCATGGATCGCCTCGCGGCCGACCATGGCGATGGGAGTCGGCGGCAGGCCGGCCACCATGTAGGTGTTATAAGGGTTGGCTTCCTTGAGGTGCGCACGGGTCAACTTGCCGTTGTAGCGCTCGCCCAGGCCGTAGATCACGGTGGGGTCGGTCTGCAGCAGCATGCCGATCTTCAGGCGGCGTACGAATACCCCGGCAATCTGCCCGCGCTCTTCCGGCACACCGGTCTCTTTCTCCACCAGGGAGGCCATGATCAAGGCTTGATAGGGGTCGGTATAGGGCACGTCGGCGGCCCGCTTGCTCCACTCCTGGGCGAGGACATCATCCAGGCGGTTATAGGCTTTCTTCAGGAACTCGACATCGGTCATGCCGCGCACGAAGCGGTAGGTATCCGGGAAGAACCGACCTTCGGGGAACACGCCAGGATGGCCGAGCTTGTCCATCACTTCGCTGTCACTCAGGCCCGCCAGGGTCTGCACGATCTTTTCATGCTTGGCCAGGGCCGAACGCACCTGGCGGAAATTCCAGCCCTCCACCAGCGTCAGGCTGTATTGCACCACCTCGCCGCGCTGCCACAGGCCGATCAGGCCTTCGGCGGTCATGCCCGGGGTCATGCGGTATTCACCGCTGTGCAGCGGTTGGCCGTCGAGGTTGAAGCGCCAATACAGGCGCAGCCAGAACGCGCCGTCGAGCACGCCATCGGCTTCCAGGCGATTGAAGGTCCCGGTGGGCGTCGCCCCTGCCGGCACATCGAGCAATTGCTCCTGGGTCAGATTCAACGGCTGCTTCAAGGCAGCGTCATATTTCCACGCGGAAAACCCCAACAGCAAAGCCGCCGAGAACAGACCGATCAGCAGCAGTACAACCAGTTTTCGTATCAACTCAAATATCCAATAGCGCGCGAACAATGCCCTGCAGTTTACGGGTGAGCGGCCCAACCGACCAGCTCATCGCAGCGCACCCACGCACCGGCCAAATGCCATAAACGCTGTTGCACACAAAGACTTCGTCAGCCTCCCGCAATTGCTCGAGGCTGATGTCAGCCACGGCTACCGGGATGCCCAGGGCGCTCGCCTGAGCCAGAATCTCGGCGCGCATGACGCCTGCAACGCCGCAACGATTCAGATCGGCGGTTAGTAACAAGCCATTACTTACCAGGAACAGGTTGCTGAATACGCCTTCGATGACACGCCCGGACATATCCAGCATCAACCCTTCGGCATGTTCGGCATCCTGCCATTCCGCACGGGCGATCACCTGCTCGAGGCGATTGAGGTGCTTGAGACCGGCCAGCAACGGCTGCTCGGCCAGGCGGGTGGCGCATGCAAACAGACGAACACCGTCGGTTCCATGGGCCTGGGGATAGGTAGCAGGCGGATTGCCCTGCAAGATACGACGCACCGGGGCCTCGGGGTTGATGCCATAACCGCGCAGGCTGTCGCCGCGGGTGAGGATCAGCTTGAGGACACCGTCGCCGAGAGCGGCGGCATAGGCCTGCACTTCGCTGCGGACCAACGTCTGATCCACAACGAAAGCGAGACGCCTGCAGCCCTCATCCAGGCGCTGCAGGTGACGGTCAAGCAGCACGGGCTGCCCGGCCTTGACGGCGATGGTCTCGAACAGGCCATCACCGTACGCCAGGCCGCGATCTTTCAGGGGGACACTGTCCGCTGGCTGACCGTCGACCCAGCTGTGCATCACTCGGCGAACCGGCGGAACACCAGGGAACCGTTGGTGCCACCGAAGCCGAACGAATTGGAGATCGCAACGTCGATCGGCATCTGTTGCGGCTCATGCGGCACGAAGTTCAGGTCGCAGCCTTCGTCCGGCTCATCGAGGTTGATGGTCGGCGGAGCGACCTGGTCCTTGATGGCCATCACGCTGAAGATCGCTTCTACCGCGCCCGCCGCACCCAAGAGGTGGCCGGTCATGGACTTGGTGGAGCTGACCGCCAGCTTGTAGGCGTGCTCGCCGAACACCGACTTGATGGCTTCGGCTTCCGCCAGGTCGCCCGTCGGGGTCGAGGTGCCATGGGCATTGATGTATTGCACCTGGTCGGCATTGACCCTGGCATCGCGCAAGGCATTGGTGATGCACCTTGCAGCGCCGGCACCGTCGGACGGTGGCGAGGTCATGTGATAGGCGTCGCCGCTCATGCCAAACCCGATCAACTCGGCATAGATGGTGGCACCGCGCGCCTTGGCGTGCTCCAACTCTTCGAGTACCAGGGCACCGGCGCCGTCGGACAGTACAAAGCCGTCACGGCCCTTGTCCCACGGACGGCTGGCACGGGTCGGCTCGTCATTGCGGGTCGACAGGGCACGGGAGGCGCCAAAGCCGCCCATTCCCAGGCCACAGGCGGCCATTTCAGCACCACCGGCGATCATCACGTCGGCTTCGTCATAGGCGATGTTACGCGCCGCCATGCCGATGCAGTGGGTACCCGTGGTGCACGCGGTGGCAATCGCGTAGTTAGGCCCCTGCGCGCCCAAGTGGATGGACAGGAAACCGGAAATCATATTGATGATCGAGCCAGGCACGAAGAACGGTGAAATTCGACGAGGGCCGGAATCATGCAGCGTGCGGCTGGTTTCTTCGATATTGGTCAAACCGCCAATACCCGACCCCATGGCCACGCCGATGCGCTCACGGTTGGCGTCGGTCACTTCCAGGCCAGCGTTACGCACTGCCTGGAAACCGGCTGCCAGGCCGTATTGAATGAACAGGTCGAGCTTGCGGGACTCTTTGATCGAGAGATATTCCTCGACATTGAACCCCTTTACCGAGCCGCCAAAACGGGTGGAATAGGCAGAAAGGTCCGTGTGTTCGATCAGACCAATACCACTGCGGCCAGCCAGAATGCCCTGCCAACTGCTCGGCACATCCGTACCCAGTGGCGACAACATACCCATACCGGTGACTACGACGCGTCTACGCGACACAGCACTCTCCTTTTTCTAATGACGACACTTTGCTTCAGAGCTTACTTTTCATCAGCGCTAAAGAAAAAACCGCACGCCGTTACAGCAGTGCGGTTTTTCCCTAACAGCAGGCGACGACTACAAACTATTACGCCTGGTGGTTCGTAACGTAGTCGATAGCAGCTTGAACAGTAGTGATTTTTTCAGCTTCTTCGTCCGGGATTTCGGTCTCGAATTCCTCTTCCAGAGCCATCACCAGCTCAACGGTGTCAAGGGAATCGGCACCCAGGTCTTCTACGAAGGAAGCAGTGTTGACCACTTCTTCTTCTTTGACGCCCAGTTGCTCGGCAACGATTTTCTTGACGCGCTCTTCGATGGTGCTCATACCTTGTTTAACTCCTAATGGACAAATTCAGGCAGCTGGCCAGTGGGTAAGTGTATAGAAAGCCTTTTCAGCTTTTCAACTGAAAGCTTCACCCTGTACCCGGTTTACCACCTGCCTATAAATTAAGTTGCAGCTTTATAACGGATTTTAGACAGCTCGTATGACATTTTTTTGAAGCGATCCGTCACAATTTAGCTCATGTACATCCCGCCGTTCACCGGGATTGTAGCCCCAGTCACGTATGCCGCACCGTCGGATGCCAGGAAAGCGACCACATTCGCGATCTCTTGGGCCTGGCCCAGACGGCCCAGCGGAATCTGCGTCAGCAAGCCTTCACGCTGTGCTTCCGGCAGTTCGCGGGTCATATCGGTGTCGATGAACCCTGGGGCCACCGAGTTGACCGTAATCGACCGCGAACCGACTTCTCGCGCCAATGCACGGCTGAAACCTTCCAGGCCGGCCTTGGCGGCTGCATAGTTTACTTGGCCTGCGTTGCCCATGGCACCCACTACGGAGCCAATATTGATAATTCGCCCCCAACGCGCCTTGGTCATGCCGCGCAAAACACCCTTGGACAGGCGAAACAGACTGTTCAGGTTGGTATCGACCACGTCGTACCATTCGTCGTCTTTCATGCGCATCATCAGGTTGTCGCGGGTGATACCGGCGTTGTTCACCAGAATCGCCGGCGCACCGAACTGTGCGGTGATCTCGGCCAGTACGGCAGCCACGGACTCATCGCTGGTCACGTTCAGCTCAAGGCCGGTGCCTTGAACGCCGTTTTCCTTCAGGGTCGCGGCGATACGCTCGGCGCCCGAAGCGGAAGTGGCGGTGCCGATCACGACGGCGCCCTGACGGCCCAGTTCCAGGGCGATGGCCTGGCCAATGCCACGGCTCGCGCCGGTAACCAGTGCAACTTTACCTTGCAGACTCATGCAGGCTTCTCCTAAGTTCGGGGATCAGGCCAGCGCCGCACGAGCGGCAGCGAAGGCATCCGGGGTATTGAGGTTGGCAGTCGACACGCCGTCGGCGCAGCGCTTGTTCAGGCCAGCCAGGACTTTGCCCGGGCCGCACTCGACCAGCTCGGTGGCGCCATTGGCGGCCAGGGTCTGGACCGACTCGACCCAGCGCACAGGCTTGTAGAGTTGCTCCAGCAGGTCGCGCTTGAGGGTGTCGAGGTCGGCGGCCACGGCCGCGCTGACGTTCTGCACCAGCGGGATCTGTGGCGCCTGCCAGTTGATGGCAGCGATGGACTCGGCAAAGCGCTCGGCAGCCGGGCGCATCAGCTCGCAGTGCGACGGCACGCTCACCGGCAACGGCAATGCACGCTTGGCACCGCGCGCCTTGCAGCCTTCGATGGCACGCTCGACGGCCGCCCTGGCACCGGCGATTACCACCTGGCCTGGGGAGTTGAAGTTTACCGCGCTGACCACTTCGCCCTGGGCCGCTTCGGCGCAGGCTTCGATCACGACGGCATCGTCCAGCCCCAGGATAGCGGCCATGCCGCCCTGCCCGGCCGGAACGGCTTCCTGCATCAGCTGGCCACGACGCTCCACCAGCTTGACCGCTTCAGCAAGGGTCAGGCTGCCCGCCGCCACCAGGGCGCTGTATTCGCCCAGGCTATGACCGGCCACGAACGCCGGGCGCGCACCGCCTTCGGCCAACCACGAGCGCCACAGGGCGATCGAGGCGGTCAGGATGGCTGGCTGGGTTTTATCGGTTTGATTGAGCTGCTCTTCCGGCCCTTGTTGGGTCAGCGCCCACAGGTCGTAACCCAGGGCCTCGGAAGCTTCCTTGAACGTGTCCAGGATCAGCGGGTATTGCGCGCCCAGCTCGGCCAACATGCCGAGGGACTGCGAACCCTGCCCTGGAAAGACGAATGCGAGGGATGTAGACATGTAACAAGCCCCTAATGATCTGGTCGTCGGAAATGGTCGCTCCTCGGTGGGAGCGCACGAAACTGACAGATTGGATGGTCAATTGAACTGGCCGGTCACATTTAAGCATTCCCCGGCCGATTCGCCTAAGGCAACAGGTCCTCGAGACGGCCGTGCAAGCGTTGCGGCAGGTTTTCCTGGATCTCGATCACCGCCCGCGCAATCGCACTCTGGAAGCCTTCGACCCCGGCCGAACCGTGGCTTTTCACCACGATGCCCTGCAACCCCAGGAAGCTCGCACCATTATGCCGCGCCGGGGCCAGGTCGGCCTGCAGGCGACGCATCAACGGCAGCGCCAGGGCGCCCACCAGGCGCGATACCAGGTTACGCCTGAACAAGGCCTCGATACGCGAGGCGATCATGGTCGCCAGGCCTTCGCTGGACTTGAGCAGGATATTGCCGACAAACCCATCGCACACCACCACATCCGCCTCGCCCCGGTACAGCCCATCACCCTCGACAAAGCCGATGTAGTTCAGGCCTCGCGCACCTTGCAGCAAGGTGGCGGCAAGCTTGACCTGCTGGTTGCCCTTGATGTCTTCGGTGCCGATATTCAGCAAGGCCACCCGCGGCCGGGCCACGCCCAGCGCTTCGGCGGCCACCGAGCCCATCACGGCAAACTGGAACAGGTGCTCGGCACTGCAATCGACGTTCGCCCCCAGGTCCAGCAACTGGCAATAGCCCTTCTGCGTCGGAATCGCCGCCACCATTGCCGGCCGATCAATGCCAGGCAGCGTCTTGAGCACATGCCGCGACAACGCCATCAACGCCCCAGTGTTGCCGGCGCTGACACAGGCTTGCACCTTGCCATCACGCAGCAGCTCCAAGGCCACCCGCATCGACGAGTCAGGCTTGCCACGCAGGGCCGTCGCCGGCTTCTCATCCATGGTGATGGTTTCGCTGGCTGGCGTAATCGTCAGGCGCGCGCGATCCACCGCCGGATGGCTGGCAATCAATTCTTCAAGGAGGGAGGATTGACCGACGAGGGTCAGGTGCAGCGAGGGCGTGGCAGACAGGCTGGCAATGCAGGCCTGAACAATGCTGCGGGGACCGAAGTCCCCGCCCATTGCGTCAATCGCGATGACTTGAGCAGACAAGTGATTACTCGTCAGCGCCCTTGTCGATCACTTTACGGCCACGGTATACGCCTTCTGGCGATACGTGGTGACGCAGGTGAATTTCACCGGTGGTTTTTTCTACAGACAGAGTGCTTGCCGTCAGGGCATCGTGGGAACGACGCATGTCACGGGCAGAGCGGGATTTTTTGTTCTGCTGAACAGCCATAATTGATTAACTCCTAAACGTTTGGGTCACGCTTTAACTGCGCCAATACACTGAACGGGTTGGACCGCGTTACCTCGTCCTCGCTCGGTTCGGACTCGTCATCGAGACCCGCCGGCTGCTGGCATTCTTCCGGATGATGAGCAGGCACAATGGGCAAGGCGAGCAGAAGCTCCTCCTCGATCAGTGCATGCAGATCCAAAGGATCTTCGCCCAGTTCCAGCACGTCATAACCTTTCGGCAACGACTGGGTATTCGCACCCTCCTTTACCACAGCATAACTGCACTCGCTGTGAATCGGCAGGGTGACCAGCTCAAGACAACGCTGGCAAACCATTTTGACCTCGGTGTCGATAAAACTGTGAATTACCACAGATTTACGTTCATCTCGTTCAAAAACGAATTTGGCCTGCACCGTACCGACAGTGTCGGAAAGCGGGTCGCAGAGTCTCTCCAAATCGGCCAGCAGCAACTCACCTTGAAGGGAAGTGCCACGATCAGCCAATTTGCGCGGGTCAACGTGAGGTGGAATCGGGTCATTCAACATAGGCGCAGCATTATAGGGATGCACCCAGCCATGTCAAAGGAAATTCAGCCCTGTGCGTCGGCCGGTCGCCCCGCTAGAATCGGCGGCTGCCTTGAGGAGACGTATATGCTGCCTTTATTACTCGCTTCCAGCTCGGTTTATCGCCGGGAATTGCTCAGCCGCCTGCACCTGCCATTCATCTGCAGCTCGCCGGATATCGACGAAAGCCATGCTGCACATGAGTCCGCCATCGAGCTGGTCAAGCGCCTGGCCGAAGCAAAGGCCCGCGCCCTCGCCGCCAGCCACCCGGGACACCTGATCATCGGCTCAGACCAGGTCGCCGCGCTGGAAGGCCGCATCATCGGCAAGCCTCACACCTTCGAAAATGCGCGCGAGCAGTTATTGGCCGCCAGTGGCAAGCGTGTCAGCTTCCTCACCGGCCTGGCCCTGTTGAACAGTGAGACGGGGCACTGCCAGGTCGACTGCGTGCCCTTTACCGTGCACATGCGCGAGCTGGATGCAGCGCGCGTCGAGCGCTACCTGCGGATCGAGCAGCCGTATGACTGCGCGGGCAGCTTCAAGGCGGAAGGGTTGGGTGTGAGTTTGTTCCAAGCCACCGAAGGGCCGGACGCGACCAGCCTGGTCGGCTTACCGCTGATTCGGCTGGTGGACATGCTGCTCAGCGAAGGCGTGCAAATCCCTTAAGAACACTGCTAAACCAAATATGGGAAGGGAGGGCTTACCCCCGATAGCAGTGTGTCAGCCAACCTTGGATTGATTGATCCACCGCTATCGGGGGCAAGCCCCCTCCCACATTTTGATCTACGACAGACTTGAGATATTAACGCAGTGCCGGACCCTGGAAGCCCATGTACAGCGTCAGCTTCTCAGCCACGCTGGCGCCGAGCTTCTTGGAGAAACGATCAAACGGCGATTCTTCAACGGTGAAGTCCACCAGTTCTTTCTCGCCGACCACATCCCGCGCCACCGAACTGGCACTGCCCAAACCATCGATCAGCCCCAGCGGCAATGCTTGCTCCCCCGACCACACCAACCCGGAGAACAGCTCCGGATGGTCTTTGTCCTTCAGGCGATCCCCACGCCCCTGCTTCACGCTGGCGATGAACTGGCGATGGGTGGTATCGAGCACCCCCTGCCAGAACTGGGTTTCATCGGCCTTTTGCGGCTGGAACGGATCAAGGAACGACTTGTGCTCGCCCGAGTTGTAGGTACGACGCTCAACCCCCAGCTTCTCCATGGCACCGACAAAGCCGTAGCCGGCCGCCGTCACACCAATGGAGCCGACAAGACTGGCCTTGTCGGCGTAGATCTGGTCGGCGGCACTGGCAATGTAATACGCGCCCGAGGCCCCCAGGTCGGAAATCACCGCGTACAGCTTGATATCCGGGTGCAGGCCGCGCAGGCGGCGAATCTCGTCATACACATAGCCCGATTGCACCGGGCTGCCGCCTGGGCTGTTGATGCGCAGGATCACGCCCTTGACCTTGGGGTCTTCAAACGCAGCACGCAGACTGCTGACGATATTGTCGGCGCTGGCAGGCTCCTTGTCGGCGATCACTCCCCGCACTTCGATCAACGCGGTGTAGTTGGCGCCACGGGTCGCGCTTTTTTCCATGTCCATCAGCGGACTGAACAGCGCCAGCATCAGCAACAGGTAAGTGAAGGTCAGCAGCTTGAAAAAAATCCCCCAGCGCCGTGCACGGCGTTGCTCCTGGACGCTGGCCAGGAGCGTCTTCTCCAGCAGCTTCCAGCTCTTGTCGTCACCGCTTTCAGCCTTTTCAGGCGCTTTCCACTCGTCACTCATGCCATCAACCCCAGCAAAGACTTATTGGGCCCGACTGAGCCAGGCCTGCAATTCAGAAAAATGATCAATCGTGATCCTCGGCTCGTATTGCTGCAACGCCTCGGCGGACTGGGCGCCATAGCTGACTGCCACGCTGTCCATGCCGGCGTTGCGCGCCATCATCAGGTCGAAGGAAGCATCTCCTACCATCAGCGCCTCACGCGGCGACACGCCGCAATGGGCAAGGATCTGCTCCAGCATCAGAGGGTGAGGTTTGCTCGCGGTTTCATCTGCGGCACGGGTGATGTCGAAATAATCTTCCCAGCCATGGGCGCTGAGCACCCGATCCAGGCCGCGACGGGCCTTGCCGGTGGCGACGGCCAGGTGATAGCCCTGGGCGCGGAAAGCCTCCAGCGATGGCAACACACCCTCGAACAACGGCGAAGGTGTGGCTTCCAGCGCAATGTAGTGATCCGCGTAATGCTCGCGGAACGTCACCAGTTCAGCGTCGCTGATCTCGGGGTACAAGGTGCGGATCGCCTCAGGCAAGCCCAGGCCGATAATGCCTTTGACCGCCAGGTCAGTGCACAAGTCGAAGCCCGAGCGGGTCGAAGCTGCGTGCATCGACTCGACAATCCGACCGATGGAGTTACACAGGGTGCCGTCCCAATCGAAAATCAGTAGCTTGTAGTCAAGGTGCGACACTCAAACGCTCCACGGTCTTGGCCCACATCTCATCCACCGGCGCCTGCAGCTTCAGCTCGCCGCCGTCAGGCAGCGGCACGGTGAGCATGTAGGCGTGCAGGAACAGGCGCTTGCCGCCCAGGTCACGGATTTCCTTGGAAAAATCCTCGTCGCCATACTTGGTATCGCCGGCGATGCAATGGCCTGCATGCAGGGTGTGCACACGAATCTGGTGGGTGCGCCCCGTCACCGGCTTGGCCTCGACCATGGTGGCGAAGTCACCGAAACGACGCAGCACCTTGAACAGAGTCAGGGCTTCTTTGCCCTCCTCGTCCACTTCGACCATGCGCTCGCCGGAGCGCAGGTTGCTCTTCTGCAACGGCGCGCGGACGCTCTTGATCGAGCTGGCCCAGTTACCGCGCACCAGCGCCATGTAGCGCTTGTCCACACCATCGCCGCGCAGGGCGGTGTGCAGGTGGCGCAACATGCTGCGTTTCTTGGCGATCATCAACAGGCCGGAGGTGTCCCGGTCCAGGCGGTGAACCAGTTCCAGCTCCTTGCAATCCGGGCGCAGCTGACGGAAGGCTTCGATCACGCCGAAATTCAGGCCGCTACCACCGTGAACCGCAATGCCGCAGGGCTTGTTGATCACGATCAGTTTGTTGTCTTCGAAGACAATCGATGCCTCAAGGCGCTGCAACAGGCCCTGGGCCAATGGCACGGGCTCATCGCGTTCAGGCACGCGCACGGGCGGCACACGGACAATATCGCCCGCCTGCAACTTGTACTCAGGCTTGATACGGCCCTTGTTCACGCGCACTTCGCCTTTGCGCAAAATGCGGTAGATCAAGGTCTTGGGCACACCCTTGAGCCTGGCCAGGAGAAAATTATCGATGCGTTGGCCGGCATATTCCGGCGAGACCTCGAGCAGCTGGACGCTGGGGGTCTGGGGGGCGGTAGTCGTCATGGCGGCGATGATAACAATTTTTTATGGAATTGAAGCACTTAATCATTGCTGCTATAGTCGCGAACGCCGCCAAAAGCGGCCTGGGCAGAGGACTAGCGGCAAACTGCCGGCCCTGACCATCGCAATTCATCAGGACGCGAGGCCGTCCTACGGGGCTTTCGCCACCCTGGAAGGCTCGAGATTGTAACAAGCGCAGGTGACATGAGGCCTGAAGCGAGTGCAGAAAGCAGAGTGAATACTCGCGTTCTGCGCCGATATTTACGGCCAGTTCACAAAGTGCAGTCAGTCTTGAGCCGGACCACGGCGAATGCTTCGGAAACAACGCCTGTTAAGAGCTGAGTGTGAGCGCAGTCGCCCACATTCAGTCTTGTTTAGCCATGAGCGTGGACTCCCCATTGGAGAACACGGTAAATGCCAACCCGCTGCGGATTCTGCGCGCGGCAGCACCCGAATTATCAGGGATACGTGTAGGGTGGAGATGCACAACCGTCGGACCGTGTAGCACTAGGCTTATATTTAGACGCTTCATCTCGTCCACAGTCGCCGGTTGATTCCTCCTCCTGACCTTAGCTTTTGTTGAAGTGGTGCCTTTGTCACCACCGCTAACAAGCAGGACGCGTCCGTCGCGATACCGGCCCAATTGGCCGATTTTGCTGGACACTGGAGTGGCCAACCACTCTTGACGCACCTGACACCGACCGTGAGAAGTCGTGTGTGCCGAACGCCGTTTCCGGCAGCCCGGAAACCGACGGTACAACATGAAAAGAATGCTGATTAACGCAACTCAACCCGAAGAGTTGCGTGTTGCACTGGTAGATGGCCAACGCCTCTACGACCTGGACATCGAATCCGGTGCACGCGAGCAAAAGAAGGCCAACATCTATAAAGGCCGTATTACTCGCATCGAACCAAGCCTTGAGGCTGCCTTTGTCGATTTCGGCTCCGAGCGCCACGGCTTCCTGCCCCTCAAAGAAATCTCCCGCGAATACTTCAAGAAATCCCCCGAAGGCCGCGTAAACATCAAGGACGTCCTGAGCGAAGGCCAGGAAGTCATCGTTCAGGTCGAAAAAGAAGAACGTGGCAACAAGGGCGCCGCCCTGACCACCTTCATCAGCCTGGCCGGCCGTTACCTCGTGCTGATGCCGAACAACCCGCGTGCCGGCGGCATCTCCCGTCGCATCGAAGGCGAAGAGCGCAACGAACTGCGTGAAGCGTTGAACGGCCTGATCGCACCGGCCGACATGGGCCTGATCGTGCGCACTGCCGGCCTGGGCCGCAGCAGCGAAGAAATGCAGTGGGACCTCGACTACCTGCTGCAACTGTGGACCGCCATCAAAGAAGCCTCCCTGGATCGTTCCGCGCCGTTCCTGATCTACCAGGAAAGCAACGTGATCATCCGCGCCATCCGCGATTACCTGCGCCAGGACATCGGCGAAGTGCTGATCGACAGCGTCGAAGCCCAGGACGAAGCCCTGACCTTCATCCGCCAGGTGATGCCGCAGTACGCCAGCAAGATCAAGCTGTACGAAGACAGCGTGCCGCTGTTCAACCGTTTCCAGATCGAAAGCCAGATCGAGACCGCTTTCCAGCGTGTGGTCGAACTGCCTTCCGGCGGCTCCATCGTGATCGACCCGACCGAAGCCCTGGTGTCCATCGACATCAACTCGGCGCGCGCCACGAAGGGTAGCGACATCGAAGAAACCGCCCTGCAGACCAACCTGGAAGCGGCTGAAGAAATCGCCCGCCAGCTGCGCCTGCGCGACATCGGCGGCCTGATCGTGATCGACTTCATCGACATGACCCCCGCCAAGAACCAGCGCGCCGTGGAAGAGAAAGTCCGCGAATGCCTGGAAGCCGACCGCGCCCGCGTACAGGTCGGCCGTATCTCGCGCTTCGGCCTGCTGGAAATGTCCCGTCAGCGCCTGCGTCCATCCCTGGGCGAGAGCAGCGGCATCGTCTGCCCGCGTTGCAACGGCACCGGCATCATCCGTGACGTTGAATCGCTGTCCCTGGCGATCCTGCGCCTGATCGAAGAAGAAGCCCTGAAAGACCGCACCGCCGAAGTCCGCGCGCAAGTGCCGATCCCGGTCGCAGCCTTCCTGCTCAACGAAAAACGCAACTCGATCACCAAGATCGAACTGCGCACCCGTGCTCGTATCGTGATCCTGCCGAACGATCACCTCGAGACGCCGCACTTCGAAGTACAGCGCCTGCGTGACGACAGCCCGGAAGCCCACAGCGGCCAGTCCAGCTACGAAATCGCTGCTGCCGCTGCCGAAGTGGAAGAAGTCCAGCCAGCCGCCGCGACCCGTACTCTGGTGCGCCAGGAAGCCG
The DNA here is from genome assembly GCF_001702295.1 of Pseudomonas sp. S3E12. Lineage (NCBI taxonomy): Bacteria > Pseudomonadati > Pseudomonadota > Gammaproteobacteria > Pseudomonadales > Pseudomonadaceae > Pseudomonas > Pseudomonas sp. S3E12. The sequence continues at coordinate 28,028 of NZ_MBDT01000007.1, forward strand.
CCGTGAAGACCGCGCCAGCCCGTGCCAACGCACCGGTGCCGGTTGAAGCCGCTGCCCCGGTTGCCGCACCGGCCGCCCTGCCTGAGCCGAGCCTGTTCAAGGGCCTGGTGAAGTCGCTGGTCAGCCTGTTCGCCACCAAGGAAGAGCCTGCAGCACCGGTTGTGGTTGAAAAACCTGCGACCGAACGCCCAGCGCGCAACGAAGAGCGTCGCAACGGTCGCCAGCAGAGCCGTAACCGCAACGGTCGCCGTGACGAAGAGCGCAAGCCGCGTGAAGAACGTGCGCCTCGCGAAGAACGCGCACCACGTGAAGAGCGCGCACCTCGCGAAGCGCGTGAAGAAACCCCGGCCGTAGCCCGTGAAGAACGTGCACCGCGTGAAGAGCGCGCACCACGCACCCCACGTGCGCCGCGTGAAGATCGCAAGCCGCGTGGCGAGCGTGAAGAACGCGTGCGTGAACTGCGCGAGCCATTGGATGCCGCCCCTGCCGTTGCAGGTGTTGCAGCCGCTGCCGCTGAAGAGCGTCCAGTTCGCCAGCCGCGTGAAGAGCGTGCACCACGTGAAGAGCGCCAGCCGCGCCCACCGCGTGAAGAGCGTCAACCACGTGCCGAGCAAGCCGCTGCCGCCAGCGAAGAAGAAGTACTGACCGGCGAAGAGCAATTGCAGGAAGACGGCCAGGACAACGCCGAAGGCGATCGTCCACGCCGCCGCTCCCGTGGCCAGCGTCGTCGCAGCAACCGCCGTGAGCGTCAGCGTGATGCCAACGGCAATGTGATCGAAGGCTCGGAAGAGGCCGGCGAGAACGCAGAAGCCGCCACCCACGAACCGACCGGTGCCGAACTGGCTGCCGGCCTGGCCGTTACCGCAGCGGTTGCCAGCTCGGTGATCAGCGCACCTGCTGAAGCCCAGGCTCACGAACAGGCTGAACGCGCGACTGCCGCTGTCGAAGAAACCGTTGCCGTTGAAGCGCCAGTTGCCGAGACCCCAGCGGTTGAAGCACCGGTCGTTGAAGCAACTACCCCTGTCGAAGCCCCAGTGGTTCCGGAAGTGGAAGTGGCACCGACCCGCGACGCCCAGCCAGAAACCGAAGTGGTTGCCGTTGAAGCCGCTCCGGTGGTTGAGCCTCAGCCAGTGGTTGAAGCGGCTGCTGAAGCCCCGGTAATCGAAGAAGCGACCCCGGCGGTGCGTGAAGTTCGCGAAGAACAGACCGCGTTCCAGTGGACTGCCGAACCTGCCGCCCCGGTTGAAGCACCAGCGCCTGCACCGGTGGTAGAAGAAGCGCCTGCGCCGGTTGCCGAAGCAGTGGTCGCCGAGCCTGCGCCAGCTGTCGAGCCTGCGCCCGTGGTTGTTGAAGCACCGGTGATTGCCGAAGCACCCGTGGTAGAAGCCGCACCAGCCAGCGCCCTGACCGAAAACGGCCGTGCGCCGAACGACCCACGTGAAGTGCGTCGTCGTCGCAAGGAAGCTGAGGCAGCTGCTGCCGCTGCTGCTGCCGCTCCAGCCGTAGTCGAAGCTGTCGAGGCACCGGCCCCGGTTGCTGAAACCGTGGTTGAGCACGCTGCTGCTGAAGCAGTGGTAGAGCACAAGGCCCTGGAAGAAGAACACGAGCCTAAACCCCTCGCCTGATTCCATCAGCCACTAAAAAGCCCCGCCTGAGTGATCAGGCGGGGCTTTTTTATAGATCATCTCGAAAACAACGAAGATCAAATTTAGTCTGGGTTAAAAATTAACCGTTTCGGCAGATCCACATCCCACAGAACACCCGCATCTTCCACCTGCACTTCCCGCACCCTGGCACGTGCGAACAATGGCTTGCCTCCACGATCCCCGGTCAGCGCCATCAAGTCCGGACCAAAAGCACGACCAAAGGCCACCGGATGCCCATAGTCACCCGCCTGCACCGGCACGCTGATGCCATCCTCCTCCAGCACGTCAATCACCCGTTCAATGCTCGATGATTGGATAAACGGCATATCCCCCAAGACCACCAGCCAGCCATCCGCCGAGACACTGGCCGCGACGGCTGCGGCGATGCTCTCGCCCATGCCGGCTGACTGCAACAGCAAGACCTGGCAGCCATACGCTTCGGCCAACCGAATGACCTCCGTTCGATCCGGCGTGGTCACCAGCCAGCGCGCCACCAGGCGATCCGGCAAATTCACCAATACCTGCTCGATCACCGGCCGCATCACGCCATCACGGCCCACGCAATCGGCGAGCAACTTATCCTGGTCAGCCCCCGCCTCGGCTCGGAACCGGCTGCCCTGCCCCGCCGCCAAGACAATCGCCGTCACCATTACTCAGCAACCACCGGCAGGGGCTTTTTCTGCATCGGCGTCACGCCGTTCTTGATCGCGACAATTTCCGCCATCAACGACAAGGCGATCTCCGCCGGCGTATGGCTGCCGATATGCAGGCCAATCGGCCCATGTAAACGCGCAATCGCGTCAGTCGACAATCCCAGCGCCGCCAGGTTCTCGCGACGCGTCTGGCTATTGACCCGCGAACCCAGCGCACCGATGTAGAAGGCACTGGAGTTCAGCGCCGTCAGCAACGCCATATCGTCAAGGCGCGGGTCATGGGTCAGACAGACAATGGCCGTGCGCTCGTCGGTCTGGATGTTCAGCACCGCCTCATCAGGCATACCCGGCACGAAGCGACCGTGCTGCTCTTCCCAGCCGTAGACAAACTCACTACGCGGATCGCATATCAGTACTTCGAAATCCAGCAGACGCGCCATTTCCGCCACGTAGCGCGACAGTTGCCCGGCACCGATCAACAGCAGGCGCCAGCGCGGGCCATAGATAGCCCGCAGGCGTTCGCCATCGAAGGTGACTACATCGGTCTTGTTCGCACTGCTCAACGTGACTTCGCCGGAGACCAGGTCCAGTTCCCGCGCGACAATTTCATGCGCCTCGCAACGCTCCAGCAACTGCGCGACCCAGGCCCAGTCTTGCACCCGCTCCTCGGTCAAGCGCAAGGTGCCGCCGCATGGCAGGCCGAAACGCGCCGCCTCGTCGCGCGTCACGCCGTAGGTCACCAACTGCACCGCCGGCCCGTCGTGCCTCAGGCGACCATCCTGCAAGCGGGCGATCAAGTCGTCCTCGATGCAACCGCCGGACACCGAGCCGATCACCACGCCATCCCCCCGCAACGCCAACATGGCGCCCGGTGGACGCGGCGCGCTGCCCCAGGTCTGGACAACGCTATACAACACCACCTGCTGCCCGGCGCGGCGCCATTCGAGCACGCTGCGCAGGACATTCAAATCAACACTGTCCATATATCCTCCTGCCAGTCTGCGTTTGGAACATGCCGCGTAGCGCGAATTTCATCAGTCGCTGACTCTAAGTGAAAATATTGCAAAAAAGTAATCCCGCACAAACGCAAACGCCCCGAACCAGTCGGGGCGTTTGCGGATAGCGGTCGGCGCGGATTTCACGCCATCAGCGGTTTACTTGATCACAGGGGCTGGGCCTTCGGCCACGCCCAGGTCATCGACTTCGCGGGTTTCAGAGATACCGGTACCGCCGGATGCCAGCTCGCTTTGCAGCTTGTCGGTGTCCAGTTCCTTGACCCACTTGGCCACAACGAGGGTAGCAACGGCGTTACCCACCAGGTTGGTCAGTGCACGGGCTTCAGACATGAAGCGGTCGATACCCAGGATCAGCGCCAGGCCGGCAACCGGCAGGTGGCCGACAGCCGACAGGGTGGCAGCCAGTACGATAAAGCCGCTGCCGGTCACGCCAGCAGCACCTTTGGAGGACAGCAGCAGCACCAGCAGCAGGGTGATCTGGTGGGTGATGTCCATGTGTGTGTCAGTCGCCTGGGCGATGAACACGGCCGCCATGGTCAGGTAGATCGAGGTACCGTCGAGGTTGAACGAGTAGCCGGTCGGGATCACCAGGCCGACTACGGATTTCTTCGCGCCCAGACGCTCCATCTTGATCAGCATGCGTGGCAGTGCGGATTCGGAGGAAGAAGTACCCAGTACGATCAACAGCTCTTCACGGATGTAACGGATCAGTTTGATCACGCTGAAACCGTGAGCGCGGCAGATACCACCCAGCACCACCAGCACGAACAGCAGGCAGGTGATGTAGAAGCAGATCATCAACTGGCCCAACTGCACCAGGGAACCTACACCGTAGGCACCGATGGTGAACGCCATGGCGCCCAGGGCACCGATTGGCGCGAGCTTCATGATCATGTTGATGATGTTGAACATCACGTGGGCGAAGCGATCGATGAAGTCCAGCACCGGCTTGCCGTAGGCACCCAGGCGATGCAGGGCGAAACCGAAGATCACCGAGAACATCAGCACTTGCAGGATGTCGCCGTTGGCGAAGGCGCCGACGATGGTGTTCGGGATCACATTGAGGATAAAGCCAACGATGCTCTGGTCTTTACCGGCAGTGACGTAGGCCGCCACTTTGGAGGCGTCCAGGGTTGCCACGTCGATGTGCATGCCGGCGCCCGGTTGCACAACGTTCACCACGATCAGGCCGATCAGCAGTGCGATGGTAGAAACGATTTCGAAGTACAGCAGCGCGTAGCCGCCGGTTTTGCCGACCGATTTCATGCTTTGCATGCCGGCGATGCCGCTGACAACGGTGCAGAAGATGATCGGGGCGATGACCATTTTGATCAGCTTGATGAAGCCGTCACCCAGTGGCTTGAGCGCCACGCCGGTCTGCGGGTAGAAGTGACCGAGCAAAATACCGATAACGATTGCAACGATCACCTGGAAATACAGGGATTTGTAGATTGGCTGACGAGTCGTCATTGCAAAATTCCTCAATCGTCCCGTGTGGCAAATATCCGCCATTGCCCACGACACTTGAATTGCGAACCCTCCTGCACTGGAGGGATTTGTTGTTTGCGAAGCCTGTAGGACCAGGCCTGCGCTGTAATCCTTATCGCAAACGCCGTGCCACTTTGCTGAAAACCCCTGGGAGCCTTAAGACATCAGGGCTGCGGATTTCAAAGCCGCCACCAATGTGCCGAATCGGCTGGCGGATTTCCGCCACGCCGCCCAATCCCGTCCTACAATTTGGCGGATATCCGCCTTGTCGCCCTGCCAGGTGATGACTACCATCCGCCATTCCATGGACGAGGGCCCCACATGCGTGAACGTACCATCGCCAGCCATTACGCCCGGGCAGCCCTGGGCGGTGCGCGTCGAGCCGGTTACGACTATTCGGGGCTGTTGCAACAGCTGGGCATCACCCCGGAACTGTTGACCGAACCCCGCGCCCGCATTGCACCCGAGCAATTTACCCGGCTGCTGCAAATGCTCTGGGTGGCGCTGGACGATGAGTACCTGGGGTTCGCCGACGGGCCGAGCAAACGCGGCACCTTCGCCATGATGTGCCATGCGCTGATCCACTGCCGCACCCTGGAGAAGGCTCTGGAACGCGGCTTATTATTTTATAGCCTATTCCCACAAGGCCCGCGCTGGCAGCTGACACGAGAAGGCGAAATGGCCCGCCTGAGCCTGGATGATTCTCACCTGTGGGACCCGGATCACTTCCTCAGCGAATGCCCGCTGGTGATCTGGCACCGCCTGGGCAGTTGGCTGATCGGCCAGCGCATTCGTTTGCACCAGGCTACGTTCAGCTACCCGATGCCGACCCACGCCGCTGAATATGACCTACTGTTCCCCTGCGCCCAGGTGTTCGGTGCCCCGCACAGCAGCCTGGTGTTTCCCGCCCGCTACCTGAGCCTGCCGCTGTTGCAGGACGAGCGCACCCTCAAGCATTTCCTCGAACGCTCCCCCGCCGACCTCCTGTCACGCCCGGATGAAGGCGACAGTTTGAGCAGCCAGTTGCGGCGCTTGTTGAGCCGCGACCGTACGCCCTGGCCAGACCTGGAAGCCGTCGCCCAGCACTTGCACGTCAGCCCGCAAACCCTGCGCCGACACTTGCGCGAAGAAGGCACCAGCTTTCAGGCGCTCAAGGATGAATTGCGGCGGGACATCGCCATCTACCACCTGGGGCGGGCGGATTTGTCCTTGCAGGCGATCGCCGAGCAGCTGGGGTTCTCAGAACCGTCGGCGTTTCATCGGGCGTTCAAGAAGTGGACGGGGCTGACACCGGGGGCCTATCGGGCGCAGGAGAGTTAGCGCTGCGTCGTGTGTGAGGGCCTCATCGGGGGCCAGCCCAGCCACTACCGTTCACAAGGCCGGAAAGTGAATCTTGAACGCCGCACCACCCAGCGGCGAATCCCCCAGGGTCAATCGCGCGCCGTAGCTTTCTATGATGTCCTTGACCACCGCCAACCCGATCCCCTGCCCCGGATGCTGACGGTCCAGGCGCTCGCCCCGTTGCAGGATCCGTGCACGCTGGTCCGGTGGCACTCCGGGGCCGTCGTCCTCGATGCACAACTCGAGCCCTTCGGAATTTTCCACCAGGCTGACGCGCACTTCACTCAGGCACAACCGATAGGCGTTTTCCAGCAGGTTGCCGAGCAATTCAAGCAGGGCGCCCTTCTCGATCGGTACATCGCATTCGTCCGGCAGTTCAAAGGACACCGTGACGCCCTTGTCGCGGTAGACCTTGCCCAGGGTATCGCAGAGGCTTTGCACTACCGGCTCCAGGCGCACCTGATGGCGCACCAGGCCGCTTTTGCGCAGGCTGGCACGCTGCAACTGGTAGCCGATCTGCTGGCTCATGCGTTCGATCTGGGATTGCAGCACCCAGGCCTGGTCGCGATCTTCCGGACGTTGCGCCATGTCTTCGCTCACGCTTTGCAACACGGCGAGCGGCGTTTTCAGGCTATGGGCCAGGTCATCGAGGGAGTCGCGGTAACGTGCCCGTTGTTCGCGCTCGCTGTGCAGCAGACGGTTAAGGGAACCGGTGAGACGCAGCAATTCGCGCGGGTGTTGTTCGGAGAGGCTTTCGCGGGTGCCGCCCTCGATCTGGTCAAGCTCCTGGCTCAATCGCCGCAGGGCCTGCAGGCCCCAGGTCAGGCCCAGCCACAGCAAGGTCAGCAGCACCAGGAGTGCCGCGCCAAAGCCCAGGTAGAGGTTTTCGCGCAGGCCTTCGAGGGTCAATTGGTATTCGCGCACCGGTTGCAGGGCCACGATACTGAACGCCGCACTCTTGCCGCCGAGCAGCCTGACCTCGACGTCATAGACGAAGAATTCCTGCCCGTCGGCCTCGCGAATCCGCGCGAACTCATTGCCGCGCCCGTCATAGCGCGGCTTGTAGTTGATGTTTTCGTCCCGGGTGGCCCGCGAACGCCACACCAGGTGGCCTTCGCGGTCATAGATATAGCCGAGCAACCGGCTATCGGTGAGGTTGAAGCGTTCATCCGGCAACTGCGCCGGCATCAGCAGGCGATTGTTTTCCACCCGCGCGGCAGAGATCAGTGTGGTGACGTCCGACGCCAGGCGCTGCTCGATGGAATCCTGCAATGCCAGGCTGAACGCGCCCTGCATGGCGGGCAACAGGCCCAGCATAAACAGCACGGCCAGGGTGGCGGCCGCCAGCATCAAGCGCACACGAAGCGAGCGAATCAACGGCAGCGCTCATTGAACAGGTAGCCCAGGCCACGCACGGTGTCGATCGGCTTGAACCCCGCCGGGCCTTCCAGCTTGCGGCGCAGGCGGCCGACCAGCACTTCAATCACATTCGGATCGCGTTCATCGTCGTCGGGGTAGAGCTGCTCCATCAGGCGGTCCTTGGCGACGACCTGCTGGTGATGGCGCATCAGGTATTCGAGGATGCGATATTCATAGGCGGTCAATGCCAGGGGCTGTTCATCGAGGGACGCCTGCTTGCGATTGAGGTCCAGCAGCAAGGGCCCGGCAACGATGGTCGACTGGGTAAACCCGCTGGAGCGGCGCAGCAAGGCGTTCATCCGCGCCTCCAGCTCTTCGAACTGGAACGGCTTGACCACATAGTCGTCGGCGCCGGCGGCCAGGCCTTCGACCTTGTCCTGCCAGTTGCCACGCGCAGTGAGGATCAGGATCGGAAAGGTCTTGGCCTGGCTGCGCAGTTGGCGGATCAGGTCCAGGCCGCCCATGCCGGGCAGGCCCAGGTCGATGATCGCCAGGTCATGGTTGAATTGACCGGTCTGGTACAGGGCCTCTTCGGCATTGGGCACGGCCTCGACCACGTGGCCGCTGTCGGTCAGGCGGGTAAACAGGTGATGACGCAGCAGCGCCTCATCTTCCACCACCAGCAATTTCATAAGGCTCTCCAAAGCAAATCAACTGTCCGACAGAGGGATATCATAGCGGCCCTGCAGGTCTTGCGGGCGCAGTTTAATGCCGTTGAACCGGCCGGTCAGGTGTTCATAGCCGGCGCGATAGCTCGGCTGCGGGGTGGCCTGGCCCAGGGACTGGCCCCAGGGCGTGGGCTGACTGCCAGCATCTTCGATGCTGACGCGCTGCATCAGGATGCTGGATTTCTTGGTTTTCTCACGGCCGAATGCGGCAAAGGCACCATCGGAGGCCTGAACCCCGACAGTGGCACTGAGCATGGTTAAGGCCAACATCAGCTTCTTGATCGCAGTCATGGTGTTACCTCATTGCGCGTTTGGCTGTGAGGCCAGACTACGCAGGCGCCCCTGAACTCCCCCTGAACAGGCTCTGAACCTCGCCTGAATCACGGCGGGCTATCCTCTTGCCCATCAACTCGGCAAAATACCGCCCATGACGCCCCTACCCGCTTGCTGCACCCCACTCGACGCCCATTGGCCGCTACCCGCCCCCTTGCCGGGCACGGTGTTTCTCAGCACCCGGTTCGATCCCGCATTGCTGGCACCTGGCGACTTCCAGCACTGCGCCGTGCCGCCGCCGGCGAGCATCCAGCGCTCGGTGGCCAAGCGACAGGCCGAGTTTCTCGCCGGCCGCCTGTGCGCGCGCGCAGCCCTGCAACAGCTCGATCAGATCAACTGCATCCCGGCGATCGGCGAAGACCGCGCACCGGTGTGGCCCGCCCATATCAGCGGTTCCATTACCCACAGCACCGGGCATGCCGCCGCGATTGTCGGGCACAAGGCGCAATGGCGCGGGTTGGGGATGGACCTGGAGAACCTGCTGAGCCTGGAACGGGCGGAGCGCCTGGCCGGGGAAATTCTGACGGTGCAAGAGCTGCAGCGTATGGCTGATGTGCCGCGAGCGCAGATCGCCTTGCTGGTGACGCTGACGTTTTCGGTCAAGGAGAGTTTGTTCAAGGCACTCTACCCGATCGTGCAGAAGCGCTTCTATTTTGAACATGCCGAGGTGGTGGAGTGGTCAGAGGCCGGGCATGTGCGCTTGCGCTTGCTCACAGACCTGTCCAGCGAGTGGTGCCACGGCAAGGAACTTACCGCGCAGTTTGCGTTGAATGAGGGGCAGTTGTTGAGCCTGGTTGCCATCGCCGCTTGATAGACCGACATCAGGGTTTATCTTGATCCCTGGGCCAACTCAAGCTGAAACACGCTCCGCCCAAATTATTGCTTTTGCTGATCAACGCCCTGCCGCCGTGCCAATAAATGATGCGCCGCACAATCGACAACCCCAGGCCATGCCCGCCCGAGGCACGGGTGCGGCTGTCATCCAGGCGCAGGAACGGCGTGAAGATACGCTCCCAGGCACTTTCCGGTACGCCGGGCCCGTCGTCTTCCACATCTATGCGACAGCGCACCTGGCCCACTTGATAACTGATCAGCACCTGGCCCTGGGCGTGGCGCATTGCGTTGCTCACCAGGTTTTGCAGGGCGCGGTGCAAGTAGCGCGGCTCGGCATCGACCCAAGCGTCGTCCCAATGTGCCGACGACAGGCAAATCCCCCTGGCCACGCTCACCTGCGGGCGCAGTGGCGATAATTCGCCGATTACCTGGTCAAGCAGCGCATCGAGGTCGACCCGTTGGAAAATCAACGCCGGCGCACCCTGCTCAAGCCTTGCGTAAGTGAGCATTTCATCCACCAGGCCGTCGAGGTCCTGGATATCACTGTCCATGCCTTCCAGGTACTTGCGCCGCGCTTCAGGCGTGGCGGCGTCGCCGATCATCTCCAGGCCGAAGCGCAGGCGTGCCACCGGCGTGCGCAGTTCATGGGACACCGCGCGCACCAGTTCGCGCTGGATTGCCAGCAGTTGCTGCAGGTGCTCGGCCATGCCATTAAAGGCCGCCGCCAGGCGCCCCACCGAGTCGGCACCCCGCGCCGGCACACGCACCTCGAGATTGCCTTTGGCGATGCGCGTGGCGGCGGCTTCCAGGCCTCGGAGCCGGCGCTCAAGCTGACGCACCAATAGATAGACAATCAGGCCGATCAGGGTCAGGCCGATCAACGCGATCAGGACCAGCCATTGCGCCGGGTACGGGCTCATCTGGTACAGCGGGCCAAGCTCCAGCACCCAGGGCGTGCCGACCATGCCGGCAAACACGCGGATCGAATCGCCGCCCTTGCCCAGGGCCATGACCGTATCGCCCTCCGATACGCGGCGGCGTTGGTCGTCGTCCATGTCGGCCTGATCCAGGGTCATCAGGTGCATTTCGAAACCAAAGTCCTTGGCTTCCTTTATATCCGCCAGCCGTTGCGGCTGCTCGGCCACGGGGAAGCGCACCAGTTCGTCGGCCAGCAGGTAAATGGTCGCGCGGGCCAGTTGCTCGCTGATCTGCTGCACCTCGCCCGTCAGCACCCACTGTTCCTTATCGCTGACCAGGCGCAGCACCCGGGCGGCATGGGGGCCGGTCTGCTCCACCAGCACCTGGCCGCGTTGCAGGCGGGTGCGCTGGCTGAGGTCCAACTGGGCATCGGTGAGGCTGCGTAATTCCAGGGGAATACCGAGCAAACGCTCCCACACGGCCAGGGCGCGCTGGCGCTCGATGGTGCTCATGGGCTGCAGGTTGTCGCCCATCAAGGCAAAGGTGCCGTGGGCCAGGCGCTCGCGGTACTGGCCACTGCGCACCTCGTTGAGCAGGTGCAGGGCCAGCACGCCGAGCAGCGCCACCAGAATCAGCGCCGCGCACATGCCGCCATAGATACGCAGGAAGATCGAGTTCACAACGGCATATCGGCAGCGGCTTCAGGGACGAACAGATAGCCTTTGCTGCGGATGGTCTTGATCAGCCGTGGGTGGATCGGGTCATCGCCGATTTTCGGGCGAATCCGTGAGATGCGTACATCAATGGAGCGGTCCTGGCCGTCGTAGCCGATGCCGCGCAGGGCGATAAAGATTTCTTCACGGGACAGGATGCGCCCGGCATTCGCCACCAGCAGCCACAGCAGGTCGAACTCGGCACTGGTCAACTCGATACCTTCACCCTGCAGCCAGGCTTCGCGAAGGGCGTTGTCCACCAGCAGCGGGCCGAATTGCAGGCGGCGCTGGCTTTCCACGCTGGCGGGTTCCGCCGGCTCACTGCGGCGCAACAGGGCCTGGATACGCGCGAGCAACAGGCGCGGGCGCACGGGTTTGCACACGTAGTCGTCGGCGCCCATGTCCAGGCCGAGCACCTGGTCCATGTCGTCGGTGCGGGCGGTGAGCATCAGGATCACGCCGTCGTAGCGTTCGCGCACTTTGCGGCAAATGCTCAGACCGTCTTCGCCGGGCAGCATCAGGTCGAGAATCACCAGGTCCGGTTGCTCGGCGATAATCCGCGCCGCAGCCAGGGCGCCATCACCTTCCACAGAAACCCGCAGGCCGTTGCTCTCCAGGTAATCGCGGGTCAACTCGGCGAGTCGCTCGTCGTCCTCGACGATCAGGATGTGCCAGGCTTCTTGCTCCACGGGTGATCCTCGTTGTTATAAAGGGATGCGTTGGCCGAGCAGGCCACACCTTATTTGTAATGTTTTGAGGGCATAACAGAGGCCGATTGTAGCCATGCCCAAGCCCTCTCGCACAAGCCGGGAAATCCATTCGGTGATCGCGCTTTTCTGTGATAGGGTTCGCGCCCTCAAAAATCCAACCGGCTGTTTTCAACTTGGAATATTCAGTGACAAACGGCCGAATCCAGCAGCGCTGCGGCCTACACGGGCGTTCCACGTTTCATACACATTTTACTCACAACGTTATCCACAGGTAGTGCGTTGCTAAGCCCCCCAAAACGCATTATCTTGTAGCTCGGCGCAAAAAAAACCCTACATGTAGGGTTTTCAGCGAAAAGACCCAACACAAATCAGACAAGAAACTCAAGCCCTTTCTTGCTCCTGCTGGGTCTAATCCAAGCATTTTTTGAAAGCCCAAACCGCTCAAGCGGATGGCAGCCGTTTTCAAGCTCCAACAGCGGAAAACGGTACGGGTGTTGCAGTGCTTGAACCTGGCAACTGTCACCCACCAGGAATACGGCCAAGGGCGTTTGAGCCCCGAACCGAAGACTTCGGCATGGAAGCGGCGCGTTCAGCTCCCTTCCTCCTGTCCCGAAGTTGTTATGCCAGGCCCAGGCCTGCTGTAAGTGCTTCAGGACGGAACGGTGGGCACCGTGATGGTGCCCAAATAAATATAGAAATGTGGAGACAACCCCCCATGCAAACCGACACAACTCGCGAGAACCCGCAAGGCTCCGTGCCGCAGGCCGCCGATTCGACTATGGATCTGTCCGCCACTGCACCTGGCCAATTGCGCGTGATCAAGCGTAACGGGACTGTCGTTCCTTACACCGATGACAAAATCACCGTCGCCATCACCAAAGCGTTTCTTGCAGTTGAAGGCGGCACCGCTGCTGCCTCGTCGCGCATCCACGACACCGTTGCCCGCCTGACCGAACAGGTCACCGCGACCTTCAAGCGTCGCATGCCGTCGGGCGGCACCATCCACATCGAAGAAATCCAGGACCAGGTCGAACTGGCCCTGATGCGTGCCGGCGAGCAGAAAGTGGCCCGCGACTACGTGATCTACCGCGATTCACGCGCCAAGGAGCGTGCCGTCCGCACCCCGGCCGAAGAAGCCGCCGTGCAAGCGCACCCGTCGATCCGCATCACCCTGGCCGACGGCAGCTTCGCGCCGCTGGACCTGGGCCGCCTGAATACCATCATCACCGAGGCCTGCGAAGGCCTGGAAGAAGTCGACGGTGACCTGATCCAGCGCGAAACCCTGAAGAACCTGTACGACGGCGTGGCCCTGACCGACGTCAACACCGCCCTGGTGATGACCGCCCGTACCCTGGTTGAACGCGAGCCGAACTACTCGTTCGTGACCGCACGCCTGCTGATGGACACCCTGCGTGCCGAAGGCCTGGGCTTCCTGGGCGTGGCCGACAGCGCCACCCACCACGAAATGGCCGACCTGTACGCCAAGGCGCTGCCTGCCTATATCGCCAAAGGTATCGAATTCGAACTGCTGAACCCGGTCCTGGCCACCTTCGACCTGGAAAAACTCGGCAAGGCGATCAACCACGAGCGCGACCAGCAGTTCACCTACCTGGGCCTGCAAACCCTGTACGACCGTTACTTCATCCACAAGGACGGGATCCGCTTCGAACTGCCGCAAGTGTTCTTCATGCGCGTGGCCATGGGCCTGGCGATCGAAGAGAAGCACAAGGAAGACCGTGCGATCGAGTTCTACAACCTGCTGTCGTCCTTCGACTACATGTCGTCCACTCCGACCCTGTTCAACGCCGGTACCCTGCGTCCACAGCTGTCGAGCTGCTACCTGACCACCGTGCCGGATGACCTGTCGGGCATCTACCACGCGATCCACGACAACGCCATGTTGTCCAAATTCGCCGGTGGCCTGGGCAACGACTGGACACCAGTGCGCGCACTGGGTTCGTACATCAAGGGCACCAACGGCAAGTCCCAGGGCGTCGTACCGTTCCTGAAAGTGGTGAACGACACCGCCGTAGCGGTCAACCAGGGCGGCAAGCGCAAAGGCGCCGTGTGTGCCTACCTGGAAACCTGGCACATGGACATCGAAGAGTTCATCGAGCTGCGCAAGAACACCGGTGATGACCGTCGTCGTACCCACGACATGAACACCGCCAACTGGATCCCTGACCTGTTCATGAAGCGCGTCTTCGATGACGGCAAGTGGACCCTGTTCTCGCCCTCCGAAGTGCCGGACCTGCACGACCTGACCGGCAAGGCCTTCGAAGAGCGCTACGAATACTACGAAGCCCTCACCGAATACCCAGGCAAGGTCAAGCTGTTCAAGACCATCCAGGCCAAAGACCTGTGGCGCAAGATGCTGTCGATGCTGTTCGAAACCGGCCACCCATGGCTGACCTTCAAGGACCCATGCAACCTGCGCAGCCCGCAGCAACACGTGGGCGTGGTCCACAGCTCGAACCTGTGCACCGAGATCACCTTGAACACCAACAAGGACGAGATCGCCGTTTGCAACCTGGGCTCGATCAACCTGCCGAACCACATCGTCAACGGCAAGCTGGACACCGCCAAGCTGGAACGCACCGTCAACACCGCCGTACGCATGCTCGATAACGTGATCGACATCAACTACTACTCGGTGCCACAGGCGCAGAACTCCAACTTCAAGCACCGTCCGGTCGGCCTCGGCATCATGGGCTTCCAGGACGCGCTGTACCTGCAGCACATTCCCTACGGTTCGGACGCTGCGGTTGAGTTCGCCGACAAGTCCATGGAAGCGGTCAGCTACTACGCGATCCAGGCTTCCTGCGACCTGGCCGACGAGCGCGGCGCCTACGAGACGTTCCAGGGTTCGCTGTGGTCCAAGGGCATCCTGCCGCTGGATTCGCAACAGATCCTGATCGAAGCCCGTGGCCAGAAGTACATCGATGTTGACCTGAACGAGACCCTGGACTGGGCACCGGTACGTGCCCGTGTGCAGAAAGGTATTCGTAACTCCAACATCATGGCCATCGCACCGACCGCGACCATCGCCAACATCACTGGCGTATCGCAGTCGATCGAACCGACCTACCAGAACCTGTATGTGAAATCGAACCTGTCGGGCGAATTCACCGTGATCAACCCGTACCTGGTTCGCGACCTGAAAGCCCGCGGCCTGTGGGACTCGGTCATGATCAACGACCTGAAGTACTACGACGGTTCCGTGCAGCAGATCGAACGCATCCCGCAGGAACTCAAAGAGCTCTACGCGACGGCCTTCGAAGTGGACACCAAGTGGATCGTCGACGCCGCCAGCCGCCGCCAGAAGTGGATCGACCAGGCTCAGTCCCTGAACCTGTACATCGCCGGCGCATCGGGCAAGAAGCTCGACGTGACCTACCGCATGGCCTGGTACCGTGGCCTGAAAACCACTTACTACCTCCGTGCCCTGGCAGCGACCAGCACCGAAAAGTCGACCATCAACACCGGCAAGCTGAACGCTGTGTCCAGCGGTAACCACGGTGATGATTCGGTGCTCGCCGCCCCGGCCGGCCCGGCACCAGTGCCAAAGGCCTGTGCAATCGACGAGCCGGATTGCGAAGCTTGCCAGTAAGCTGAGCCCACCCTGGGTGTAACCCCCCGGGTTGAATAGCCCCCGATATGCCTACGGTGTATCGGGGGTTTTCTTTTGCCCGGAAAAACCCGCGCAGAGGACTAGATCAACACGGTCGCTATACCCATTTTAGGTACACCGCCTCGCTGCCCCCATAACTCAATACGGCCGTTAATCACCGCCATCGAATGACCGCCATACTCCACCGTTCCGACTCTGCTGCTTCTCAAGTCGGCATCGGTCGCCTGCCTGTAAAGCCCCTTCAATCCCAAGCGATCCAGACCTTCGCGGGAGTACTCTCCATTGTTGAGGCTCTCCATGGCAGACCTGAAACTGTACCCTGCCGTGCCATCGTTGTTTTCCATCTGCGCCCGCTTGGCGCTCGCGGCATACATGAAGTTTGCAGACGTTATCATCGAAGGGTCATCCCCCTCGAAGCGGGCCTCCTTTGCCGCCTCTTTCAGTTCGCCCTTGGACACGTGAAGCTTGAATCCATCGCGCATCGTTACGTCATAGCCATCACCCGACTCTTTTACCTCCTTGAACACATCTGTCGGTTCCTTGCCATACCGCATCATGGCAGCCTTTATTGCGGAAACAGTCACACAGTTGCCGTCGGGTCCTTGCTTGAAACCACTCCAGATATTGCCCGGCTCTCGGCCAGTTCCCGGCTTTTGCCCAGGGTTACTGTTATCAGGCTTGTAGTTGAAATAGTTTTGCCCGCTGGTATAGGGCTTGTTACTCATTGATTCAGAGGGGCCAAAATCCTGCGGATTCACCCCTGCACCGCCCCCCCGGCCCCCTCCTCGCGGTGGCGGAGCCGGTGGCGTTACATCATCGTTATCAGGAAACCACTCCCGAAGCAGCCGCTTGAGAAGTTCAAGCAGCCTGCCATCAGCTTCTTCGGCCAGTTTCTTAAGGATTTCCTTGAATTTCTCGTCACCCAATTTCTCGCGCAACTCATTCAACTTGTTGCGCAGGTCCTGAACCGTTTGGGTCTTGCCATCTTTATCTGCATCGAGCAACTGGTTGAGCAACGACTTAACCGTAGATACTTCAGCAGCAGGTTCAACAGGCGGCGAATCACCTCGCGCAACGCCCGACAAAAAAGGTATGCGACCCGTACTTGACGCAGAAACTTCTGAACTCCACATCTTTGGTGCTCCCATTGATTGGTAAGCCCGCAAGGCTCTGGACCAATCAGTGGCAAGGCAGGAATGGAGTGTTCCTCCCCAAGCATTTCGACAAGTAACCTTAATTTTTTTATGGTTTTTTCTTACACCCACAAAAAAGCCCCTCTTACGAGGGGCTTGGTGTGGAGCCTACGGCATCAGGTCATCTGAATGATGGTCTGCATGATAGTACTCTGGGTCGAGATGGTCTTGGCGTTCGCCTGGTAGTTGCTCTGGGCCTTGATCAGGTCCACCAGCTCGTTGGTCAGGTTGACGTTGGAGTTCTCCAGGGAGTTGGCCACGATCGAACCCAGGGTACCGGATTGCGGGGAGTCATAACCCGGCTGGCCCGAAGCGAAGGTCTCTCTCCAGGTGGTGCCGCCCGATGGCTGCAAGCCTTGCTCGTTGTTGAAGCTGGCCAGGGAGATCTGGCCGATGGCCTTGCTCTGCTGGTTGCTGAACGTGGCGAACATTACACCGCTGCCGTCGATTTTCAGGCCGGTGATCTGGCCAGTGGCGTAACCGTCGGTGGTCGGCGGATTGCGGTAGCTGGCCGAGTTGTATTGGGTCACGTCGCCCAGGTTGACGGCAATATTCGGCGCTGTCGCGTCGTTAGGCGTCCATACACCGTTGGTCACCGAACCCGGTATCCAGCCGGTGAGCGTCAGGGTGGTACCGGTCACACCCGCACCGGCGATACTCAGCAACTTACCGGCACCGTCAAAGTTGAAGGTTGCCGGCACGGGCGCAGTGGCGCCAGTGGTTGTAGGCTTGGAGCCATCCAGGTTACGGCCATCGATCAACGTGTAGGCCTTCCACTCGTTGGCGTCTGTTTTCACCATGTACTGCACCATCTCGTGGGAGTTGCCCTGGGCATCGAACAAGGTGGTGCTGTTCTGGGTGGTGAAGGAACTGGATTCGCTTGGGTCAAACGGATTAGTGGTCTGATTGATCACCGGCGCCGACGAGTTCAGGTTACTGGTGGAGTCGACTTTAGTGGACGCTTTGGGTGGCAGGTACGACAGGTTCAGTTGCAGGTCGGTCAGGCCGCCCTTGACGATCTTGCCGTCCGCGTCCGCTGCGTAGCCCTGCAAGCGCGAAGTACCGGTGTTGTTGGTGATGTAGCCGTCTTTGTCGGCACGGAAGGCACCGCTACGGGTGTACTCCAGCGAGCCATCGCTGCCCTTCTGCACGAAGAAGCCACCGCCCTGGATCGCCATGTCCAGCACGCCGCCGCTGTTGTTGACGTCACCCTGGGTGAACTGCTGGGACACCGCTGCCAGGTTCACACCGTTGCCGATGCTGTTCTGGCCGGTGCCCAGTTTGGACGCGGCGTAGATATCCGCGAATTCCGCACGGGACGACTTGAAGCCAGTGGTCGCAACGTTGGCGATGTTGTTGCCGGTTACGTCCAGTTGTTTGTTGGCCGCATAGAGGCCGCTAAGGCCGATATTAAAAGACATGTTTCTCTCCCTCTGCCGTATTTAGCCGGCTCTATGTACCGATAGTCTGAATTTGCGACAGCTTGACGCTGCCCATGCCACCTGCAAGGTTCAGCAGCATTTCGCCGCCGGTCTTGCTCAACGTCACACTGGTCACCGTTGCCGGCAACGAAGTCGCCATGGCCACCGATTCACCCTTGTCGTTCTTGGTCGTCGCCGCGAAGGTGTAGGTGCCGGCTGGGGCGACCTCGCCCTTGTCGTTCTTGCCATCCCAGATGAAGTCGGACGAACCCGCGCTTTGGGCACCCATATCGATAGTGCGCACCACGTTGCCGTCTTTATCGGAGATCTTGATCGAGACGTTGCCTGTCGCCGCAGTCACCGCCACCGAACCGGTCATGCTCTTGCTCGTGTCCACCAAGGCCTTGTTGGTCTGGGTGATGATCGAGCGCCCCACCAGCGACGAAGCCTGCAGCGCCTGCGACGAACTGAAGTTGCTGGAGATCGCATTGACCGAGTCGTTCAGGGTGTTGATGCCTTCCAGGCTGCTGAATTGCGCCAGCTGGGCCACGAACGCACCGTTGTCCTGAGGCGACAGCGGGTTCTGGTTTTTCAGTTGGGTCACCAGCAGTTGCAGGAACGCGTCCTTGCCCAGTGACTGGCTGCCCGTCGCCGTCTTGGTAGCATCGGCGACGGTGGTGTTGTCGGTGGCGGTCTTGACCTTGGAGTTGAAAAGGTCCTGGACTGCCGTGTTGGTCGTGGTATCAACGATGGCCATTATTTGGCGCCCCTTATCACTGACCCAGGGTCAGGACCTTCTGCATCATGGTTTTGGCGGTGTTCATCATTTCCGCGTTGGTCTGGAACGAGCGGCTGGCGGAGATCATGTCTGCCATTTCCTCGACCACGTTGACGTTGGGGTAATAGACATAACCCTTTTCGTTCGCGGCAGGATGGTTCGGCTCGTAACGGGCCTCGAGATTGCTCTGGTCTTCGACCACACCGAGGACCTGCACGCCCTGGCCGGCAGCATCCTGGTTCTGGAACAGCGAATCGCTGCCACCGCTCTGGCCACCCTGGAACATGGTGGCGAACACCGGGTGACGGGCACGGTAGGTCTGATCGATGCTCGAAGACACGGTCTCGGCGTTGGCGATGTTACTGGCGACGGTGTTCAAGCGCGTGGTCTGCGCGCTCATGCCACTGCCGGCAATATTGAAAACACTGGACAGGGACATGGCTTACTCTCCACGCAGGGCTGACATCAGCCCTTTGAATTTACTGTTGAGCAGGGTAAAGCTGGCCTGAAAGTTCACCGAGTTCTCGGCATAGGCCGATTGCTCCAGCTGGGCGTCGACGGTGTTCTGGTCGATCGACGGCTGCATCGGCGTGCGATACAGCAGCGACTCGTCCCCACTGCTCAGGCCTTGCGCTTCGATATGACGGCTGTTGGTCATATTCAAGGCGAAGGTGCCGTTCTTGGTCTTGTCCTGCTGTGCGGCGAGCACGGCAGAGAAATCCAGGTCCCGAGCCTTGTAGTTCGGGGTGTCGGCGTTGGCAATGTTGTTGGCCAGGACTTCGGCACGCTGGGCGCGGAAGCCCAGGGCTTGTTCGTGGATACCGAGCGCTTTATCGAAGCTGATGCTCATGGCGGAAACCTTTAGGCTGACCTGCTGTTCGTTAACAGGGTTATAGCAAGGCGCATGCCAATATCTGATACCCCCGTAAATCAAGGGGTTGCGAGGAGCTTGCCGGCGGCAATGCCAGAAAAGCGGCAACGGGTTTCCGCGTGGCGCCAGTAAAGCGGCAATGGGGAGTTGCCGCTTTCGTCAACTTTGCCGCAGAAACAAATGTGGGAGGGGGCTTGCCCCGATAGCGTTTGATCAGTTGATGTCTCTATCACTGATACACCGCTATCGGGAGCAAGCCCCCTCCCACATATTATTTGGCCTGATTATTTGGCCTGGTAGATGATCCCAGGGCTGCATTGCACCATCTGGAAGTGATCCGGCAAACCATTGAGCGCCTCGGATGCACCGAGGAACAGGTAGCCGCCACGCTTGAGGGTGCCGTGGATGCGCAACAGGATGTCTTTCTTCACCTCTGCCGAGAAGTAGATCAGCACGTTGCGGCAGAACACCATGTCGAACTTGCCCAGGCTGGCGTAGCTGTCGAGCAGGTTGAACGAGCGAAACTCCACACGGTTCTTGATCGGCGCCTTGACCGCCCAACGCCCTGCCCCTTTCGGGTCGAAGTAGCGTTGCAAACGTTCCTGGGACAAGCCACGGCCCAGGGCCAGGCTGTCGTACTCGCCGGTCTTGCAGTTGGTGAGCATGGTGCCGGACAGGTCGGTGGCGACGATCTGCGCCCCGGCTTTCAGTTGGCCCATGTTGGTCCGCTCGAACTCATCGATGGACATCGAAATCGAGTACGGTTCCTGACCCGAAGAGCAGGCGGCCGACCAGATACGCAGGCGCTGGCCCGGGCTGGCCTTGATGGCCTCCGGCAGCACTTTGCTCTTGAGCACTTCAAAGGGGTAGGTATCGCGAAACCACAGGGTTTCGTTGGTGGTCATGGCATCGACCACCATCTCCTTGAGGCCACTGCGCGGCTGGCCCTGGATCCGTTGAACCAACTCGCCCAGGGATTTGATGCCCTGCTGCTCCATCAGTTTGTTAAGACGGCTGGATACCAGGTATTGCTTGTTTTCACCGAGCAATATGCCACAGGCTTTTTCCAGGAAGACCCGGAACTGTTCAAAATCCAAATTACCCGTAGACACTGATACCGCCTCTAAAATCGTATGACCGCCAGGGGAAAACCCTAGCCGTGATCTGCTGCCTTGATCCGGTCGACTACCCGGGATGCCAGGTCATCAGGGCGGAATTTGGCCAGGAAGTCATCGGCACCGACTTTCTTGACCATCGCCTGATTGAATACGCCCGACAACGAAGTATGCAGGATGATATGCAGTTTTTGCATGCGTGGATCGCTGCGTATCTCAGCGGTGAGGGTATAGCCGTCCATTTCCGGCATCTCGATGTCAGAGATCATCATCAAGAATTCTTCTTCCGGCTTCTTGCCTTCATCCACCAGCTTGCGCAGGTAATCCAACGCCTGGCGCCCGTCATTGAGGGCGACAACGTCCACGCCGACGGTTTGCAGGCAGCGAGTCACCTGTTTACGCGCCACCGAGGAGTCATCCACCGTCAGTACACGCAGCGAGACCGCCTTGTGCGCCGTCTCGGCGTCGACCACACCCACGGAAATCGACTCCGAGGTGGGCGCCACTTCGGCGAGGATCTTCTCCACGTCGATGATCTCCACCAACTGGTTATCGACCCGCGTCACCGCCGTGAGGTAGTGATCGCGACCGGTGCCCTTGGGCGGCGGATGGATCTCTTCCCAGTTCATGTTGACGATGCGCTCCACCGAGCGCACCAGGAAACCCTGGGTCTTGGTGTTGTACTCGGTAATGATCACGAACGGGTTCTCGCGATCCTGCAGGCCGGCCGAGCCGGTGGCCAGGGCCAGGTCAAGAATCGGGATAGTCGCACCACGAATATTCGCCACACCGCACACCACCGGACTGGACTTGGGCATGATCGTCAGCTTGGGACATTGCAGCACTTCCCGCACCTTGAATACGTTGATGCCATACAGCTGCTTGCCATCCAGGCGAAACAGCAGCAACTCCAGGCGATTCTGCCCTACCAGCTGTGTGCGCTGGTTTACTGAATCCATTACTCCTGCCATGCCATGACTCCTACGCTAAAACCTTTGGCTATACCTACAAGGGCGGCGCGCCCCCAACACTAAAACGGCACGAGCTTTGCTATTTGTTGAATTATGGACATTAAAACGACAGTTTCCCGACGCCTTCACCTGACACGGTTTTGCAGATTGCTCTGCGTACCGCTGGCGCTGCTTGCCTTCAGCCTGGGCACCACGGCCCGTGCAGAGAACGTCACCTTGCCTGATCTACTTATCGGCGTCACCCAAGGCTTTCTTGAGTTCACTGTAGAAGATTATCTGGCAACCACACAGACGCCGGGGCGTTATGAAATCCAGGTCAACCAGTTGGACCCGCGTCTGCGCATGCCGATGTGCGACAAGGAATTGACAGCGACCCTGGAAAGTCCCGCCCAACCGATCGGGCGCGTAACGGTAAAGGTACGCTGCGAAGGTGCCTCGCCCTGGACCGTGTTCGTACCGGCCCAGGTCAAATTGTTCCGTGATGTGGTGGTGGTTGCCCGCCCGCTGAAACGAACGGGCATCATCGATTTCGAAGACGTTGTACTGCGTGAGCGCGACATCAGCCAGATCAGCCAGGGCTACCTGACATCCCTGGACCAGGCCATCGGGCAGAGATTAACCCGACCAGTGGTCACCGATCAGGTCATTACCCTGGTGCACCTGGAACAGGCGGAGGTCATCCGCAAGGGCGACCAGGTGGTGATTTCCGCGAGCAGCGGCGGCTTGAATGTAAAAATGCCGGGCGAAGCGCTGTCCAACGGCGGCATGAGCGAACAGATTCGCGTCAAGAACCTCAACTCCAACCGCGTGATCAAGGCGCGGGTGACAGCCCCAGGGCAAGTCGAGGTCGCGTTATAGATTACTGGTACAGGACGCTGGGTTTTCCTACACTGTGCACGAGAGGCCCCGTGCGGAGATTTATTGTCATTCGCGCCTAAAGTTTGTCCGGGTATGGCCGAAAACATGGCAAGCGTCCAAATACCCAGAGGTTTTTTTATCATGGTCATCGATTTCAGCCGTTTGAATAACACCCCGACGACGTCAGGCACTACGCGCACTACCAGTCCCAAGGACAACGTAGAAGCCAAGGCCCCTGCACTGCCCGCCAAGGCAGAACAGGCCAGTGCCAGCCAAAGCGGGGAATCCGTACACCTGAGCAATGAGGCTCAACAGTTGCAGAAGGTCACTGACTCGCTGCGCGACCAACCGGTAGTCAATAAAGCCCGCGTGGCCGAATTGAAACAGGCGATCGCCGATGGCAGCTATAAAGTCGACAGCAACCGTGTAGCCAGCAAGCTGCTTAACTTCGAAGCCGAGCGCTAGGCAAAGGCCTGCGCAGGGCTTTTGGACGCTTAAAACCCAAGGCCAGCCATGCATCACGACGAACATTTGCTTCAACTGATCATTGATGATCTAGCGCCGACGCAACAATTGCTCGAGCTGCTCAAAGAAGAATCACTGGCCCTCTATGGCCGGGACATGCCGCTGCTGGAAGAAATTCTGGCACGCAAGCAGTCGTTGATCGTCCTGCTGGAACAGCACGGCAAAAAACGCAGCCAGATCCTCATCAGCCTCGGCCTGCCGGCAGACCACGACGGCCTGGCGCAGTTGGCCAGCCACTCCTCGGTCGGCGATCAACTGCTGAGCCAGAGCAAAGAACTCAACCAATTGCTCGCCCAGTGCCAGGAAGCCAACCTGCTTAACGGTCAGTCGATCCAGCTTCAGCAAGCTACGACCGCCAACCAGTTGCGTATACTCCACGGCGGAGAGCCTCCGGCACTCTATAACGCCCAGGGCTCCACCTCGCGCCTGGTCAAGCCAAGCACTCGCAGCCAAGCCTGACACCGGTTTACAGCGCGCCCTATCCAAGGCCCGCCACATGCTGGCAAAATGCCGGTTCTTGCGTGTAGTCGTATTTTGTCTGGAGATGGAAGAACCGTGTTCAACGCCCTTAATGCGGAAGATGCCCCGCAGCCACCCAAGGTCCTCACCACGCCTCTGGAAATCGCCGGCACCTTGCGGATGCTGCAAGACAGCCATGACCCGCTGATCATCACTTTCCACGAACGCAGCCAGCGCTTCCAGAGCTACCTGGTGGACGTCAACCGCGACAGCAACACGCTGGCGCTGGACGAAATGATCCCCCGCGACGGCGAGCGCCACCTCGAAAACGGCGAACCCTTTCGCATCGAAGGTTTCCATGATGGCGTACGCGTCGCCTGGGAAAGCAATGGCACCTTGACCATCAGCGAAAAAGACGGCCACCGTATCTACACCGGCAGCCTGCCGGGCGAGGTGGTCTACCATCAGCGCCGCAATGCCTTCCGCGCCGCGTTGAAGCTGGCGCAACTGGTGAATATTGAGCTGGGCGGCGAGAAGCTTCAGCTGCCGATCAACGGCAAACTGCTGGATATTTCCGCCACCGGCTGCAAGTTGCGTTTTGAAGGCGATATTTCCGAGCGCCTGCAACTGGGCCAGGTCTACGACCGTTTTATCGCGGCCCTGCCGTTTGGCAGCATGACCACCGCCGTCGAACTGCGATACCTGCACTTCGAGGAAAGGATCAACACGACCTTTGCCGGTGTGCGCTTCCACAACATGAGTGGTTTGGTGCAACGCCAAGTCGAGCGCTTTGTGTACCAGTTGCAGCGTGAAGCACGACGGTTCGACAAAGACGACGATTTTTGATCCTTAACCATCGCAGCAAAAAATACGGGCAGACCCTTTGGGATCTGCCCGTTTTTGCTTTCAGGGGCGCGCCCTGCTCAATTCGTGAGGATGCTCGTCCGGCCCCAGGGGCTCAGGTGGCCCTTCGAAGACGGGCTCATCCACCGGCGGCTCCGGATCGGCCTGCGGCTCGGGATCAGGGACAGTCTGCATCTGCTCCTGCACCACCTGCTCGTCGACCCGCGGGTCCAGCGCTGCCACCAGCGGTGAACTCGACATACTGTCGGGCATTGCCACGTGATGCAGGGGGGCATCTTCCACCTGGTGCAGGTTGGTCACCGCCTTAGGCCGGATTCGCCACACCAGGATCAGCGCGCACAGACTGAAAAACGCATACAGCATCTGGCTGCCGAACAGCTTCATCACCACACCCGCCAGCAACGGCCCGACACTGGCGCCGATACCGTAGGTCACCAGCAGCATGGCCGTCAGCGAGACCCGGCGATCCCCCTCTACATGGTCGTTGGAAAACGCCACCGCCAATGGATACAGGCAAAACTGCACGAGAGAACACAGGAAGCCCGCCACAAACAGCACTTCCAGCGGCACTTGGGTCATGATTGCCAACGGCAGTGCCGCCACCGCCAGGCACAAGGCGAAGCAGCGGATCAGCAGCGCGCGATCATAACGATCCGACAGCCAGCCCAACGGCCACTGCACCAGCAACCCGGCAAAAATGCAGCTACCCATGAACAGGCCCACCTGTTCAGTACTCAACCCTTGCTGGGAGGCATACAGCGGCGCCAGGCCGTAGAACGAACCGACGATCAACCCCGCCCCCAACACCGTACTCAGCGACTGCGGCACACGCTTGATAAAGAAACGCGGCTCCATCGGCGCAGGATGCAAGGCCGCCGGGTGAATGCGTCGGGTCATGGCCACCGGCACCAGGCACAAGGCGAAGCACAGCGCCACCAGCATCAGCAACTCCAGGCCAAGCTGGGGATGCATCACCAGTATCAACTGGCCCAATACCAGACCCAGGTAGGAAGCGATCATATAACCGCTGAACACCACGCCACGCTGCTTGGCATCGGCCTGCTCATTGAGCCAGCTCTCGATGACCATGTACTGGCACATCATCCCCAGGCCCACGATTACCCGCAGCACAATCCAGGCCGGCAGCCAATCGACCAGGCCATGGCCCAGCACCGCCGCACCGACAATCCCGGCACAGGTGGCGTAGGCACGAATATGCCCGACCCGGGCAATCAGGCGATGCCCGATCTTGCCGCCCAGCACCAGGCCAAAGTAGTTGGCCGCCATCAGCGCGCCCACCCATAGGCTGTCGACGTGGTCGGCCGCCAGGCGCAAGGCCAGGTAGGTACTGAGCAGGCCAGAGCCAATCAGCATCATCAAGGAGGCGAAATAAAGGGCTCGAAAAGATTTCCAGATCTGGCGCATCGGCGTTCCGAGCGGCTCCTTGCGGTGAGAGACAGGGCTATCGGCATGATAGTCCGGGGTGACAGGGTCCGGACAGGCAACATGCGCTGTTCCGGGGATTATTTTGCTTACAGCTCAGACGCTGTCGGATGGGGCGCAAGGTACATGGTTGCGACAAATACATCACAGCACCTGCTGTGAACCTTGATCGGCGACAAGGTTCGACCTGCGTGTAAAAAGATCGAGCGCCCACAAAAAAGCCCCGCCAGGAGGTTCTGTGCGGGGCTTTCTCGACGGACTTCGAATCTGGTGTCCCAGGGCCGGTTCGAACGGCCAACCTTCCCCTTAGGAGGGGGATGCTCTATCCAATTGAGCTACTGGGACAAATGACAGCCATCAGGCCAAGGGCACTGCGACAGACGGCGTGCATGTTAACGGCCGAACTGGGTTTTGTCATGTCGTCCGTGGGCTTTTTGAGTGTAGGCCGAGCCTTACCGCAACGATGGCGGTTTCGCCCCGCAAATACGGGCACTTGGCCTGATCGTGCAAAATGCACTCCTCCAAAATGCCAGCATTGCAAATTGCAACCCCGCACCCTGCTAAAGTAAACTCAAGCCATTGATTTTAATGAATTTATATTTTGGCACGACACCTGCAACAGTTCTCCTGCAAGCCCCATTCAGCCAAGGCATTAAACGGAGAACACGACCATGAACAGTGCCATTCTGTTAGCTCTCAACACCGTGGCCTTGGCTGCACTGGTGATGTTCCACTTTCAATCGACGGGCAGCAACGACCCCGCTCAGATTAGCCAGCAGGCAGTCCCCCACCACTTGCAACAACGTCCGCAACTGGCCGTGATGACACCGAATGCACAAGCGCCAGTACGCCTGACTCAAGGCGCCCAGGCCGCGCCCGCATCTGAACACTGGGTTTTTTAAGGACACTGATGATGAGCAAATTTGCCTGGCTGTTTCTGTGCCTCACCATCGCCACTGGCCTTATGGGACTGAGTGCAAGCTCCCAGGATGGGCAAACCAGCGCATTCGTCGCTGCCGGCGTTTTCGCAAGCCTGCTTCTGTTGACGCTCGTCGTGGGTCGCCGAATCAAATTTGACCCGGTTTTACGCTGACCCGTCCCTTCTCTACTCTGCCCTCCCCCTACCTTATGTCGCCTCACCCTAGTAAATCGGCAAATTGCCACTAGTCTTAAAACTAAGGGCAAAAGGCCACTTTGCTATAGGATGTGCGGCCTCAAACCCTGTGCTGGCCTGGACTTACGGAAAGTTCCGTTGCGGAATCACCCATGGAAAAGTTTTCCAACCAGTCCGCAAAAATGCAAATGAGTGCTGGCATAAAGCCTTTAGGCAGTTCAATATTTGTCACAGAATTGACGCCAAGGAACTGGCAAATCTGAGGCATGATGCGGCCTCTTTGCAATTCGGGTTGAACTTTGGTCGTGAGTCTTGTCTTAACACTCATCTTGCGGCCAATTCCAATAACCGCTCCCCTGAACTAACCGGTTAAATATATGCGCCCATTGAAACAGGCAATTTATTCCAGCCGTACGGCTGACAAGTTCGTCGTACGTCTGCCAGACGGAATGCGGGAACGCATTGCCGAGGTGGCTCGCAATCATCACCGCAGCATGAACTCCGAAATCATCGCGCGCCTGGAGCAGAGCCTTATTCAGGAAGGTGCGCTGGGTGACGAACTGAGCATGCGCCTGGACAGCCCTGAGCTGTCGCTGCACGAACGCGAACTGCTGCAGCGTTTTCGTCAGCTCTCCCACCGCCAGCAAAATGCCCTCGTCTCGCTTATCGCGCACGACGTCGAGGCGGCCGCAGAAGCCAATTGATCCGCCACTGAAAGCCGAAGCCAGCCGTGTGCTGGCTTTTTTTTGCCTGGGATTTATACAGGTCTCGACATTTTTATCACGCCGCAGCTGTCGAGCCTTGGCGAGGCTGCGTTTGCGCCCTGTCTGGCACACCGCTGACCCAGCCTCGCCAAGGCTCGACAACTGCTATGCAGAGGGCGCCCGCCCGAGACAGATCAGAGCAAAAAGATCGTCGCCAAACCGAGGAAGATGAAGAAGCCACCACTGTCGGTCATGGCCGTGATCATCACGCTGGCGCCCATGGCCGGGTCGCGCCCAAGGCGTGCCAGGGTCATGGGGATCAGCACCCCCATCAGGGCCGCCAGCAGCAGGTTGAGGGTCATGGCAGCGGTCATCACCACCCCCAGGGACCAACTGCCGTACAGCAAGTAGGCCACCACGCCAATCACCCCACCCCACACCAGGCCATTGATCAGGCCCACTGCCAACTCCTTGCGCAGCAGGCGCGAAGAGTTGGCGGTACTGACCTGGTCCAGCGCCATGGCGCGTACGATCATGGTGATGGTCTGGTTGCCCGAGTTACCACCAATGCCTGCCACAATCGGCATCAACGCCGCCAGGGCCACCAGCTTCTCGATGGAACCTTCGAACAGCCCGATCACACGGGAGGCGATAAACGCAGTAATCAGGTTAACGGCCAGCCAGGCCCAGCGGTTATGCAGGGAACGCCAGACTGACGCAAAAATATCTTCCTCTTCACGCAAACCCGCCATGTTGAGGACTTCGGTTTCACTCTCTTCACGAATCAAGTCGACGATTTCATCGATGGTCAGACGGCCGATCAGCTTGCCGTTCTTGTCGACCACCGGAGCGGAGATCAAGTCGTAACGCTCAAAGGCCTGCGCTGCGTCGTAGGCATCTTCATCGGGATGAAAGCTCACGGTATCGCTGGCCATCAGGTCAGCCACCTTTTTCTCCGGATCGTTGACCAACAGGCGCTTGATTGGCAGCACGCCCTTGAGAATGCCTTCATAGTCGACCACGAACAGTTTGTCGGTATGGCTCGGCAGCTCTTTCAGCCGGCGCAGGTAACGCAATACCACTTCCAGGCTGACATCTTCGCGGATGGTGACCATCTCGAAGTCCATCAGTGCGCCGACCTGATCCTCATCGTAAGACAGCGCGGAACGCACCCGCTCACGCTGCTGAGTGTCCAGCGCTTCCATCAGTTCATGGACAACATCACGCGGCAACTCAGGAGCCAGGTCGGCCAGTTCGTCAGCGTCCATCTCCCTGGCGGCGGCCAGGAGCTCGTGATCGTCCATGTCGGCGATCAAGGTTTCACGGACCGAGTCGGATACTTCGAGCAGGATATCGCCGTCGCGGTCGGCCTTGACCAACTGCCAGAGGGTCAGTCGATCATCCAGCGGCAAGGCTTCGAGAATGTAGGCAACGTCGGCGGAGTGCAGGTCATCGAGCTTGCGTTGCAACTCGACGAGGTTCTGGCGGTGAACCAGGTTTTCCACCAGGTCGTTATTCGGACCATCCTGGCGGTGCGTGAAATCTTCGACCACGCGCTGGCGCTGCAGCAGCTCGATGACTTGAGCCAGGCGATCCTGCAGGCTTTCTTGTGTTTTCTTTACTTCTACTTCGGTCATAGGCGAACTCCACTCCCAGCAGCGGGGCACGCCGGAAGGATCAATCAGTCAATTCATGATTGGTAAAACGGGGTACTGAGTAACTACTGGGTAAGTCCATGGAGGTATTCCATAAGCCCCGGCGGGGCTGACGGGCGCAATGATACACCGTGCATCCGTTTTTAACGTCAAAAAACTGGAAAGAACAAGCGCTTGCGAGCCAAAGTTGAGTATTGGCCGCACCTATTCAACTGCGACGCCATCACCGGAATGAAAAACACACGAGGGAGGAGAAAAAGATAAGGATCTACACAAACCCCAGACGGCAAAAAGCCCGCACTAGGCGGGCTTTTTGTTTGTATGGTGCACTCGACAGGATTCGAACCTGTGACCGCTCGGTTCGTAGCCGAGTACTCTATCCAGCTGAGCTACGAGTGCAGATTGTGTTTTTAGACCAGATCACAACTGGTTGAAGCCAAGCTACCTGCATTGCTGCAACTAACTCTTAAATGGTGCACTCGACAGGATTCGAACCTGTGACCGCTCGGTTCGTAGCCGAGTACTCTATCCAGCTGAGCTACGAGTGCATTTGTTGCCGCGCATTATAGGCCGTTCAATCTCTATGTAAAGCTATTTTTTCGTTTAATTTCAACAACTTAGCGAAAAAACCAGATTGCAACGTACTAAGCAAATAATGGCGGAGAACGGGGGATTCGAACCCCCGACACCCTTTTGAGGTGTACTCCCTTAGCAGGGGAGCGCCTTCGGCCACTCGGCCAGCTCTCCGCAACACGGGGCGTATATTAACCACGTTCATCCCCGTTTGCAAACATAAAAAACGATAAAAATTAAAGGCTTGGTTCTCAGTCCTTTTCCTCGTCCTTCTGTTCGTCGTTTTGCGCGTCCTGATCTTTACCCTTCTCTCTGTCCTTCTCTTTACTGATCCGCTGGTAGATTTCCTCGCGGTGGACCGCTACCTCTTTCGGAGCATTCACCCCGATACGTACTTGATTGCCTTTGACGCCGAGCACGGTCACGGTGATTTCGCCATCACCGATAATCAGGCTTTCTGCGCACCGACGAGTCAGAATCAGCATACCTTTCTCCTCACGCATTTCATTTCAGGAACAACAGTCTGCAAAAAAAAGGCGTTCGACCTACGACTCGATAGCCATAGCCCTAACGGCCTAAGTATTGTCGAGCGCACGCAAAAGACCATGCGCCCTACAAAAAAATGAAAGGCGCGGTAAACCGCGCCTTCCTGGCATTGCGTCACTCGCCCTGTCGGGCAGGAGCATCCAGCTCAAAAGCGGTATGCAGCGCGCGTACAGCCAGCTCCAGGTACTTCTCTTCAATCACCACCGAAACTTTGATTTCCGAGGTAGAGATCATCTGGATATTGATGCTTTCCTTGGCCAAAGCCCCGAACATGCGGCTGGCAACGCCGGCATGGGAACGCATGCCCACACCTACGATCGAGACCTTGGCAATCTTGGTATCGCCGACCACTTCACGGGCGCCAATTTCGCTCGCGGTGTTCTCCAGGATTTTCAACGCCGCATCGTACTCGTTGCGGTGCACGGTGAAGGTGAAATCGGTGGTGTTATCGTGCGAGACGTTCTGCACGATCATGTCGACTTCAACATTCGCATCGCTGATAGGGCCCAGAATCTTGAAGGCCACGCCCGGGGTGTCTGGCACGCCACGGATCGTCAGCTTGGCTTCATCGCGGTTGAAAGCGATGCCGGAAATGATCGGCTGTTCCATGGATTCCTCTTCATCAATAGTAATGAGGGTGCCCGGACCCTCCTTGAAGCTGTGCAATACGCGCAGCGGAACGTTGTACTTGCCGGCGAACTCCACCGCGCGGATCTGCAACACCTTGGAGCCGAGGCTGGCCATTTCCAGCATCTCTTCAAAGGTGATCTTGTCCAGGCGCTGGGCCACGGACACCACACGCGGGTCGGTGGTGTAGACGCCATCCACATCGGTGTAGATCTGGCACTCGTCAGCCTTGAGGGCCGCAGCCAGGGCCACACCGGTGGTATCAGAACCGCCACGCCCGAGGGTGGTGATGTTGCCGTGCTCGTCCACACCCTGGAAGCCCGCTACAACTACCACGCGCCCGGCTTTCAGATCACTGCGAATTTTCTGGTCGTCAATCTGCAGGATCCGGGCCTTGGTGTGCGCGCTGTCGGTGAGGATGCGCACCTGGCTGCCAGTGTAGGACACGGCAGGCACGCCACGTTTGTTCAGGGCCATGGCCAGCAAGGCGATGGTCACCTGCTCGCCGGTGGACACGATCACATCCAGCTCACGCGGCAGCGGCTGTTGCTCGCCACTGATGGCCTTGGCCAGTTCGATCAGGCGATTGGTCTCGCCGCTCATGGCCGACAGCACCACGACCAGGTCGTCACCGGCATCGCGGAATTTCTTAACCTTGTCGGCCACCTGCTCGATTCTTTCGACAGAGCCGACCGAGGTGCCTCCAAATTTCTGTACGATCAAAGCCATTTCCAAGCCGCCTCAGCCCGTAAAGGGGCGCCTAATATCCAATCAACCAGCACAGAACAGCCCGTGACTAGACCACGGGCGGGTTAACAGTGCCTTAAATACCTGCCTCGACAAATGGCACGGTCAGGGCCAGGGCCGCGTCCAGTGCACTGGCGTCTACACCACCGCCTTGCGCCATGTCCGGACGACCGCCGCCCTTCCCGCCCACTGCCGCAGCGGCTTGCTTCATCAAATCACCGGCCTTGAGTTGGCCAGTCAGGTCCTTGGTTACACCGGCAACCAGCACGACCTTCTCCTCATGGACACTGCCGAGCAGGATCACTGCGCGGCCGAGCTTGTTCTTCAACTGATCGACCAGGGCCAACAGCGCCTTGCCGTCCTGGCCGTCCAGGCGTGCAGCCAGGACTTTCACGTCCTTGACGTCAACGGCCGAAGCCGACAGATCGTCGCCCGCAGCGCTGGCCGCCTTGGCTTGCAACTGCTCCAGCTGTTTCTCCAGCGCACGGTTGCGCTCCAGAACGGCGGACAACTTGTCGATCAGGTTGTCGCGGCTGCCCTTGACCAGGCTGGCCGCTTCCTTGAGTTGTTCTTCAGCCGCATTCAGGTAGGCCAGGGCCGCAGCGCCGGTCACCGCCTCAATACGACGCACACCCGATGCCACGCCGCCTTCGCTGATGATCTTCAGCAGGGCGATGTCGCCGGTACGGTTGGCGTGGATACCGCCACACAGTTCAACCGAGAAGTCGCCGCCCATGCTCAGCACGCGCACGCTGTCGCCGTATTTCTCGCCGAACAGCGCCATGGCACCCTTGGCCTTGGCCGTCTCGATGTCGGTTTCTTCAGTTTCTACCGGGGAGTTCTTGCGAATCTCAGCGTTGACGATGTCTTCCAGGGCCTTGATCTGCTCAGGCTTGATCGCTTCGAAGTGACTGAAGTCGAAACGCAGGCGCTGGCTGTCGACCAACGACCCCTTCTGCTGGACGTGCTCGCCCAGCACCTGGCGCAGCGCGGCGTGCAGCAAGTGCGTGGCCGAGTGGTTCAGCGCGGTGGCATGGCGTACATCGGCATCGACCTGGGTGTCCACCGGCGCACCGACCGTCAGGTTGCCCAGCACCAGCACGCCGTGATGCAGGAACGCACCGCCGGTCTTGGTGGTGTCGCGCACCTCGAAACGACCGGAGGTCGAACTCAGGAAACCACAGTCACCGACCTGGCCACCGGATTCGGCGTAGAACGGCGTCTGGTCCAGGACCACAACTGCCTCTTCGCCTTCGCTCAACACGTCGACCGACTTGCCGTCTTTATAAATGGCAACGATCCTGGCCGCGCCAACGGTCGCCTTGTAACCGGTGAATTCGGTGGGCACGTCAACCTTGACCAGGGTGTTGTAGTCCAGGCCAAAGGAACTGGCGGAACGGGCGCGCACGCGCTGGGCTTCCATCTCACGCTCAAACCCGGCTTCGTCGATGGTCAGCTCGCGCTCACGGGCAATGTCGGCGGTCAGGTCCATCGGGAAGCCATAGGTGTCGTACAGCTTGAACACGACATCGCCCGGCACCACGGTGCCTTTGAGCTCGGCCAAGTCCTGTTCCAGAATCTTCAGGCCGTGCTCCAGGGTCTTGGAGAACTGTTCTTCTTCAGCCTTGAGCACACGCTCGATGTTGTCCTGCTGCTGCTTGAGTTCCGGGAAGGCATCGCCCATCTCGGCAACCAGTGCGGCGACGATCTTGTAGAAGAAGCTGCCGGTGGCCCCCAGCTTGTTACCGTGACGGCAGGCGCGACGGATGATGCGACGCAGCACGTAGCCACGGCCTTCGTTGGACGGCAGTACACCGTCGGCGATCAGGAAACCGCAGGAACGGATGTGGTCCGACACCACCTTGAGGGACGACTGGCTTTCATTGGCACAACCAATGGCCGCGGCCGACGCGCTCAGCAGGTTGGTGAACAGGTCGATCTCGTAGTTGGAGTGAACGTGCTGCATCACCGCACTGATGCGCTCCAGGCCCATGCCGGTGTCCACCGACGGCGCTGGCAGCGGATGCAGCACGCCATCGGCGGTGCGGTTGAACTGCATGAACACGTTGTTCCAGATCTCGATGTAACGGTCGCCGTCTTCTTCCGGCGAGCCCGGTGGGCCACCCCAGATGTCGGCGCCGTGATCGTAGAAAATCTCGGTGCAGGGGCCGCATGGGCCGGTATCGCCCATGGTCCAGAAGTTGTCGGAAGCGTAAGGCGCGCCCTTGTTGTCGCCGATGCGAATCATGCGCTCGACGGGCACCCCGATTTCCTTGGTCCAGATGTCATACGCTTCATCGTCCGTCGCGTACACAGTCACCCAGAGTTTTTCCTTGGGCAGCTTCAACACGCCGGTCAGGAAGGTCCAGGCGAAGGTAATCGCGTCTTTCTTGAAATAATCACCAAAGCTGAAGTTACCCAGCATCTCGAAGAACGTGTGGTGGCGGGCGGTGTAGCCGACGTTTTCCAGGTCACTGTTCTTGCCGCCGGCACGCACGCACTTCTGGCTGCTGGTGGCGCGGGTGTAGGCGCGTTTTTCCTGGCCCAGGAAGCAGTCCTTGAACTGGTTCATCCCCGCGTTAGTGAACAGCAGGGTGGGGTCATTGCCTGGGATCAAGGAGCTGGAGGAGACACGGGTGTGACCTTGCTCTTCGAAGAAGCGAAGGAAGGCTTCACGGATTTCTGCGCTTTTCATAGGTTCTTCCACGGAGGCTGCGGCCAAAGGCCAGTGCGCAACATCATCAGACGGAGCGACGGCAAAAGGCCGCATTATATCGGCCCTTTGCCGGTGGTACAGCGTGTTTATGCGATAGAGAGGCTCAATTAGACGGTCTGCACACTCATTTGCGCGAAAAATCGACGAATGCCTTGAGCACTTGCTCGATCTGCACCCGGCTCACATCCAGATGCGTCACCATGCGCAGGCGCGGCGCAGCACTCAACTTGATCCCACGCTCGGCGGCAAACGCCTTCAAGGCCTGGGCCTGGTCGCCGATCTGCACATAGACCATGTTGGTCTGCACCGGCTCCACCGCGTAACCGGCGTTGCGCAGCTCATCGCCCAGCCATTGCGCATTGGCGTGGTCGTCGGCCAGGCGCTGCACCTGGTGATCCAGGGCGTACAGCCCCGCTGCCGCCAGGGAACCGGCCTGGCGCATGCCACCGCCGACCATCTTGCGCAAACGGCGCGCCTTGGCGATCAATGCCGTGGAGCCGCACAGCACCGAGCCGATCGGTGCACCAAGGCCCTTGGACAGGCACACCGACACCGAGTCGAAATGCTGGGCGATCTCCCGTGCATCGACCCCAAGCTTGACCGCCGCGTTGTAGAGTCGCGCGCCATCCAGGTGCAGGGCCAGGCCATGTTCGCGGGTCAACGCCCGCGCCTTCGCCAGGTAGTCCAGCGGCAACACCTTGCCCTGCATGGTGTTTTCCAGGGCCAGCAGGCGGGTGCGGGCGAAGTGGAAGTCGTCGGGCTTGATGGCCTCGAGCACCTGATTCAGGTCGAGGGAGCCATCCGCCTGCACGTCCAGCGGCTGCGGCTGGATCGAACCCAGCACGGCCGCCCCGCCGCCCTCGTATCTGTAGGTGTGGGCCTGCTGGCCGACGATGTACTCCTCGCCACGCTCACAGTGGGCCATCAGCGCCAGCAGGTTGCTCATGGTGCCTGTGGGCACGAACAGCGCGGCCGCAAAGCCCAGGCGCTTGGCCAGCTCGGCCTCCAGGCGGTTGACGCTGGGGTCTTCGCCGTAGACGTCATCGCCGCTGGCGGCATTGGCCATGGCGTCGAGCATGCCGGCGGTGGGTTGGGTCACGGTGTCGCTGCGCAGGTCGATCACAGACATGAAACAAGCCTCGAATGGGTTCATTAAGATTCTTATGAAGATGATTACTGCGGGCAAAGCCGCGGAATATCAAGCCCCACGCGTTCTCAATCGAATACCAACCAAACAAACCGATATAGCTTATCGATACGACGCTCGTGCAGTTTATGAAAAACCATGTTAAAAACTCTCCGCCACCAGGGTTCTGGTGGCAACGTTCTCAGGGCGGGGTGCAATTCCCCACCGGCGGTAATTGCACGCAATGTGCATAGCCCGCGAGCGCTTGGCGCCTCGAACTGCTCACGCAGGACGGCGACAAGGTCAGCAGACCCGGTGTGATCCCGGGGCCGACGGTCATAGTCCGGATGAAGAGAGAACGGGATTGGCACCTAAGGGCCGCACGCTGAGCGCATGCCTGCATGACTCGGCGGTTCGTACCCTTAAATCCCATTCGATTCATAACGCCCTGTTTTTTTCTTAAACAGGAGTCAGAACATGCAACCCACCGCAATCGACAGCAAAAGCAAAAACCATCACGGCGAGCGCGTCGCGTTTATCCAGGCCTGCTGGCACAAGGATATTGTCGACCAATCGCGCAAAGGCTTCCTCGCCGAAATGATCGCCCAGGGCTACCAGGAATCGGACATCGATTTCTTCGAAGTCGGCGGCGCCTTTGAAATGCCCCTGCACGCCAAGCTGCTGGCCAAGACCGGTCGTTACGCCGGTATCGTGGCCGCCGCGCTGGTGGTGGACGGCGGGATCTACCGTCACGAGTTCGTCGCCCAGTCGGTGGTCAGCGGCCTGATGCAGGTTCAGCTGGAAACCGAAGTGCCGGTGTTCTCGGTGTCCCTGACGCCGCATCACTTCCACGCCGGCAGTGAACACACCGCGTTCTTCCATGAGCACTTCGTGCACAAGGGCCAGGAAGCTGCACGTACATGCGCCGACACCCTGCACAAGGTGCGGGCGATCCGTCGCAGCGAGCCACGGGCTGTAGCGGTCTAAGCAACACTGCAAAACAAAATGTGGGAGGGGGCTTGCCCCCGATGGCGGTGTCTCAGCTCCAGATGAGCTGACTGACACACTGCTATCGGGGGCAAGCCCCCTCCCACATTTGGACCAGGTTAAGGCTCAGATCTACGCCAGCCCGGCCCCTGTGGTCGGCACAATCAATATCCCCGCCCGCAAACCATTCTTCACCTTCGGGTTGGGGAAGATGATGCGCGCACCCTCCTCCTCGATCACCCAACGGGTCTTGGCCACGTCTTCGGCCAGCAGATAACCCTTTTCCAACTCCGAAAAGTTTTCCACGTCCGCCGGCAAGTGCAGCAGGAATGCGTCGCTGTGCTTGATGACTTCCCGCGACACGGCGAACAGTTTCAACCCGTCCAGGCTGTCAGTCTCAGGCTCGGTGCCTTCTATGATCTGCTTGAGGCGCAGCTCCAGGCGGGAGACATTCACGCCCTGGTTGTGCCCGAACGGCCGCGCCTTGCCCAGTTCCAGGGTGAAGGCCTCGGCCTCCAGCTGCTCGTAGGTAAACGCGGTGAAGGTGATCGAGCTCTTGTTCTGCAGCAGCACCGCTTCCATGCCGGCAGCGTTCAGGCGCGCCAGTTCGTGGCGTGAATGCTGGCGCCCTTCCTTCCAGGGGTACAGCGCAAACTGCTCGATCTTCGAGCCGCGGATGGCGGTGTGCAGGTCGTAATGCAGGCGCGAACGGCCAGGCTGGCTGAAGAAGCTGCGGGCCAGTTGTTCAAGCTCGGCGGCGCGCATGGCTTCGGGGCCGATGTTTTTTTCATGCCGGCCGTTGAACAGCCGGTTGACGTCCAATTCAAGGTAACGCTCACCGCGGCGCATGGCCTCGGGGTTGCCGAACAGGAACAGAATACGGGTGCGGGGTTTGATCTCCCCACGGGCGATGCCATGCAACAGGCGGTCGAGCAATTCGATCGGCGCGGTTTCGTTGCCATGGATGCCGGACGACAGCAGCAGGTCGCGGCCATTGTCCGTTGCCTGCGGCGGGCGCACTTCGAGTGCACCCTCGCTGAGCCAGCGCATCTGCACGCCGTCGACAGTCAGTTGAATTTTTTGCGCCGGTTCGCGACCGGCGAGGGTCAGTTCAAGCAGTTTGCCAAGGGCGAGCATACGCAGCTTCCTTAGTGGTTGCAGCCTGGGCCGTGGACGTGATCGTCATCATCACCTTCAACGTCGGCCGGTTCCATTTCCAGTTGCAGGCTCATCAGGTTGGTGGCCAGCGGACGCATTAGCAGGTTGGCGTATTCGGCGTCGCCTTCTTCCACATCCACACCGATCAGCAGTTGGCCACGGCCGTCGTGCTGGATCCAGATTTCCTTGCCCTGCCAGACCACGGCGACGCGGGTGCAGGAGGTTTCCAGCTGGGTGCCGTCGGTGTCTTCAAGGATCAGTTGCAGGGTGTCGGTGCTCATAAATAATTCTCAGCCATAGGGTGTAAAAAGAGGTGGCGTTAATTGATCTGGAAAGGATAAACCGAGCCCAGTTTAAGGATTTGCGTCAGTTCATCCAGTGCCGTCCGGCACTCAAGCAGCAATTGCGGGTCAGCCAGGTCGGTTTCGCGCAGGCTGTCGCGGTAGTGCTTGTCGACCCATTGGGTCAGTGTGTCGTACAACGGCGCGGTCATGATAACCCCTGGGTTCACCGCTGCCAGCTCGGTTTCATTGAGGGCCACGCGCAGGCGCAGGCACGCCGGGCCGCCGCCGTTCTGCATGCTTTGCTTGAGGTCGAAGACTTTGACTTCGCGGATCAGCCCCGCGGACGCCGTCAGGCCTTGCAGGTACTGCCAGACGCGCTCGTTGGCGCGGCATTCTTCCGGCACGATCAGCAGCATCGAACCGTCGGCACGGGTCAGCAACTGGCTGTTGAACAGGTAGGAACGCACCGCGTCCTCGACGCTGACCTGGGCACGCGGCACACACACCGCCTGGAAGTTGCCGCCCAGCGCGCCCAACTTGCCTTGCAACTCGGCCAGCATCTGCTCGGTATTGAGGAACGCGTCCTCGTGATAGAACAGCACCTCGCCGTTGCCCACCGCGATCACGTCGTTGTGGAACACGCCGGCATCGATCACCGCCGGGTTCTGCTGGGCGTAGACCACGCCTTCATCCTTCAGGCCATGCAGGCGGGCGACGGCCTGGGAGGCTTCGAGGGTCTGGCGCGCCGGGTACTTCTGCGGGGCCGGGTAACGGGGGTCGAACGCGCTGCGCCCGAACACGAAAAACTCCACCCCCGCGTCGCCATACTCACGGCAGAAACGCGTGTGGTTGGCCGCGCCTTCGTCGCCGAACTGCGCCACCGCCGGTAAGGCGGCGTGGTGGGCAAAGTGTTTCTGGTCGGCAAACATCGCCCCCAGCACGCGGCTGGTGGTGGGGTGTTCGATGCTGCGGTGGTATTTGCAATTGAGGTTGGCGGCGGTGAAATGCACGCGGCCATCTGCCGTGTCGGCGCTCGGGCTGACGGTGGCGGCGTTGGCCACCCACATGCTCGATGCCGAGCAGCTGGCGACCAACAACGGCATGGCCTGCTTGGCCGCCTGCTGGATGACCTGGGCGTCGGTGCCGCTGAAACCGAGGTTGCGCAACGCCGCTACATCCGGACGTTCCTGGGGCGCGAGCACGCCTTGCACAAAGCCCATGTCCATCAGGGCTTTCATTTTCTGCAGGCCCTGCAACGCCGCTTCCCTGGGGTTGGAATGCTGCTGGCTGTTGCTCTGGGACGCGACGTTGCCGAAGGACAAACCGCCGTAGTTATGGGTCGGCCCCACTAGACCGTCAAAATTGACTTCATAGGATTTCATCGGCGAGGCTCCACGAACATCTGTTTTTATAGGCTTCAAATTACTTGAATACACCACTGACCCCCTGTGGGAGGGGGCTTGCCCCCGATAGCAATCTGTCTGTTGATAAATCAGGTGACTGATTCACCGCTATCGGGAGCAAGCCCCCTCCCACATTTAGATCAGCGTAATGCCGGGGGTCAGTGTGGCGGGGATCACCAGGCTCGGGGTCTCCAACGACGCCACCGGGTACGCACAATAATCCGCCGCGTAATACGCACTGGCGCGATGGTTGCCCGAGGCCCCTACCCCGCCGAACGGCGCGGTGCTGGCGGCGCCGGTCAGCTGTTTGTTCCAGTTGACGATGCCGGCACGGCTTTCCAGCCAGAATTGCTGGTAACGCGCCTCGGAATCGGACAACAGGCCCGCGGCCAGGCCGTACTGGGTGTTGTTGGCTTCGGCAATCGCCGCCGCGAAATCAGCGTAGCGGATCACCTGCAACAGCGGCCCGAACAGTTCTTCGTCTTCGCGCTCGGTCACGCCGGTCACGTCGATGATGCCTGGGGTCAGCAAGGCGGCCTGGTCCTGGGGCTGGGTCATCTCCAACAGTGCCACGGCGCCATTGGCCAACATCAGTTCCTGGGCCTCCATCAGGGCTTTTGCCGCCGCCAGGGAAATCACCGAGCCCATGAACGGCGGCGGTTGCTGGTCGAACGCGCCGACTTCAATCGTCGCGCACACCGCCACCAGCCGCGCCAGCAGCGCATCGCCCCAGGCGCCTTCCGGCACCAGCAGGCGACGGGCACAGGTGCAACGCTGGCCGGCGGAGATAAACGCCGACTGGATGATGGTGTAGACCGCCGCATCCACGTCGGCTACTTCATCTACCACCAGCGGGTTGTTGCCGCCCATTTCCAGGGCCAGGATCTTGTCCGGGCGCCCGGAGAACTGCTGGTGCAGATGATTGCCGGTACGGCTGGACCCGGTGAAGAACAACCCATCGATACCGGGGTTGGCGGCTAACGCAATGCCGGTCTCGCGCGCGCCTTGCAGCAGGTTCAACACGCCCGCCGGCAAACCGGCGTCGATCCAGCACTGCACGGTCAGCTCGGCGACTTTCGGGGTCAGCTCGCTGGGCTTGAACAGCACGGTGTTACCCGCCAGCAACGCCGGGACGATATGCCCATTGGGCAGGTGACCGGGGAAGTTGTAAGGACCAAACACCGCCACCACGCCGTGGGGCTTGTGGCGCAATACAGCAGTGGCGTCGCCCAGGGGGCCGCTCTTCTCGCCGGTACGCTCGCGGTAGCTTTGCACCGAGATAGCGATCTTGTTGGCCATGCTGGTGACTTCGGTGGCCGACTCCCACAGCGGCTTGCCGGTCTCCTCGCCGATGCAGCGGGCGATTTCATCGGCGCGGCTTTTCAGGCTCGCGGCGAAGGCTTCCAGCACGCTGATGCGCTCTTCCAGCGGGCGCCGGGCCCAGGCCGGAAACGCCTGGCGCGCGGCCTGCACGGCCGACTCGACCTGCTCGACCGTGGCGCCATTACCGGCCCACAGCACCTGCTGGGTCACCGGATTGCGCGATTCAAACAGTTCACCCTGGCCAGCCAGCCAGCTACCTGCGATATACAGCGAATTCATTATTTCGACTCCCGGGCAGCAGACAACGGTACGGCACGCACTTGATCACCCACCACCAGTTGCAGGCGCTTGGCGGTTTGCGGATCGACCACCAGCGTGCCGGCCGCCAGGCGTGCCGGTGCGGCGGTGATGCGGCAATCTTCGCGTTTGCGGTTATGGATCAGGAACGGCGTGGCGTCGTCCCCCGGTGTGCCGATGGCCAACACCAGCGACTGGCTGTCACGCACCGCACGGATCTTGCTGGTTTCACACTCCACGGCCGGGCCGGCGTCGAAAATATCGACGTAGCCCTGGTAGCTGAAGCCTTCGCTCTTGAGCATGCTCAACGCCGGCTCGGTGTCCGGGTGGACCTTGCCGATCACGTTGCGCGCGTCCTCGGAAAGGAAGCAGCTGTACAACGGAAACTTGGGCATCAGCTCAGCGATAAACGCCTTGTTGCCCACGCCGGTGAGGTAATCGGCCTGGCTGAATTCCATCTTGAAGAAGTGCCGGCCCAGGCTTTCCCAGAACGGCGAACGCCCGGCGTCGTTGGACACGCCACGCATCTCGGCGATGATCTTGTTGCCGAACAGCTGTGGGAACTCGGCGATAAACAGCAGGCGTGCCTTGGCCAGCATGCGGCCGTTGAGGCCGTTGCGGTAATCGGCATGCAGGAACAACGAGCACAGCTCGGAATTGCCGGTGAGGTCGTTGGCCAGGAACAGCGTCGGAATCTCACGGTAGATATTCAGTTCCTGGGAGGCGCTGACCGTCAGGCCGACCCGGAAGTTGTACCACGGCTCGCGCAGGCCGACGGCACCGGCGATGGCGGAAATCCCCACCACCCGACCTTCGTCGTTTTCCAGCACGAACAGGTAGTCGGCATCACCGCGCCCGGCGTCGCCGCGAAAGGTTTTTTCCGCCCAGCCTACCCGGTGGGTCAGGCGCTCTTCGTTGGCCGGCAAGGTGGTGAGGCCGGTGCCGGTGCTGCGCGCCAGATCAATCAGGGCCGGTAAATCGCTGCTGCGTACGGGACGAACGATCATGCTATCTCCTCAGACGGGCCGCTGCTGCCAGCCACCCGCGACACTCTGTTTATACCGCTACCAGGCGCACACTCGCGCCTTCACCAACGCCCAGGGCTTCGGCGGCTGCCAGGTCCAGGGTCACCGGTTTGCCCGGCGCGTAGTCCAGCTCCAGCATGACCGCGCGGTAATCCTGCAACTGCGCGTTGCTCACCAGGTACTGGCGGCCGACACCCTTGACCATCTCGCCGATCTTCACCGGCACCACGCGGCTCTGGGCGATCGAGCGAATGCCCGAGACCCGTGCGTGCAGCGTCGGGCCGCCGTCGAAGATGTCGATGTAGTGGTCAGTCTCGAAGCCTTCACGCATCAGGATGTCGAAGGTGATCTGTGCACGCGGGTGCACCTGGCCCATGGCTTCCTGGGCTTCGTCCGGCAGCAGCGGCACGTAGATCGGGTAATGCGGCATCAGCTCGGCGAGGAATGTACGGCTTTTCAGCCCGCACAGGCGCTCGGCGGCGGCGTAGTTGAGGTCGAAGAAGTTGCGGCCGATGGCGTCCCAGAACGGCGAATCACCGTTCTCGTCGCTGTAGCCGACAATCTCGGTCACCACCGAATCGGCAAAGCGCTCGGGGTGGCTGGCGACGAACAACAGGCGGCCACGGGAATTGAGTTCCGACCACGGCGAACCGACCAGCTCCGGCACCACGTAGAAACTGGTGAGCAGGCTGTTGCCGGTGAGGTCGTGGCACTGGGAAAGCACGTGAATCTTGTTGTGGATCTTCAGCTCGCGGGAAGCGTGCACGAAGGTCTCGTTACGAAAACTGTAGAACGGCTCCGAGTAACCGGCCGAGGCGACGATGGCCGAGCAGCCGGCGAGCTTGCCGGTCTCGGTGTCTTCGAGCACGAAGAAATAGCTTTCTTCACCGTTGAAACTCACCTCGGCCGCGAAGGACGCTTCGCTGGCGGCGATCTTGTCGCTCAGGCGTTCCACATCATCCGGCAAGGAGGTGACACCAATCGGGCTGTCCGCAGCCAGACGCTGTACCTCGCCCAGATCAGCCATTTGCGCGGGGCGCATCACCAGCATGGTGTCACTCCTTAACTCGAAAACTCATAAGAAAAAATACCGGACAGGTCAGGAACAACACAGGTCCTAATGTGGGAGGGGGCTTGCCCCCGATAGCGGTGTATCAGTCACCGGATGTATCAACTGACAAACTGCCATCGGGGGCAAGCCCCCTCCCACATTTGATCCGGTCCGACAGACAGATATGTATCAGGCTTGGGTCAGCGCTTTTACCGCACGTTCGAAGCGATCCAGGCCTTCGTTGATGTCCGCGTCTTCCACCACCAGGCTCGGCGCAAAACGCACCACGTCAGGGCCGGCTTGCAGGATCATCAGGTTTTCTTTCTCGGCCGCGTTGAACACGTCCTTGGCCTTGCCTTTGAACGCATCGCTCAGTACGCAACCGATCAGCAGGCCCATGCCACGCACTTCGGTGAAGATGCCGTACTGCTTGCCGATCTGCTCCAGGCGCGCCTTGAACAGGTCGTGCTTGGCGTTGACGCCGGCCAGCA
Organism: Pseudomonas sp. S3E12; assembly: GCF_001702295.1. NCBI lineage: Bacteria > Pseudomonadati > Pseudomonadota > Gammaproteobacteria > Pseudomonadales > Pseudomonadaceae > Pseudomonas > Pseudomonas sp. S3E12. The sequence continues at coordinate 71,723 of NZ_MBDT01000007.1, forward strand.
CCTCAGGGGTGTTGATCACGTCGATGACCGCTTCGGCCACCGCGCACGCCAGCGGGTTGCCGCCGTAGGTAGTGCCGTGGGTACCGACCACCAGGTGCTTGGCCAGGTCTTCACGGGTAAGCATCGCCGCAATCGGGAAACCGCCGCCCAGGCTCTTGGCGCTGGTGAGGATGTCGGGCACCACGCCGTAGTGCTGGTAGGCAAACAGATGGCCGCTGCGGCCCATGCCGGTCTGCACTTCGTCGAACACCAGCAGCGCATTGTTTGCGTCGCACAGTTCGCGAGCACCTTGCAGGTAAGCCAGTTCGGCCGGCAGTACGCCGCCTTCGCCCTGGATCGGTTCCAGCACCACGGCGCAGGTCTTGTCCGACACGGCGGCTTTCAGCGCTTCCAGGTCGTTATAAGGGACGTGGGTGATGCCGGTGATTTTAGGCCCGAAACCATCGGAGTACTTCGACTGGCCACCGACGTTGACGGTGAACAGGGTACGGCCGTGGAAGCTGTTCAGCGCGGCAATGATCTCGTACTTCTCGCTGCCGAAACGGTCGAACGCCACGCGACGGGCCAGCTTGAACGCGGCCTCGTTGGCTTCGGCGCCGGAGTTGCAGAAGAACACACGCTCGGCAAACGTGGCGTCGATCAGCTTATGGGCCAGGCGCAGGGCCGGCTCGTTGGTGAAGACGTTGGAGACGTGCCACAGCTTGTTGGCCTGTTCGGTCAGTGCACCGACCAGCGCCGGGTGGGCGTGGCCCAACACGTTGACCGCGATGCCGCCGGCAAAGTCGATCAGCTCGCGACCCGCCTGGTCCCATACACGGGAACCTGCGCCACGCACGGGGATGAATGCGGCAGGTGCGTAGTTGGGAACCATGACCTGGTCGAAATCGGCACGTTGCACCGGGGCTTGCTCAACGGACATCGGAGTCTCCTGAAGAGGAACGCCTGCCTGGAACTGGCGGGCGATGCAGGGATTGTAAGGACAGTTTTCAGCGCGGCCTTGCCGCCAAGCGACAACTTCTTATAGCGCCAACCCCCGTTTTACGCGGGTTTACGCCAATGCGACAAATAGCGTCGCAATGGCGCAGTTTAAACGGATGCAGGGTTTTTCGGCAGTATGCAGGGAAGTTGTTCGATGGACGCGACACACCGCGCCAACCGTATTCACCCCACGTCAACCACGCTCGGACGGCACCGACGAGAGTTCGAACGGGCTGCTGCTGCGGCGCTGGTTGCGGTCTTCGCGCGGGGTGGCGCCGAAGAAGTTGCGGTAGGCGCTGGAGAAGTGTGGCCCCGAGGAGAAGCCGCAGGACAGGCCGATCTGGATGATCGACTTGCTGGTTTGCATGAGCATCTGGCGGGCCTTGTTCAGGCGCAGTTCCAGGTAGTACTGGCTGGGAACGCGATTGAGGTATTGCTTGAAGATCCGCTCCAGTTGTCGTCGCGACACGCACACATGCTGGGCGATTTCGTCGGTGGTCAGCGGCTCTTCGATATTGGCTTCCATCAGCAACACTGCCTGGGTCAGCTTCGGATGGCTGGAGCCCAGGCGGTTCTGCAGCGGGATGCGCTGGCGCTCGCCGCCTTCGCGAATGCGCTCCACCACCAGCTCTTCCGACACCGCACCGGCCAGTTCGGCACCGTGGTCACGGGCCAGCACCGCCAGCAACAGGTCGAGTACCGACATGCCGCCGCAAGCGGTCAGGCGATCACGGTCCCAGTCGAACAGATGGCTGGTGGCAATGACCTTGGGGAAGCGCTCGGCAAAATCATCCTGCCAACGCCAGTGCACGGCGGCGCGGTAGCCGTCGAGCAGGCCGAGCTGGGCCAACGGGTAGACACCGGCCGACAAGCCGCCGATCACACAACCGGCGCGCACCAGTTGCTTGAGGGCGGTGCTCAGTTGCGAGGCGATCACGGCAGGCGGCTCGTCCGCCAGCAGGAACAGTTTCTGGAAGCCTTCCAGCTTGCCGGCCCACGGTTCACCCGGCAGTTGCCAGGCGCCTTCGGCGGCCGGCTCTGCGAGCAAAAACGACAGCTCGTAGACCACCTCCGGATGCACCCGCTGAGCAACGCGCAAGGCCTCCTCAGCCAGCGCAAGCGTGAGTGCTTTTGTGCTGGGCCAAATCAGGAAACCAATTTTGTGGGCGGTCATGGAGTGCTATCCGAAGCGAAGAACGGTAATGAAGACAAGGGCCAATGCTAGCCCGTAAACCAACACAAAGCTCAAAAACAATAAAGACCTGCTTTCCTGTAGGAGCGAGCTTGCTCGCGAAAAAACCTGAGAACATCACGGGGCATCAGGCTTCCCGCGTTATCGTTGACGATCTTCGCGAGCGAGCTCGCTCCTACAGGGGGGAGCAGCGGCCTTGATTATTTCAAGCTGCCAGACAGGAACTGCTGCAACCGCTCGGATTGCGGGTTGACCAGCACTTCCCGCGGGTTGCCACGCTCTTCGACGATGCCTTTGTGCAAGAACACCAGCTGGTTCGACACTTCACGGGCAAAGCCCATTTCGTGGGTCACCACCACCATGGTGCGGCCTTCCTGGGCCAGGTCCTGCATGACCTTGAGCACTTCACCCACCAGCTCGGGGTCGAGGGCCGAGGTGGGTTCGTCGAACAACATCACCTCCGGTTCCATCGCCAGGGCTCGGGCAATCGCCACGCGCTGCTGCTCTCCACCGGACATATGGCCCGGGAACGCATCCTTGCGATGGCCCACGCCGACTTTGGCCAGGTAGTGCTCGGCCTTTTCACGGGCGTCTTTTTTCGACATGCCCAGCACGTGCACCGGCGCTTCCATCACGTTTTCCAGCGCGGTCATGTGCGACCACAGGTTGAAATGCTGGAACACCATCGACAGGCGCGAGCGCATGCGTTGCAGCTGCTTAGGGTCGGCGGCCTTCATGGCGCCGTCCTTGTTGGCCACCAGTTTCAGCTCTTCGTTATTGAGCAGGATCTTGCCCGCGTGGGGTTGCTCCAGCAGGTTGATGCAACGCAAAAAGGTACTTTTGCCCGAGCCACTGGAACCGATGATGCTGATCACATCGCCGGCTGCGGCGGCCAGGGACACGCCTTTGAGCACTTCATGACTGCCATAGCGTTTATGCAGGTCTTGGACTTCAAGTTTGTACATGCGGTCGGTTCTCACAAAAACAGGTGGTCAGTCGTTGAGCAAGCGCCCGTGACGCAGCGCTTCGCGCCCCGCCACCTTGGCCAGCCAGAAACCCGCTTGGGCATAACGTAGCCGTTCAACGGCAAACAACACCCCCGAGGTACCTGCGCAGATAATGCTCACGCGGTCTTCCAGGGGATCAATCACTTCAAAAATCGGCTCGCCCTTCTCGATCCAGTCGCCGGCTTTACGCAGGTAACTGATCACCCCGGCGTGGGGCGCAAACAGCAATTCGGTGCCTTCGAAGGGCACGCCTTCGCACGGTTCGTGTTGCGGCGCCGGCCATTCGCCCTTGATCAGGCCTTGCTCGGCAAGAAACGCGAGGATGCCTTCGGCGTGGAAGATCGCTTCGTCACGGCCGGTGTCCGCCTGACCGCCCAATTCCAGCGTTGTCGCCAGGCAGGCCAGCGGAATCTGTGCGTCGGGGAAGGCGCGGGACAACCGCAGCCACGGCAACGAGCAGGCCTCATCGAACGAGCTGCCACCGGAATCTTCCGCGAGCAGACCGACTTTCACATTCAAGTGCGCCGACAGCGAACGCCACTGCGGCCAGTGCTGGGGCAGCGCGTACATGTGCAGTGCGGCTTCGGCGTCGCAGTGCAGGTCGAGGACGATATCGGCGCTGCACGCATGGCTCAGCAGGATGCGCTGCATGCCTTGCAACTGGCTGCTCGGCTCGGGCAATGCGTTGAGCGCATCGGCCATCGCCTGGCGAATCATGCGCACGTTGGCGTGAGCATCATCCCCCAGCTTGCCGGTGAGCAACTCGGCCACCGGCTCGCTCAACTCAACGAAATCGCGGTTGAAATTCTTGCCGCTGCCCACTTCGAAACGGCCCTGATGGCTGCCTTGCAGCAATTGGCCCAGGCCCATCGGGTTGGCCACCGGCACCAGCTCGATCACGCCGTTGAGGGCACCTTGCGCTTCAAGTTCAGCGAGGCGTTTTTTCAGCTCCCACGCGGCGCGCATGCCGGGCAATTCATCGGCGTGCAGGCTGGCCTGGATATAGGCCTTGCGCTCGCCACTGCCGAAACGGAACACGCTCAGCTGGCGCTCGCAGCCCAGGTGGCCCCATGGCAACAGGTGATCGATACGTTCCATATCAGTGCTTCCGTGGAGCCAGGTAGCTCAGCCAGCGGCGCTCGGCCAATTTGAACAGGCGCACCAGGATAAAGGTCAGGCACAGGTAGAACACGCCGGCGGTGATGTAGGCTTCGAACGGCAGATAAAACTGCGCGTTGACCGTGCGCGCGGCACCGGTGATGTCGATCAGGGTGACGATGGACGCGAGACTGGTGGTCTGCAGCATCATGATCACTTCGTTGCTGTACTGCGGCAGCGCGCGGCGCAGGGCCGACGGCAGCAGGATGCGGCGGTACAGCTTGTAGCGCGACATGCCCATGGCCTTGGCCGCTTCGATCTCGCCATTGGGGGTGGCCTTGAGGCTACCGGCAATGATCTCGGCGGTGTAGGCGCTGGTGTTGATCGCAAAGGCCAGGCACGCGCAGAAGGTCGCACTGGACAGCAGTGGCCACAGGACGCTCTCGCGCACCGCTTCGAACTGCGCCAGGCCGTAGTAGATCAAAAACAGCTGCACCAGCATCGGCGTGCCGCGGATCACGTAGGTGTAGAGCCAGGCCGCACCGTTGACGACCGGTTGCTTGGACACACGCATCAAGCCCAGGGGCAAGGCGGCGAGCAGGCCGAAGAACAGCGAGATGGCGAGCAGTTTCAGGGTGGTCAGCAGGCCGCCAAGGTACAGCGGCATGGCCTCCCAGATGACGTTGTAGTCGAAGATCATAGATCAGCCGCCCTTACGCCTACCGAGTAGCGCTTCTCAAGATGACGCAGGGCCAGCAACGACACACTGGTGATCACCAGGTACATCGCCGCCACTGCGAGGAAGAAGGTAAAAGGCTCGCGGGTGGCATCAGCCGCCTGCTTGGCCTTGAACATCATGTCTTGCAGGCCCACCACCGAGATCAGCGCGGTGGCCTTGGTGAGTACCAGCCAGTTGTTGGTAAACCCGGGGATCGCCAGCCGAATCATCTGCGGCACCATCACCCGGAAAAACACCTGGAAACTGCTCATGCCATACGCCAGGCCGGCTTCGGCCTGGCCCTTGGGGATGGCCATGAAGGCGCCACGGAAGGTTTCCGACAGGTAGGCGCCAAAGATGAAACCCAGGGTGCCGATACCGGCGGCCAAGGGGTTCAAGTCGATATAGTCGTCATAGCCGAGCATCGGCGCGACGCGGTTAAGCAGGTCCTGACCACCGTAGAAAATCAGCAGGATCAGCACCAGGTCGGGGATCCCGCGGATCACCGTGGAGTACAAGTCACCCAGCCAGGCCAACCAGCGCACCGGCGACAGGCGTAACGCGACCCCGATCAGACCCAGAACAATGGCCAAGGCCATGGACGACAAGGCGAGCTGAAGCGTCAACCATGCGCCATCGAGGATGACGGCCCCGTAGCCTTTCAACATGATTCAGGTCCTCGAAAAGGGGGATGAAAAAATGGCGCAAACCGCAGGAATTCTGTTGCTTGCGCCATTTCGGACAGACAGCTGCGAGTACTTACTTGGCTTCTGGGCCGTAAATATCGAAGTTGAAGTACTTTTTCTCGATTTCTTTGTATTTACCGTTGGCACGGATCGCGGCGATGGCAGCGTTGATGCGGTCCAGGTTTTCCTTGTCGCCTTTGCGCACGGCGATGCCTACACCGTCGCCGAAGTACTTGACGTCGGTGAATGCCGGGCCGGTGAACGCATAGCCTTTACCGGCTGGCGTATCGAGGAAACCTTCCTGCAACAGGGTGGCGTCGGCCACGGTGCCGTCGAGGCGACCGGCTTCCACGTCCAGGTAGATTTCGTTCTGCGAGCTGTAAGGCACAACGGTGGCGCCTTTAGGTGCCAGGACTTCCTTGGCGAAACGGTCGTGGATCGAACCGCGCTGCACGCCGATCTTCTTGCCTTTGAGTTCATCCAGGCTGTCGCTGACCGCAGTGCCTTCCTTCAACACCAGGCGCGCAGGGGTCAGGTAGTAGCGGTTGGTGAAGTCCACGGACTTCTTGCGGTCTTCGGTGATGGACATGGACGACAGGATCGCGTCGATCTTGCGCACCTTGAGCGCAGGGATCAGGCCGTCGAACTCTTGCTCGACCCAGGTGCACTTGACCTGCATCTCTTCGCACAGGGCGTTGCCGATATCGTAGTCAAAACCGACGATGCTGCCATCCGGCGCCTTCGAGGCAAACGGAGGGTAAGCCGCTTCGATACCAATTTTCAGAGGCTTGCCTTCAGCGAAAGCCTGCATGGACAGCACGGACAGCGCCAGGGCGCCCAACAGCACGAGTTTCTTCATCTTGGGACTCCATCGGTATAGGGCAAAACAGCAGTATGAGCCATGGCCCACGATGCGACTGAGTGAAACCGAATAGCGGTGCTGCGTCCTACACCAATTCAACAGTGGAGACGACGAGCGAGTGATCGGCATTCTAACGACAGGCCGGAAGCCGATATTTCCTCAATGCGACAACAATTTACAGAAGCACTGAGAAAGCGGTTCCAGCACATTGACAGCCTCTGAATTTTATGCAGAGACAAAAGATATTAAACCTGTTGATGCTGCAAATTGCGGGCCTATTATTCGCAAACCCTTCTAGCACGGCAAGTGTGGCGTTTAATCTTATGGCTCGGGGTGTCTAAAACGCGGTTTTTCGGGGCATAAGCGTAGCCCTTTGCCTCATGTTTGGGCGATGGGTTACACATTTGTGCCGCCCGGTAACATTCAGAAACCTCCTACGCGAAAAACCGATATTTATTTGGATCTCCTCCGATTTCAAGCACTCACAAAAAAGCCCCACTCGGCTCACACCGAATGGGGCTTTGTCTGACCAGCCCGCCTTACGCGACGTTCATGGTCTTGTGGGTCTCAATCAAATGCGCCACTACCCCCGGGTCCGCCAGGGTGGAAATATCGCCCAGCCCGTCGTACTCGGCCGTGGCAATCTTGCGCAGGATGCGGCGCATGATTTTCCCCGAGCGCGTCTTCGGCAAACCCGGTGCCCACTGGATCACGTCCGGCGAGGCAATCGGCCCGATTTCCTTGCGCACCCAGTTCTTCAGCTCCAGGCGCAGGGCTTCGCTGGGTTCTTCGCCATTCTTCAGGGTCACATACACATAGATGCCCTGGCCCTTGATGTCGTGCGGCACACCCACCACCGCCGCTTCGGCGACTTTAGGGTGGGCAACCATGGCGCTTTCGATCTCGGCGGTGCCCATGCGGTGGCCGGACACGTTCAACACGTCATCCACACGACCGGTGATCCACCAGTAGCCATCTTCATCGCGACGGGCGCCGTCACCGGTGAAGTACATGCCACGGAAGGTCTTGAAGTACGTGTCGACAAAACGGTCATGGTCGCCGTACAGGGTACGGGCCTGGCCTGGCCACGAGTCGAGAATCACCAGGTTGCCTTCGGCGGCGCCTTCGATGATGTTGCCCAGGTTGTCCACCAACGCCGGTACCACGCCGAAGAACGGCCGCGCGGCAGAACCCGGCTTGAGTGCGTGGGCACCCGGCAGCGGGCTCATCAGGGTGGCGCCGGTTTCGGTCTGCCACCAGGTGTCGACGATCGGGCAACGGGATTGGCCGACGTTCTTGTAGTACCAGTCCCACGCTTCCGGGTTGATCGGCTCACCCACCGAGCCCAACAGGCGCAGGCTGCTGCCATCGACGCCTTCGCAGGCAGCGGTGCCGGACGCCATCATCGCGCGGATCGCGGTCGGGGCGGTGTAGAGGATATTGACCTTGTGCTTGTCGACGATCTTACCCACCCGGGTAATGTCCGGGTAGTTCGGCACACCTTCGAACAGCAAGGTGGTCGCGCCATTGGCCAGCGGGCCGTAGACAATATACGTGTGGCCGGTGACCCAGCCGACGTCAGCGGTGCACCAGTAGATTTCGCCCGGGCGGTAGTCGAATACGCGCTCGTGGGTCAGGGCCGCGTACAACAGGTAGCCGCCGGTGGTGTGCTGCACGCCTTTGGGCTTGCCGGTGGAACCGGAGGTGTAGAGGATGAACAGCGCTTCTTCGGCGCCCATCTCTTTGGGCGCACACACGGTGCCCGCCACCTTCATCAGGTCTTCGTACCAGATGTCGCGATGCTGGTTCCACTTGATCTGGCCATTGGTGCGCTTGCACACGATGACCTTCTGGATGCTGCTGGTTTCCGGGTTGGTCAGCGCATCGTCGACGTTGGCTTTCAGCGGAATCTTCTTACCGGCGCGAATGCCTTCATCGGCAGTGATCACCACCTTCGACTTACAGTCGATGATGCGACCGGCCAGGGCCTCCGGCGAGAAACCGCCGAACACGACCGAATGGATCGCACCGATGCGGGTACACGCCAGCATGGCGACCACGGCTTCGGGGATCATCGGCATATAGATGGTCACCACGTCGCCGCGGTGTACATCCTGGCCACGCAGGGCGTTGGCGAACTTGCAGACTTCTTCGTGCAGCTCGCGGTAGGTGATGGTACGGCTCTCGGCAGGGTCATCGCCCTCCCAGATGATCGCCGCCTGGTCGCCGCGCTCGGCGAGGTGACGGTCCAGGCAGTTGTAGGAAACGTTCAGGGTGCCATCGGCGAACCACTTGATGTCGACATGGTGATCGTCGAAAGAGGTCTGCTTCACCGCGGTGAAAGGCTTGACCCAGTCAAGGCGCTTGGCTTGCTCGCGCCAGAAGCCATCGGGGTTGACCACCGACTGCTGGTACATGGCCTTGTAGGTTGCCTCGTCGGTCAGCGTGTTGGCTGCTACTTCGGGGCGAACGGGGTACAGGGAAGCCGCACTCATCTTTCTTACCTCGGTGACATAGTTGTTGTTGTATGACCCAGTTGTATCCGGGGTGGGCCTATAGAACCATTCGACGATGGTAGTAACAAGACCCTACAAAATGCCCTGCTATCCCCGTTTGCCGCTCTGGCCCGCAGCCTGCGGGGCTTTGCAGGCGGGTGAAAAAACCTTTACCACGGGATTGTTACAAAAACCGCCAACAGTCTTTATCAAAAGCACGGGTATATGAATATAACCCGCAGGCCTAGAATCACTTCCGCCAACCAAGGCATTGTGATTAACACAACAGTGATTAACAACGTAACAGCCCCCACGAAGGCACGTTAATCCGAACTAACCATTCCTAAGTTACACACGTGGCCTCACAAGGGCCCCGTGACCCCTTTCGCCCTGAAGAAGGTAAGTAAAGAAATGAAAGCTCTCGTAGTTATGGCCCTCAGCAGCTTGTGCGCCACCGCCGCCCTGGCCGACGAGGCCCCGACCGAGCTGGCCGGCCAGAACGCCCCGATTGTTGAGGACTACACCTATAGCACCAAGCTGGATGTGGCCAAAGTATTGTCCATGAGCACAATCCCGGAAGTTTGCGAAGTTGTGCCGGTAAAGATGGAATATGAAGACTCACAGGGTCAGCGTCATATTCTTAACTACCATGTAATGGGCAATGGCTGTTCGAACGGATAACAACTTAGTTAGTGTGATCTGCGCGTGCTCTTATTTGCCGCAAGAAATCGTTCTTGCGGCGAGGCCCCCTCCCCTCGCTTGAATCTAATGCTACGATTGTGGCGTCGCTACCTTTCCTGTAGAGCAGGATGCATTCATGCGAGCCAGTTTCGAGAAGATCCCCACCGAGGCCAATACCTCCTGGACCCTGCTGAACCGCAGGCTGCCGGAGGCGATCCCGTTTGAGTGGCATCACCATCCCGAATACGAACTGACCCTCACCCTCAATAGCCGCGGGCATCGCTATATCAGCAACGATGTGGCGCTCTACGACGACGGCGACCTGGTTCTGGTGGGCCCGAACGTGCCACACAGCTGGTCGTCTGCCGAACGTATTGACCCGACCCAGCCGCACGTCGCACTCGTCATCTGGTTTTCCGAAGCCTGGGCGGAATCGCTGGTGCGCCTGTTTCCCGAAATGGCCCCGACCCGCGCGTTGCTGGCCGCAGCCCAGCAGGCGCTAAGTTTCAGTGACAGCACCTCAAGGGTCCTGCGCCCCGTGATCGAAGCCATGGTCGAGCAGGATGCATCGCAGCGGCTGATCTCTTTGCTGACCGTGCTCAACCTGTTGTCACGAGACGTCGCCGCGCAGCGTATTGCGGTGGAAAACGCCGCGCCTCAGGTAATCGAAGACCCGCGCATACGTCGCGTGCTGGATTATCTGCATGCCCACTACGCCCAGCCCGTGGGCATTCCGCAATTGGCGCAGATGGCGTGCGTCAGCGTGTCGGCCCTCCATCGCATGTTTCGCAAACACACACGCTGCACGGCGCTGGACTACATCGTGCGCCTGCGCATCGGACATGCCTGTGCACTGCTGATGCAGGGCAACCTGGCGGTCAGTGCCATCGCCGAGCAGGTCGGCTATGTCTCCCAGGCGTTGTTCAATCGCCAGTTCAAAGCGCTAAAAGGTCTCACGCCTTCGCAATTTCGCGCCCAGCACGGGCATCACTTCCAGTAACCAAGCCGATTCTTCCATTCACGACGCAACAAACGCCACAATCGTACTGCTCAACGCGTCTAACCGGACTGCTGCCCAGGCAGCCCCGGTGATTCCATACCTGTATGCATAACAACAATACAGGCCACCCCATGAGTAATTATCACGCCTTCGAAAGTGCCGAGCTGCCGGACGACTACCGGCGCAACATCGTCAACATGAAGAAAACCCTGCGCGCGCAGATCGGCGATGTGAACGCCTTGTTTGCCGAGGTCAGCGCTTTCATTGCCGATGAAATCGCCTCGATCAAAGCCCAGCAGGCGCTGAGCGGTTCGGCTTGGCCGGAACTGGATTTCGACACGATCGCCAACGGCCAAGTGACGGACGCGCAACGCGCCCTGATCAAGCGCAGGGGCTGCCTGGTGATCCGCAATCACTTCGCGCGCGAGCAAGTGCTGGGGTGGGACAAGAGCCTGCTGGACTACCTCGACAACAACCATTTCGACAGGGTGTATCGCGGCCCGGCTGACACCTTTTTCGGCAACCTCGACGCCTCCCGCCCGGAGATATTTCCGATCTACTGGTCCCACGCCCAGATGCAAGTGCGTCAGCACCGGCGCATGGGCGCTGCGCAATCCTTCCTCAACCGGTTGTGGACCACCCATTCCCAAGGCCAGCAATGGTTCGATCCGGACATCAACGCGCTGTACCCGGACCGCGTCCGCCGGCGCCCACCGGGCACCACATCCAAAGGCCTTGGACCGCATACCGACTCCGGGGCGCTGGAACGCTGGCTGCATCCGGCCTACCTGAAGGTCTTCGACAAGATCTACCGCAATGACTTCCAGGCGTACGACCCATGGGATGCCGCGCATCGCACCGAGGTCGACGAATATGCCTACAAGGACACGGTGAAATGCTCGGCCTTCCGCACCTTCCAGGGCTGGACGGCACTGTGCGATATGCGTGCCGACCAGGGTGTGCTGCATACGCTGCCGATCCCCAAGGCCATGGCTTATATGCTGCTGCGCCCGCTGCTGGACGACGTGCCCGAGGATGAATTGTGCGGCGTGGCGCCCGGCAAAGTGCTGCCCATCTCAGAGAAATGGCACCCGTTGCTGGTACAGGGCATGACACCCATTCCGGACGTGCACGCCGGCGACTCGGTGTGGTGGCACTGCGACGTAATCCACAGCGTCGCCCCGGTGGAAAACCAGCAGGGCTGGGGCAATGTGATGTATGTCCCGGCCGCCCCCATGTGTCCGAAAAATCTGCGTTACGCCAAGAACGTGTTCAGGGCATTCGAGCAAGGTGTCTCGCCGAACGACTTCCCCCGGGAAGACTACGAGCAACAGTGGCAAGACCGCTTCACCCCTCGACAACTCAACAGCCTGGGCCGCAAAGGCCTGGGATTGGAATAAACACCGCTGCCCATAACAACAAAATAAAGGTATCCCCTATGAATCTCCTCAATCGCCTTGCCCTTGCAGTCTCTTTCGCCAGCCTCTGTACGCTCACCGCCCAGGCGGCTGAGAGCAAAGGCAGCGTCGAAGTCGTCCACTACTGGACGTCGGGCGGCGAAGCCAAATCAGCCGACGTGCTCAAGCAACTGATCGAAAAAGACGGCTTCACCTGGCAAAACAGCGCCGTCGCCGGTGGCGGTGGCGCGGCGGCCATGACCGTGCTCAAGACTCGCGCAGTGTCCGGCAACCCACCCTCCGCCGCGCAAATCAAAGGGCCGGACATCCAGGAATGGGGCAAGCTGGGCCTGCTGACCAGCATCGACAACGTCGCCCAGGCCAACCACTGGGACACCCTGCTGCCGCCGAGCATCGCCGAGCTGATGAAATTCGACGGCCACTACGTTGCCGTGCCGCTGAATATCCACCGCATCAACTGGCTCTGGACCAACCCCGACGTGCTGCGCAAAGCCGGGGTCGCCCATGCCCCGATCACTCTGGAAGAACTCTACGCCGCCGGCGACAAGCTCAAGGCCGCCGGTTTTATCGCGATCGCCCACGGCGGCCAGCCATGGCAGGACACCACCGTATTCGAAGGCCTGGTACTGAGCATCCTTGGCGCCGATGGCTTCAAAAAGGCCTTTATCGACAACGACGAAGCCACCTTCACCGGTCCGAAAATGACCGAAGTGTTCGTCGCCCTGCGCAAACTGAAGACCTACATGGACCCCAACGGCGCCGGCCAGGACTGGAACATGGAAACCGCCAAGGTCATCAACGGCCAGGCTGGCATGCAACTCATGGGCGACTGGGCCAAGAGCGAATGGAGCGCCGTCGGCAAAAAGGCCGGCGCCGACTATGAATGCGCGCCCTTCCCCGGCACTCAAGGCATCTATAGCTACACCATCGACTCACTGGCGATGTTCAAGCTGTCGAGCAAAAACGACACGCCCGGTAACAACGCCGCCCGCGACGACCTGGCCAAGATCGCCCTGGAGCCGCAATTCCAAACGGTGTTCAACCAGAACAAAGGCTCGATCCCGGTCATCAAGGGCCTCGACATGAGCCCATTCGACAGCTGCGCCCAAGCTTCCGCCAAGGATTTCGCCCAGGCGGAAAAGGCCGGCACGCTGGCGCCAAGCATGGCGTTCAACATGTCAACGTCCCAAGCCGTGCAGGGCGCGGTGTTTGATGTGGTAAGCAACTTCATGAGCAATAAAGATGCGGACCCGGCCAAGGCGGGTAAGCAGATGTTCGCCAGCATTAAAGCGGCGGCCCAGTAATCCGCTATCTAAACAACCGTCAAGGCCGCCACACTCCCCTGTGGCGAGCGGGCTTGCCCCGCGTCGGGCAGCGAAGCGGCCCCAAAATCAGGCGCTGAGTTCTCTCAGGAAAACCTCAGCGCCTTGACTGGGGCTGCTTGGCAGCCCAGCGCGGGCAAGCCCGCTAGCCACAACAGCCGCATACAAGCCACAAGGCGATTTCCCGACGATTGGACACCACCACTCGCCGCTAAAAAAATCCTCAAGCAGCAAACCCTTACAAACCAACACTCTGGCCGTAACCCCACGCATTTTGGCCGACCGCTGAGGCCATCCGCCGCAACACAAAGCCGAATTTTTCCCTATAATGCGCGGGTAAATCGGGCCTGCAATATCCCTTTACACAGGGACGAAGAGCCAGACCTTGAGCCTGCGCTGGAGTATGCATCCACCGCTCCGCCCCTCAAGCCTCAAGCAGTACCCGGTACCCAATTCCGTTTATTTGCCTGCGCGAGCTGTTGCAACAAACGATTCCTTAAGATCCACCGCGGCCCTGGGGCCGTGTGAACACCCAACCATCCGGTTTCACACGGGCACCTTTGAGCCCTCACGCAGGAGACGACACGTCATGCTGAGCTGGGACGAATTCGACAAAGAAGAAGACGGCGAAGTAGCCACCAAAGGCGCCAACGCCGGCCACGCCACCGAAGCCAACATGGACCGACTCGACGGTGCCGGCGCCGCCGCCGCCATCGAAGCCCGCGCCGTCACCGCCAGTGACTCCGCCGCCATCGTCCGCGCCAAGGCTGCCCTGGACAAACTCGACGTCGCCGAAGGCCTCGCCGAACTCGAAGGCGCCTCCGCCCGCGTCGCCGTTGACGAAAAGCGCATGATCAACTGCCGCGCCGACCTCAACCAACTCGTGCCCTTCAAGTACGACTGGGCCTGGCAGAAATACCTCGACGGCTGCGCCAACCACTGGATGCCGCAAGAGGTCAACATGACCGCCGACATCGCCCTGTGGAAAAACCCCGAAGGCCTGACCGACGACGAACGCCGCATCGTCATGCGCAACCTCGGCTTCTTCTCCACCGCCGACTCCCTGGTCGCCAACAACCTGGTGCTGGCCGTGTACCGCCTGATCACCAACCCGGAGTGCCGCCAGTACATCCTGCGCCAGGCTTTCGAAGAAGCGATCCACACCCACGCCTACCAGTACTGCATCGAATCGTTGGCCATGGACGAAGGCGAGATCTTCAACATGTACCACGAGATCCCATCGGTCGC
>NZ_MBDT01000008.1:0-315794 GCF_001702295.1 Pseudomonas sp. S3E12
GACGAAAAGCGCATGATCAACTGCCGCGCCGACCTCAACCAACTCGTGCCCTTCAAGTACGACTGGGCCTGGCAGAAATACCTCGACGGCTGCGCCAACCACTGGATGCCGCAAGAGGTCAACATGACCGCCGACATCGCCCTGTGGAAAAACCCCGAAGGCCTGACCGACGACGAACGCCGCATCGTCATGCGCAACCTCGGCTTCTTCTCCACCGCCGACTCCCTGGTCGCCAACAACCTGGTGCTGGCCGTGTACCGCCTGATCACCAACCCGGAGTGCCGCCAGTACATCCTGCGCCAGGCTTTCGAAGAAGCGATCCACACCCACGCCTACCAGTACTGCATCGAATCGTTGGCCATGGACGAAGGCGAGATCTTCAACATGTACCACGAGATCCCATCGGTCGCCAAAAAGGCAGCGTGGGGCCTGAAATACACCCGCTCGATCTCCGATCCGAAGTTCGAAACCGGCACCGTCGACACCGACAAGGAACTGCTGCGCAACCTGGTCGCCTACTACTGCGTGCTGGAAGGCATCTTCTTCTACTGCGGCTTCACCCAGATCCTGTCCATGGGCCGCCGCAACAAAATGACCGGCGTGGCCGAGCAGTTCCAGTACATCCTGCGCGATGAGTCGATGCACTTGAACTTCGGTATAGATGTGATCAACCAGATCAAGATCGAAAACCCGCATTTGTGGGATGCCGAGATGAAGGAAGAAGCGACCCAGATGATTTTGCAGGGGACGCAGCTGGAGATCGAATACGCGCGGGATACCATGCCGCGTGGGGTGCTCGGTATGAACGCTGCGATGATGGAAGACTATTTGAAGTTCATCGCTAACCGTCGCCTGTCGCAGATTGGTTTGAAGGAAGAGTATCCGGGGACGACTAACCCGTTCCCGTGGATGAGCGAGATTATGGACTTGAAGAAAGAGAAGAATTTCTTTGAGACTCGGGTTATTGAGTATCAGACGGGTGGGGCGTTGAGCTGGGATTAATTCTTAGCACAGCTAAACCGAGAAGCCCTGACTTGTTCAGGGCTTTTTTATGCAAGCTCGCTTGAAACCTTCAAGACAAAGCAGCCAATTCAGTTACCAATGGCGTTGTCCGCTCATTCCTGTCAGAACGTAGGAAATTTCGTAGACGCAATAATGGCTACTCAGTATCGTCCGAGGGTTTTCTACCCTCGGCGGCTGTATGGACATTACGAAAGACAAAACGGACTGGAGCGACGCGGAGCTGGCAGCTGCGGTCGAGGCGTATTTGAAGATGCTGACCTGGGAAAAGAGCGGCCAACCTTTTAACAAAGCCCTCGAAAACCGCCTTCTACGCGAAGGCCCGGTGGCAGGCCGTGCAAAGGGCTCTATCGAGTTCCGTATGCAAAATATCTCCACCGTGCTTGTGCGTATGGGCTGGGACCGTATCGAAGGCTATAAGCCTGCGAAGAACGTAGGCACAGGCGTCGAACAACGTATCCGCCAAGCGCTGGCCGCACAGGGTGTATTCGAATCCGAAGACGCCGCCCAAACAGCAGACGAGCAAACGCTTATCCGCCGCGCGTCCAAACTGCAGCAGCAACCGTTCACTCAGCTACCGGACGGCATTGCCCAGCCGCAGAAGGTCTCGACCGTCAGCACCGCTTTTGTTCGCGACCCAAAGGTACGCGCCTGGGTACTGAAAGAGGCCGAGGGCATCTGCGAAGGCTGCGGCGCTAACGCGCCGTTTGAGGTCGACGGTTTGCCATTTCTTGAAGTACATCACGTCAAGCACCTGGCCCAGAAGGGTTCGGATCGCATCACCAATGCTGTAGCCTTGTGCCCCAATTGCCATCAGCGTTGTCACCGGTCGAGTGACCGGGAGGCTTTCACCGAAGGGCTTTACGCCAAGGTCGGAAGATTGGCACGGGAGTAGACTCCTGCTGTCACACCTGATGCACGCTCAAAAAAATACTAGATAGGACCGAGGCCAACCCGTGAACCCAGACATGCTCGAAGCCGGCCCTGTGGATGCCAAAGTACTCTCCGTCTTTGACTTCGACGGCACCCTGACCCACCACGACAGTTTCGTGCCCTTCCTCAAGTTTGCCTTTGGCACCGGCGAGTTTTATGGCCGAATGGTCAAGCTGGCCGTGCCCGGGCTGCGCTTTTTGGTGCGGCAGATCAGCCGGGATGAGTTGAAGGCGCAGTTGATCCGCACCTTTATGACCGGGGTGGAGAAGACGTGGGTGCAGCAGAAGGCCGAGGAGTATTGCCAGCGCAATTGGGCACGGTTGATGCGCCCGGCGGGGGTGTTGTCGGTGGAGCAGGAGTTGGGCTCGGGGGCGGTGGTGACGCTGTGTTCGGCGTCGCCGGCGTTGGTGCTGCAGCCGTTTGCCGATCGGCTTGGGATCAAGTTGATTGGCACTGAGCTTGAGGTGGTCGACGGGGTGTTGACCGGCAAGCTCACCGGGAATAACTGCCGGTGTGAGAATAAAGTGCTGCGGCTGGAAGCGGTGTATGGCGATTTGGGCGAGTATCGGCTGCGGGCCTGGGGCGATACGCGTGGGGATCGGGAGTTGTTGGCGGCCGCGCAGGATGCGCATTTTCGGCATTTTCATGCGAAGAAGAAAAAGCGGGCTCGGTTGCAGCGGTGATTCGGGGGGCGCAGAACCTGGCGGCGTTCGGTGAGGCGATGAGCCCGGTGATATGCGGGTATCTGCTGATCAACGCGGCGCCGGCCAGCATGTTCTATGCCTTGGGTACACTCACAGCGATAGGCGGGACCTTGTGCTTCCTCAGCGGACGACGGGTTGCAGGTTCTTGCTGATATTTACGCGGGTTCCCGCTATTAATAGCGAAACCTCTCACGGACCCGAGCCCCATGAAATTCGACACGGCCTACAGCCTGAGTCTCGATGACAAGCTGTCGATCTACGACGTACGAGACCTGAATTTCGACGAAACCGCCACCTACGATTCCGACCAGGACAGTTTCCTGTGCCCCAACGATGCCTGTCGTGCCGCCTTCGAAGCAGGCAATGTGCTGAGCACGTTCAACGCCAAGAACGTCAACTACCAACGCACCCCGCACTTCAAAAACACGCCGAGCACCCGGCATATCGACGGCTGCCGCTATGCCAGTCTCCACAAGAGCGCAGAGGGCGAAAACGGCGATGAGCGTGAGGATAATTTCCCATCGGAGTTTGTGCTGACACGTCGTACGTACGAGCGTAAAACCGCGGAGGTCGGCACCGAGGGGCTGGTCCCACAAGATTCAGCGAAAACACCTTCACCCCGCAGCGGCGAATCTGTCAGTTCCAACGACACCACCCCGGACAAAACCAGCGTGTTTGCCCACCCCGTGGAATGTTATGTGTCGAACATCGACGACAAGGAAAAGCTGAAAAACATGCCGCTGAAAATCGGCGAGCACTCCGCGACTTACGCGGCGTTTTTCAAGAAGATCGAATACCTGCAAGACAACAAGGGCCTGATCTACTGGGGCAAGGTCAAAGCGATCAAGGACTACACCAGCAGCTTTCGCATCGACTTTGAAAAGAAGGTGTGGCTCGACAAAAAGCCCTACTCGGTCAACGTCTACCTGAGCAAAAAGCTCATCGAGAACTACCGCAAGCGCAAGGCGTTCCTGGAGCAGATCAGGGCGGCGGCGGACAGTGAGCGGGCGTTGTATTGTTTCTTCTACGGGGTCACACCGGAGCTGAAACAGGTGCCCAGCAAGAAAAACCCCGAGCAGACGTTCGGGGTGTTCAGCGCGAATATCGAGAACCTCGATCACCTGATCATTCGTGAGGCGCCGGGGTTGGAATAGTGGGTCGATAAACATCCAGTTGATGAGCGGTCAAAACAACTGTACAAAAACACAGTATAGTTTGCCTTCCCCCGTCGAACCCTGGAGAAACCCCATGTCCTCCCTGGCAATGAGCTCTTTCGTAGAACAGCAGATCGTCCTGCATCAATTCACCGCCAAACACAGCGTACAGGCCCGCGCGATGCTGGGCTGGAGCCGCGAGGAGCTGGCCCGCCAGGCGGGTGTAACGGTGGATGCCATCCAACAGTTCGAAAGCCAGGGCGACGTGGCTGATGAAGCCCGCCTGGCATTGGCTTTTCGGTTTGAGGCGCAGGGGCTGGTGTTTTTCCCGGGGTTTGCGCCGGGGTGGGGCATGAGTGTACGGCGGTTTGACACCGCCCCTGCCGAACCCGCAGCACAAAACATTATGTCGCGGTTGATGGGCTCAACAGCGGCATCAATTGATTCACCAGCGCCCCAACCACATGGTGCGTAGAGTCCAAGCGGATCACCGGACAGGTCAGTGCCGCCAACCAGGTTTCATGCCGACGCAGGCTGCGTAGGCTGTGGTTGCCGTTGTCGTAACGAGCGGCCCAGGCCAGGAAGGCGACGCTGTTCTCGTGGCGACTGCCACCTTCCAGGATTTCATCACCGTAGCGTTGCACTTCCCTCAGGCGCAGGCGGTGCAGGCGCACGTGCGGGTCGAGGCGCAGGAACACCACGTGGGTGAACTGCGCGATCATCGCGTCGCCCCAGCCGCACAGTGAACCGGACAGCACCCAGCCTTCCAGGCCGGCAGTCTGCTCCTGCAGCAGGCGGATGCGTTCATCCTTGGGCCGGGCAACGGTGAAGGGGGCGTCGGTTTGCTGCCAGTAGTAGTCGTCAGTGTCGAAGTAAGCGACGTCCAGACTCTCTGCCAAGGCCCTGCCCAGGGTGGTAGTGCCCGCCCCCGCAGCACCGAGGATATGAATTCGATAGGCCATGGCGTCCCTCCATCGCATTGAGTGTGTCTTTTGAAGGCGTCAGCCCTTGAGTTTACAAACGCCAACAACCGCCTGTTGTTCAACGCCCGGTCCTGGAACCTGCCTTCGCGGCTTGCTCGTAGCCATGGGCTACGGCAAGCAGTGTGGGTTCGGTCCAGCGGGCACCAAAGAAGTATGCACTGGCCGGCATGCCGTGCTCGTCTTTGCCGGAAGGTACCGAGATCCCTGGATAACCGGCCACTGCGACTGCAAAATAGCTGTTCGTTTCAAAGTCCGACACCACGGCATCGAGCTTTTCCCCGTCAATCAGCTCATCCACTGTGCTGCGAAAATCCTGGATAAGTGCATCCCATAGCGGCTTGCGCTCCTCGGATGTCAGGGTGGATGCGTCGATTTCCTTGAGCAGCGGCTGGTGGTCGATGTCGTTGCCATCGCGTTTTTCATTGAACGCGATCAACTCGGAAACTGACTTGACCGGCAGCCCACCGCGCTTGTCCAAGTAATCATTCAACTCACTCTTCACATCAGCAAACAATAGTTCGCCATAGCGTGATGCATCCGCCAGCCGCATGTTTACCGGTACGAGTACTGCACCTTGTGCGCGAAGCACATCAAGGGTTTTTTGAAACTGAGGGCTATTGTCCACCGGCAGGTTTTCACCATTCACGGAAAAGGTTGCGGGATAACCAATACGTTTATCCTTCAAGGCGCCAGGCTTGAGCAACGCGGTGTAGTCAATGCCTTGGGGGGCATCCACATTGGCTGAATCCTGAGGGTCGCTGCCCGACATGGCGTTGAGCAACAACGCGGCATCAAACACCGAACGCGTCATGGGCCCCGGCGTGTCCTGTCGATGGCTGGCAGGAATGATGCCGCTGCGGCTCAGCACCCCCACGCTCGGCTTGAAACCGACCACCCCGTTAAACGCCGCCGGGACTACGATCGAACCATTGGTTTCGGTGCCGACGGCCAAGGGCGCCAAACCAGCCGCGACCGCTACAGCCGAGCCCGAGCTTGACCCACCCACCTCTGCGTCCGCTTGATGTGGATTGAGCGTTTGCCCGCCCCGCTGGCTGAAACCGTCGGGGCTGCCGCGAAAGCCGGCCAGTTCGGTCAGGTTGGTTTTACCCAGGATCACTGCGCCTTGCTGGCGCAGGCGTTCGACGATAAACGCGTCCTTGATCGCCGCAGCCCCCACCAATCCGAAGGCGCCTGCGCTGGTTTGCTGGGTGTCGCCCGTCTCGATATTGTCCTTGATGAGCACGGGAATGCCATGCAGCGGTCCTCGGACCTTGCCGCTGGCGCGCTCGCGATCCAGCTCGCGAGCAATCTCCAGCACCTGCGGGTTGAGCTCGATGATGGCGTTTAATCCAGGGTCGCGTTTGCGAATGCGCTCCTGCAGGAAGGTGACCAGATCTTCCGATGTGAGCCCGCCTGGCCTGGCCATTTGTTCACTGAGCGCGCGAACACTGGCCCATTCCGTTCCCGGCGGTACCGGTTTGGAGGTATCGGCTGTCAACGGCAACCCCATCCAAGACGCCGCATGGCTGACAAACGCATTCACACCATATCCAATTCCAAACATGAACCACCTCGGGAGAAGAGTAAGAAATGACGAAGGACCATCATTGAGCCGTGCGCCAGTCTAAAAACTTCCCTCTCCCCATCCTGCCTGATGCAGGCAGTTCAACCCGTGGGATTGTTCAACACACCCGGTAGCCCATGCTGTGCATTTTCCAGGCAACAAGCATTGCGATAACCCTGCGCCAGCGCCGCCAACGATTCCTTCGACCATCGTGCACCGTAGAGCCACAACGTCCCGCCGCCATCGAGAGCCTCGCCAAACCTCGGGTAACCACTCCAGCACGCACCATGGAATGCAGCACTTTGGCTGTCCGACACGAGAGCATCCAGCCGGTACTCATTTACAAGTTCATCGATTTCATTATGCGTGTGCAGGTTGAACGTGAGGGTGCCGTCGACCCGTTGCGCCGGCACCGGTATCAGTTGCGCCCCGGCCCGGCGCAAAACGTTCAGCGCCCGTATGAAGGGCGCACGGTGTTGAATCGGTTCGTGACCATCGCCACGTCCATATCGGTCGGCATACCCCACGCGCCTGCCGGCCAACACTTGCATGGCGGTAAAGGGACTGTTGTTCTGCACCAGCGGAACCTCCACCATCACCTGGCCCTCTGGTTCGATACCGCTTAAGGCAATCAGCATCAACGAGGGATCACGCATGGGTCTGATGGGAAGTGCCGGTACGTTATACCCGGGGATCAGGCCCCCACCATTGGGGTGGGTTTGAGGGTGGGGATCGACATCAAACGCGATACTGCGGGGGGGCGCTTGATCGGTGGAAGGGCGCAGGCATGAAGGCGCCGAATTGGTCATATCCAAGAGCGCAGGCAACGGCTGGCCCACCTGGCAAACCGCATCCGCTCGAGAAAACTTTCTGCATTTGCTGTCCATCGGAACGTCTCCCCTGAAATCATTTTCCGGGGATCATCGCATCCTCGTCGGAGCCTGTCGCAGACCCGAAACAACTTGAAAACTCCTTTTCCATTACCTCTGCGCCCTCAGCCCACAAGGTGCTCTTGTGCACCTTGGGTTTCCACTTCCAGCCACCATGCATATCCACGCTCCGGCTGGTTCAAGCTGAACGCCTGGCCCATCGGCGGTGTGGTAATCGACACATTGCGCTCCCACGCCAGCGCCATGATGCGGTCGAAAGGTTCGTGCCAGGCATGGAACGCCAGGTCGAAAGTGCCGTTGTGGATCGGCAGCAGCCAACGGCCCCTGAGGTCGATATGCGCTTGCAGGGTTTGCTCCGGCTGCATGTGCACATGGGGCCAGTCGACGTTGTAAGCACCGGTTTCCATCAACGTCAGATCGAACGGGCCGTACTGTTCGCCGATGCGTTTAAAGCCGTCGAAGTAGCCGGTGTCGCCGCTGAAAAAGATGCGGCGCGTGCCGTCAATCATCACCCAGGAACACCAGAGGGTCTGGTTGGCATCAAACAGGCCGCGCCCGGAAAAGTGCTGCGCCGGCGTGGCGACAAAGCGAATGCCATCCACCTCGGTGCCTTGCCACCAATCCAGCTGCCGCACTTTGCTGGCGTCGACACCCCACTTGACCAGGATGTCGCCCACGCCCAGCGGCGCGATAAAGTAACGGGTCTTGCCGGCCAGTTGGACCACAGCCTTATGGTCAAGATGGTCGTAGTGGTTGTGGGAAAGAATCACCGCCTCCAGGGGCGGCAGCTCTTCAAGACGGATAGGCGGCTGGTGGAAACGCTTGGGGCCAGCCCAACTGAATGGCGAAGCACGCTCGGCGAACACCGGGTCGGTCAGCCAGAACTTGCCGCGCATTTTCAGCAATACGGTGGAATGCCCCAGGCGGAACACGCTGTGATCAGGCGCCGCCAACAATTGCTCGCGGGTCAGCGGTTGCACCGGGATCTGCCCCACCGGGCGCGTGCTGCGTGGTTTGTTAAACAGCATGTTCCAGAAGATACGCAAGGTCTTGCCAAAGCCACCGTGCTGCACGGGGGCCTCGTTGCTGAAACGCCCCAGGTCCTGCTCGGCAGGCTTGGGCGCCGCAGGTGAAGACTTGAGGCGGGTTGAGATGGTGGCCATTACAGAGTGACTCCTACGGTCCGCTCATAAGTTACACTGCACAGTGTAGTTTCAAGATTGCAACAAAATCCGCAGCAAGTAAACTACCCAGTGTAATTTACCCTCAAGAGCCGAACGCCACCCATGACTGCCCCTCAACGCCTCACCGACCGCAAACGCCAAGCCATCGTGGCAGCGGCCATCGCTGAGTTTCGCGATAACGGCTTCGAGGTCACCAGCATGGACAAGGTCGCCGCCACCGCTGGGGTGTCCAAGCGCACGGTGTATAACCATTTCGCCAGCAAGGAAGAGCTGTTCGCCGAAATCCTTCACCAGCTCTGGGCCAGCAGCGTCGCCCAACTCGATGTCAGCTACACCAGCGAGCGCCCGCTGCGCGAACAATTGCGCGGGTTGCTGGACGCCAAGATGAAGATGATGTCGGACACCAATTTCCTCGATCTGGCCCGGGTAGCCATCGCCGCCACCATCCACTCGCCGGAACGTGCGCAAGACATGGTCACCCGCCTGAGCCAGCGCGAAGAAGGCTTTACCCAGTGGGTACGCGCCGCCCAGGAAGACGGCCGCCTCTCCTGCACCGACCCGGCGTTTGCCGCCCACCAGATTCAAAGCCTGCTCAAGGCTTTCGCGTTCTGGCCGCAGATCACGTTGGGCCAGCCGACCCTGGATGCCGCTCACCAGGCGCGCGTCATTGAGTCGGCCATCGACCTGTTCCTGGCCGGCTATGAAGTCAGCGCCCCCCGCCCCGAGTAAAAACCATTGCAGGAGCGACATTCCTGGTCGCTTTTGACGCATTCGCCCTCTGTTTTGCGCAAATGGCCTGGAAGGCCACTGATTATTCCTATGGGAATAACTGACAATATTCACAGGCCTTATGCGATCAACGGTCGATCCGGTGACCGCGCGCCGCGGTAAATGTGGAAAACAGCTGAACCAGGAATTTATGGAAAACAGACGAGGCAAAGGGCTCTCATTTGCCCGGCGTATCTACCAGCCAAGGATCATCGGCCTGGGTGTCGGCAGCATCAGCGTCACCGGCGCCCTGTACCCGCTCGCCATGCCGGGCTGGGTCTGGGCATTACTGCTGTTCAATGGGTTTGCCTGGGCGCACCTGGCGTACCAGCTGTCCACCCGCTCGCCATTCCCTTACCAGGCTGAACAGCGCAACTTTCTGTATGACTCGGTACTCGGCGGGTTCTGGGCGGCGGCCACGCAGTTCACGCCGCTGACAGCCGTGACCATCCTGTCGATGATGACCATGAACAACGTCGCCGCCGGCGGCCGGCGCCTGTTCCTGCGTGGCCTGCTCGCCCAGGGGCTGGGGATCGGCGTGGCGTGGGCGCTGTTCGGCATCCAGTTCAACCCCGACGTCAGCCTGCTGCAGGTCTACTCCTGCCTGCCGATGCTGACCCTCTACCCCATGGCCATCGGCATGGTCTGTTATCAACTGGCGATCAAGCTCTCGGAACATAAACGCGCCCTCAGTGCCCTGAGCCGCACCGACAGCCTCACCGGCCTGCTCAACCACGGCTCGTGGAAAGATCTGCTGCACCTCAAGTTCCACAAGTGCCAGCAGCAGCAAAGCCACGCCACCATCGCATTGATCGATATTGACCACTTCAAGCAGATCAACGATACCCACGGTCATATCGTCGGCGACACGGTGCTGCGGCAACTGAGCCTGGAACTGCGGCGCAACCTGCGGGAAAACGACCTGGCCGGACGTTACGGTGGCGATGAGTTCTGTGTGATTCTTCCGCAAATGCCTCTGGAGCAAGCGGCGCAGATCATGGAGCAGATGCGCGAAACATTCGGCAACTACCGCACCCCGCACATACCGGAATTGCGCGTCAGCCTGAGCATCGGCCTGGCGGACTTCCAGCCGCGCTTCACCGACGCAGCCATGTGGCTGAACGCGGCGGACCGGGCACTTTATGCCGCCAAGGACACCGGGCGTAATCGAGTCAGTGTCAACGACGATCGGATAGCCTGTTCCGCCTGACGTTGTCCTGCGACACCGGTCTGAATCCTCCCTGCAGCCCCGCACGAGATAGCACAATGCCTCCACTGGTCGCCTACCCAAAAATGGTCCTGCCCATGGGGCGAACTTCTTGTCAGGCTGATGACTCTTAACCCGTTGTTCCACCCCCCGCTGTCAGCACAAGGAAGCTGACAATGAGCAGGTCAACCGTAGGGCAAATGCCTTACGGAGGCAGGCGCCTATACATGGATCCTCCCAGACGCGTGCTTGCCCGAGCCCCCGAACATGCTATTCAACGCCCATAAGAAAACCATCGATACCCTGCAACACACCGTGGCTCACCAGGCCAGCCTGCTGGACGCCATCGAACGCTCCATGGCGGTGATCGAATTTGATCCGCAAGGCCTCGTGCTGCGGGCCAATGACAACTTCCTCAATACCCTGGGCTACCGCGCCGAGCAGATCGAAGGCCAATCCCACCGGATGTTCTGCACGCCCGCCTTCGCCCGCAGCGCCGAGTACCAGCAACTCTGGGCCAACCTGCAAAAGGGTCAGTTCCAATCAGGTACCTTTGAACGGGTGGGCGGCAATGGTCAGTCGGTGTGGCTGGAAGCCAGCTACACCCCGGTACGTGATAACGCGGGCCGTGTGATCAAAGTGGTGAAGTACGCCCTGGACGTTACCCCGCGCCTGCAGGCCGAAAGCGAGGCCAACGCCAAGTTGGAAGCCATCGGCCGGGCCATGGCCGTCATCGAGTTCAACCTCGACGGCACGATCATCACCGCCAACGCCAACTTTCTGCAGCGCATGGGCTATAGCCTGGCGCAGATCCAGGGCCAGCATCATCGTCTGTTCTGCACCCCGGAGACCGCCGCGAGCTCAGCCTACAGCGAGTTCTGGCGACGCCTGAACCAGGGTGAATTGTTCAGCGGCCAGTTCGAGCGCGTGGATAAAAACGGCCGGCCTGTTTGGCTCGAAGCCAGCTACAACCCGGTGTACGACGCCAGCGGACGCCTGCGCAAAGTGGTGAAGTTCGCCTCGGACATCACTGCGCGCGTGCAACAACATGCCGCTGACGCGCAGAGCGCCGCCCAGGCTTATCACCTGTCCCTGCACACCCAGGACATGGCGGAAAAAGGCGCCGACGTGATCCAGAAAACAGCCAGCGGCATGCGTGAAATCTCCTCGGACATCGACAACTCCTCGCAACTGATCGCCAAGCTGGGCGAGCGTTCGCAGCAGATCACCACCATCGTCAACACCATTCGCGGCATTGCCGAACAAACCAACCTGTTGGCACTCAATGCCGCTATCGAAGCGGCGCGCGCGGGTGAACAGGGCCGTGGTTTTGCCGTGGTGGCCGATGAAGTGCGGCAGTTGGCGGCGCGCACCAGCGGGTCCACCACGGAGATTTCCAGCATGATCGCGGTGATCCAGGCTGAAACCCGCCAAGCCATCGACAGCATGGACGCGACCCGCGACCGCGCCGCCCAGGGCGTGGAGCTGGCCGACCAGGCCGGTACGGTGATGCTGCAGATTCGCGAAGGCACCAGCGAGGCGGTGCACGCGGTGAGTGCGTTTGCCAATGAGCGGGGTGCCCACTAAGTAGGCCACGGGTTATTCATGTGTAAGACAGGTCGCCAGGACTATAGTGATTCACTGTCTTAACGTTGATGACCCGAGCCGACCATGACCCCCGACAAGCCCGAAACCGCCCCCGTCGATCACCTGCGTTTTCACCGCCGCCACGCCCACCTGGCGCCGACCTTCGGCAACGATACCTTTGCCCTCAAGGCCGAGGCCTTTGCGCGCTTCTTTGGTACACCGACCTTCCTCGGTGCGCAAACCGCGATCGTGATCTTGTGGGTGGTGCTGAACGTAACCGGCATCACCCACTTCGACGTGTACCCGTTCATCCTCCTCAACCTGGCCTTCAGCCTGCAATCCGCCTATGCCGCGCCGCTGATCCTGCTGGCCCAGACGCGCCAGGCGGCACGCGACAAAGCCCAGTCCGACGCCGATGCGCAACACCGTGAAGCCCTGGCCATCGCCAATACCGAACGCCAGGCCCAGGCCGCGCAAACCACCAGACAGCTGCTCGAATTGCTGGAGCAAAACACCCGGCTGACGGAAATGACCAAGCAACTGACCGAACACATCGAAACCCTGACGTGCGAAATGCATGAGCACTACGTGCGAAAACCTCAATAACAACGCGAATGCCATGTGGGAGGGAGGGTGTGTCAGGGTTTCATCTGCACATGCCGGCCCAACTCATCAAACAGCGTCACCACCGAGCGCAACGCGCGGCAATCGGGGCGCGTCAGCAGCCATAACGCGGTGTCGTGCCCGGCCAACGCGGGGCCCAGGGGTTGCAGGCCGTCATCCAGCAGAAAATCAGGCAGCGCCGCCACCCCCAACCCGGCCCGCACCAGTTCGGTCACCGACAACATGCTGTTGCAGCGATAGCTGGGGCGTACACCGGGCAGGTGTTCGCGGCGCCAGGTCACGGTGGGATGGTCGGGCAGGAAGTCGTCCGGCGCGATCCAGGCCAGGTCCGCCAGTGAGCGTGCGGCGTGTTGATGCGCATACGTGAGGCTGGCACATACCTGATACGCCACGGCCCCCAGGCAACGGCCGACCAGATGCGCCGGCGGAGTCCTGGTCAGGCGCAGGGCGATGTCGGCATCGCGGCGGCTGAGGTTGGCGAAATCATTCGACGTGCTCAGCTCCAGGGTCAGCGCCGGGTAGTCAGGCATGAACTGCGCCAGCGCCGGCAGCAGCAGCCCTTGCAGCACCGAGTCGGTACAGGTCAGGCGCACCGTGCCGCTGATCACCTCGCCGCCCTGCTCCACGCCGATGCGCGCCGCCTCCAGCGCTTGTTCGGCACGTTCGGCCTGCTGCGCCAGGTTGCTCGCCAGGTTGGTGGGCAGGTAGCCGGCGCGGCTTTTTTCAAACAGCGTCTGGCCCAATGCGGCCTCCAGCCGTCGCACCGCGCGGAACACCGTGGACACATCCACCCGCAATAACGCCGCCGCCCGCGCCAGGGTGCCGCCACGCACCAGGGCGAGGATCAACGACAGGTCGGGGTAATCGAGTTGATAGTGCGTGGCTGCATTGAGCATGTGGGTAAACGCCAATATTGATTGCGTGCGCGCCAATCTATAGTGCGTATCAGGACACCACAAGCCATGGGACGCACACGATGAAAGCCACCACCCTGCACCTCGCCCTGATCGGCGATTACAACCCCGATGTCATCGCGCACCAGGCCATTCCCGTCGCGCTGCAACGGGCCGCCGAAACCCTCGGTTTGCAGGTTCAAATGCAATGGCTCGACACCGACACCCTCACGCCCACCACAGCATTGCACGGCTTCGACGGTTTCTGGTGCGTGCCCGCCAGCCCCTACCGCGACACCGACGGCGCATTGCGGGCGATCCGTTTTGCCCGCGAACAGCGGCGACCTTTCCTCGGCACTTGCGGTGGTTTTCAACATGCAGTGCTGGAATACGCCCGCAACGTGCTGGGCTGGGCCGATGCCGAACATGGCGAACTGGCGCCGGGCGCTGAGCGCGCAGTGATCACCCCCTTGAGCTGCGCACTGGTTGACGCCACCGACAGCCTGCGCCTGACACCCTACACGCGCATCGCAGAAGCCTATGGCCGTCTTGACATCGAGGAAGGTTACCGCTGCCGCTACGGCATCAACCCCGAATTCGCCGATGCGCTGCTCGAGCGCGAGATGATTCCCAGCGGGCATGATGCAGCCGGCGATCTGCGCGCGGTGGAGTTGCTCGACCATCCATTTTTCGTCGCCACCCTGTTCCAGCCTGAACGCGCCGCCCTCAAGGGCATCACGCCGCCTTTGGCGATTGCCTTGCTCAAGGCCTGCCAGGAGCAATACGCATGATCGCCAAGACCCCCGCCCCGCCCTACTACGCAGTGATTTTCAGCTCATTGCGCACCGACGGCGATCAAGGCTACGGCCAGGCTGCCGCCCGCATGCTGGAGTTGGCTCGCGATCAACCGGGGTTTCTCGGGGTGGAATCGGCGCGGGAGGATGGCCTGGGCATTACCGTGTCCTACTGGAGCAGCGAGGCGGCGATCCTGGCCTGGAAGCAGCAGGCCGAGCACCGGGCGGTGCGCGAACAAGGACGTGCCACCTGGTACTCGGCGTTTCAGACACGGGTGTGCAAGGTGGAGCGGGCCTACACATTCCAAGGCCAGTAACCGTCGTATCGCCTGGCCCTCTGTGGCGAGCAGGCCTGTTGTGGTGAATGGGCCGGTTGTGGTGAGTGGGCCCGTTGTGGTGAGCGGGCTTGCCCCGCGCTGGGCTGCGAAGCAGCCCCAATTCAGTTAACGCGGTTCTCCTGACTAACCGCAGCGTCTGGCTCAGGGGCCGCTTCGCGCCCCAGCGCGGGGCAAGCCCGCTCACCACAACAGGCCAGCTCACCACAACAAACCGGCCTGCCACAGAACGCTCGCTCACCGCCTACGCCGTCTAGCTCACCAGACTGCGCAGCGCACTGATCTGTGGAATCTCCACCCGTTTCATGTACACGCGCAGCGGCTCGCTGATGTTGATGCGGTCGTCGATATTCTGGTCGAGCAGCAACTGGATACGCTCGCGGGACAGGGTCATGGTCTGCTCGGGGGCCGGCAGCCAGACAAATTCAGCGGTGGGGATAATGCCGTCGTCGGCCACGTCCATGCCGAAGGAGTCTTCGCTGAAACGCACGATGTACTGGCCGGTCTTGCGGTTGAGGCCAACAAAACCGTGGAGTTGGTCGGCGGCCTGGCAGATAAGCTCGGAGGTGATGCGCATGGTAAACCTCACTGAAAAGTCCCACAGGGACTGGAAAGATGGTTTACACGCGTGGCAGAAAATACCGTCCTCTGGCGGGGCGGCTGTGAGCAAGAGTACTGCAATGCCGCGCAAAAAAACCGAGAAAATTGGCACGTGCGCACGTTAATGTCGGTTTGGTGATAGCGCCTTTCGCAATCAATTGTTAAAAAGGAGGCCTTCTCAAAGCTACCTCCACGAAAGGACTTCGCATATGCCTGTCACGTTTTCCAAGAGCGCCCTGCTGCTCGCACTGGCGCTTGGCCTCGGCCAGGCACAGGCTGCCGAACCGATCAGCCCGGCTGAACTGGCGACAAACGAAGGCATTCCCTACCCCGCCGTGATCGCTCACCGTGGCGCGTCCTACGACGCGCCGGAATCCACCGCCGCCGCCTACAAAGTCGCGCGCGACCTGGGAGCCGACTACCTGGAACTCGACCTGCAGCGCAGCAAGGACGGCGTGCTGTTCGCCCTGCACGACAACAACCTGCAGCGCACCACCGACGTGACCACCAAGTTCCCTGAGCGCAAGGACGCTCCGGCCAACGAGTTCACCTGGAAAGAACTGCAAACCCTCGACGCCGGCAGCTGGTTCAACGCTGCCTACCCGGACCGTGCGCGTCCAGGTTTCGTTGGCCTGAAGATCCTGAGCCTGGACGACATCATCAAGATCGCCGAAGGCAACCCGCAGCACAAACCCGGCCTGTACATCGAAACCAAGGAGCCCAAGCAATTCCCGGGTATCGAAGCCGACCTGAAAAACAAGCTGCTGGATAAAGGCTGGTTGAGCTCCGCCGGCTCCAAGCTGGGCAAGAGCAACACCGGCGTCGGCCAGGGCAAGGGTCGTGTGGTGCTGCAGACGTTTGAAAAAGACAGCTTGAAAGAGCTGCAGAAAGAGATGCCGAACACCCCGAAAATCCTGCTGTTGTGGGTTGGCCCGGGCAGCATCGAGCCGAAATCCACGCAAACCTTTGCCGAATCCGGCGAACCGACCAAGGCCGCCTATTACGCCAAGCAAGAGCCGAAAGACGCCGCCGAGTTCGAAAAGTGGGTCGACGAAGCCAAGCGCCTCGGCGCCATCGGTACCGGCCCATCGGCTGAGCTGACCGACCACGGCGACCAGAGCTACACCGACCTGGTGAAACCTGAAATGAACAAGCTGACCCACGACAAGGGCCTGCTGGTGCACGTCTACACCGTGGACGAGCCAGTCGACTTCGACAAAGTGATGAAGGCCGGCGTCGACGGCATCTTCACCAACCGCGCCGCCGAGCTGCTGAAGTTCTACAAGCGCTGGCCGTCGTCCAGCGTTCAGGACCTGCTGAACGACTATAAGTACTGAGTAAGCCGGGCATTGGTGTCAGTGCGCCATTAAGGATGAGTTAAGTTGCGCCGGTTAATCTGGCGCCACTTAAACAGCTCACCAGAGAAGGATACACACCATGAAAACCCTGACCGCCCTGTTCGCCGCCACCGCCCTGACCCTGACCGCCGGCCTGGCCCAGGCCGATGTTCGCCCGGACCAGATTGAAGGCCTGCTCAAGTCCGGCGCCGTGATGCCGTTCGAGAAACTCAACGCCGCCGCCGTCGCCACACACGCCGGTAGCAGCATCACCGACACCGAGCTGGACCACAAAAACGGGGTACTGGTCTACGAAGTCGACCTGACCGACACCGCCGGCAAGCGCTTTGAAGTGAAGCTCGACGCCAAGACCGGCGCGGTGCTGGAAAACAAGCAAGACACTTGAGTTGAACCTAGAAAAAACGCGCCACCTCCGGGTGGCGCGTTTTTTTATGCGCACCGTTAAAACGTCATATAACTGTCATACCTCCTTGCAATGATTCGCCCACGCGAACCTGTGAAACGTCCTACAGGCGCTTTCTCTGCGAGTCTCCATGAACCACAGCCTCGACCACAGCCACCAGGACTCCGACCTGTTTGGCTTGCTTTACGGTTTTCGTTTTCGTCCCGGTGAAAAGGGCGAACAGATTGATTCGGCCGCAGCCCTTGCGGCCTTGCAGCAACCCGCAGACCCGGAAGAGTTCCTGTGGCTGCACCTGAACCTGGCCCACGCCGCCTGCGAACGCTGGATGCAGGCCAACCTGGATTTACCCGAAGAATTCTTCGAGGCCCTGCACGAAGGCTCGCGCTCCACTCGCATCGAACACGTCGACTCAGCCTTGCTGGCGGTGGTCAACGACGTGGTGTTCAACTTCAGCAGCATGGTGTCGTCGGATATTTCCACGCTGTGGGTCTGCGCCCGCAGCCGGCTGTTGATCAGCGCACGCCTGCAACCCTTGCACTCGGTGGACAAGTTGCGCTCGTCGGTCAAGGCCGGCGAACGCTTTCGCTCGCCGCTGGAGTTGCTGGTGCACCTGCTGCGCGACCAGGGGGAAGTGCTGACCCAGATCGTGCGCAAGACCAGCATCAGCGTCGACCATATCGAGGACCAGTTGCTGTCCTCGCGCCTGTCCACCAACCGCGCGGAACTGGGGGCGGCGCGCCGGGTGCTGGTGCGCCTGCAACGCCTGCTCGCTTTGGAACCGGGTTCGCTGCTGCGCCTGCTCAACCGCCCGCCGCAATGGCTGCAAAAGGAAGACGTGAAGGAACTGCGCAAATCCACCGAGGAGTTTGCGCTGATCATCAACGACCTGACGGCGCTGGGCGAACGGATCAAGCTGCTGCAGGAAGAGATCGCCGCCAACCTCAACGAGCAAAGCAGCCGCACGCTGTTCACCCTTACCGTGGTGACGGTGCTGGCGTTGCCGATCAACATCATCGCCGGCTTTTTCGGCATGAACGTGGGCGGTGTGCCGCTCTCACAGGACCCGGAGGGGTTCTGGATCCTGGTGGCGTTGGTCGCGACCTTCACGCTGATCGCCGGGCGCTGGGCGTTTCGCAAGTTTTCAAATTGAAATGAAACCAACGGTCGAATCGTCGCACCGCCCCTCCCCCATGAGGACTACGGTGTTTTGTAGACCAGTGGCAGATCCAATTACCTAAACAATGACCTGCGGCAGCATCGCTGTAACATTCTGCAATGAATATGAACGGCATCCTCCCCACACGGATGCCCGGCATGGCCACCCCTTCCCTGACTGCCTCCACGCACTCATCCTCCGTCGATTCAAAACCGCGCCTGGACAAGAAACCCGGCCTGGTGACGGTGATCGTTTTCTTCGCCGTGCTTGCCATGGGCCTGTTGTTTACCGCCTACAGCCTCATGCACGACATGCACGAAATGGGCGCCCAGCTCACCACGTGGACGCCGTTCCTGCTGCTGGGTGTGGCGCTGTTGATTGCCCTGGGTTTCGAGTTCGTCAACGGTTTCCACGATACAGCCAACGCGGTGGCGACGGTGATCTACACCAACTCGCTGCCGCCGCAGTTTGCGGTGGTGTGGTCGGGCTTCTTCAATTTCCTCGGTGTGCTGCTGTCCAGCGGCGCGGTGGCGTTCGGCATCATTGCCTTGCTGCCGGTGGAGCTGATTCTGCAGGTGGGTTCATCGGCCGGCTTCGCGATGATCTTCGCGTTGCTGATCGCCGCGATCCTGTGGAACCTCGGCACCTGGTGGCTGGGTTTGCCGGCCTCGTCGTCCCACACCCTGATCGGTTCGATCATCGGCGTCGGCGTGGCCAATGCCTTGATGCACGGGCGTGACGGCACCAGCGGTGTGGATTGGAGCCAGGCGATCAAGATCGGTTATGCGCTGCTGCTCTCGCCGCTGATCGGCTTCGCCTTTGCCGCCTTGCTGTTGCTGGCCCTGCGCGCCTTTGTGAAAAACCGTGCGTTGTACAAGGCCCCCAAGGGCGACACTCCGCCGCCCTGGTGGATTCGCGGCATGCTGATCGCCACCTGCACCGGCGTGTCCTTTGCCCACGGTTCCAACGATGGGCAAAAAGGCATGGGCCTGATCATGCTGATCCTGGTGGGTACCCTGCCGATGGCCTATGCGCTGAACCGCGCCATGCCGGCCGAACAGTCGTTGCAGTTCGCCGCAGTCGCCGAAGTGACCCAGGTGGCGCTGATGAAAACAGCGCCGCTGGCGTTGGCGGGTGACCCGCGGCCGGTGCTTTCGACCTACATGCGCACCAAGGAAGCCACGCCCGAGTTGATTCCCGCCCTCGCCGCCCTCGCCGGCCAGATCGGTGACCAGGTCAAAGGCTACGGTTCCCTGGCCAAAGTCCCCGCCGAAGCCGTGGGCAACGTGCGTAACGATATGTACCTGAGCAGCGAAACCATTCGCCTGATGGACAAAGGCAAGGTCGGCAATTTCGACGCCGACACCCAAGGCAAGCTGCAACTGTTCAAGCAACAGATCGACGATGCCACGCGCTTTATTCCGCTGTGGGTGAAGATTGTCGTGGCCATCGCCCTGGGGCTGGGCACCATGGTTGGTTGGAAGCGCATCGTGGTCACCGTGGGCGAGAAGATCGGCAAGACCCACCTGACTTACGCCCAGGGCGCCTCGGCCGAGACCGTGGCGATGCTGACCATTGGTGCAGCGGATATGTTCGGGCTGCCGGTATCGACCACCCATGTGTTGTCGTCGGGTGTGGCGGGGACCATGGTGGCCAATGGGGGTGGGTTGCAGATGCGGACCATCCGCAATTTGCTGATGGCGTGGGTGCTCACCTTGCCGGCGGCGATTCTGCTGTCCGGCAGCCTCTACTGGCTGTTCACCAAACTCTTCTGACCAACCTCAGATTGAAAATGTGGGAGGGAGCAAGCCCCTCCCACATTTGGATGTCAGTTGTTGAAGAGTCCCGCCATGGCCTTGAGCCGTTTTTTGTACACCCGCCGCGCCTCCAGTGCCTGCTCCAACGTCACCGCCACAAACCCCGCCCGCTGGTTCGGCTGCATCTGCCCGATCAAGTCCAGGTCGGCACTGATCACCGTGCCAATCATCGCGTAGCCGCCGCCCGATACCGCATCGCGGTGCAGCACAATCGGCTCCAGCCCCGCAGGTACCTGGATCGAACCGATGGGGTAGCAACTGTCGACAATATTCGACGGATCAGACCCCGCGCCGAACGGCTGCTCACGCGGTTCAAAGCTCAGCGCACTGCCGCCCTTGAAGCGGTAACCGATGCGATCCGCCTCGGAGCCGACCGTCCACGGTTCGGCAAAAAAACTGCGCTTGGCACCCGCGGTCAAGCGCTCGTAATACAGCCCCGGCACCACGCGCAACGTGACATCGCCGCCCACCGAGCGGCGCAATGCCATCGGCAAACTGTTGCCTGCCCGCCCGAGACCGCTGGCTTCACCGATGGGCAGCTCATCGCCTGCCTGCAAGCGTCGCCCGTGGAAACCACCAAGGGCGCCGAGGGTGTAGGTGGAACGGCTGCCAAGCACCAACGGCACGTCAATGCCACCGGCGACGGCGAGGTAAGTGCGGGCACCGGCCTTGGGAAATTCGAAACGCAGCACCTGCCCGGCACGTACCTGGAACGCGGTGTCCTGATGCACCACTTCACCGTCCAGGCGCGGCGACATCAACGCACCGCTGAGCGCGACCAGGGTATCGCGTTGAAACGCCAGTTCCGGCCCGATCAAGGTGCATTCCAGGCCGGCAGCACCCACCGGGTTACCCACCAGATGGTTGGCCGCACTCAGGGCGTATTGGTCCAAAGCACCCGATGGCGGAATGCCCAGGTGGTAATAACCTTCACGGCCCAGGTCCTGCACAGAGGTGGCGAGGCCGGGTTTGAGGACCTTGATCATGCCAGCGCCTCCTGCAGGGTTTTCGGATAGCCGATGGGGTCGGCGAGAAACGCATCGAGGGAAAATTCCACCGGGCGAATGCGCAGGTCGAAACGTCCTGCCTCCACCTCGGCAACCGCCAGGTCGTAGGCGTCCCGGTCGATGGGTTTGAATTGCACGATGTCACCCGGCCGGAAGAACACCATATGCGCCTTGAGGTAGGCCAACTGCTGCGCGGGGTCGTAGATCGGCGCCGGGGTCACACCAAACATCTGGTAGCCGCCGGCGCCGCGCACCGAGTAGATGCAGCCGAAGCAACCGCCATGGCCGAGGGTCAGCTTCGGCGTGTCGGTGCGCGGGCGCAGGTACTTGGGCACCTGCAACTGCCGCTCGCGCTCGACCATCTGGAACATGAACGGCAAGCCCGCGACAAAACCCACCATCGAGACAAACCACGGCGCACCACTGTGGGCGGCGATAAACGCCTCGACATCGGCCAGGCCATTGATGCGCGCGGCATATTCCAGGTCGGTGCCGCCGGGGTCTTGATGGCGGTCGCGAAACCGCATCAGGGTTTCATGGGTCCAGGGGTCGTTATAGAGCACCGGGATTTCGATGATGCGCGTGTGCAGGGTGCGTTCGGCCACGGCCTGGGCTTCGGCGCTCTGCACGGCGTCGAGCAGCACATGGGGGGCGATGCGGTCGGGATCGAAGCGAATCTGGAACGAGGCATTGGCCAGGCACACATCCAGCACGCCCTCCAGCGCCAGGCGCTCCACGGCACGGGTCACGGCCATGCCCTTGAAAAAAGCCTCAAGGGACATGCTCTCGCTGACTTCGGCGAACAGGTGTTCATCACCGCCGAAGCTGTAGCGGATGGGGGACGTTTCAGCCATGTCTGTTCCTCTTGGAATCGTTATAGAAAGGCAGGCAAAAAAGTAAATGTGCGATCTTATTAGGGTGTTTTGACTGTGATACCGGCCTGGTCCAACGCTTCACGGGTGGCCTCCACCAACTCCAGCGCGCCGGGGGTGTCGCTGTGCAGGCAGATGGAGTCGAATTCAATAAACAGGTCTTCGCCTTCTACGGTACGCACCAGCCCCGTCTGACATGCGCGCAGGACGCGGGCCGCGACAGTGGCCGGGTCCAACGCACGTACGTTGCGGGTAAACACAATGGAGCCGGTGAGATCGTACTCACGGTCGGCATAGAATTCGCGCACCACCGGCTGCCCGAGTTCCTTGGCCACGCGCCAGATCACCGAGTTGGGCATGCAGTACAGCAACAGCGTCGGCTCGATGATTTGCAGGTTCTGTACCAGCAGGCGCGCGGCTTCTTCGTCGCGGGCCAGGTGCATGTAGAGCGCGCCGTGAGGCTTGATGTGTTGCAGGGCCATGCCCTGGGCGCGGGCGATTTCGCGCAGGGCGCCCAGTTGGTAGAGCATGTCGTCCACCAGTTCCTGGGCCGGCGCATTGATATGCCTACGACCGAAGCCCACCAGGTCGCGAAAGCCCGGATGCGCACCGATGGCCACCCCCAATTGCTTGGCACGCGCGACGGTGCGGCGCATGGTGCCGGGGTCGCCGGCATGGAAGCCGGTGGCGATATTGGCGGAGCTGATATAGGCCATCAGCTCCGCGTCGACGCCGTCGCCGATGGTCCAGGAACCGAAGCCTTCGCCCATGTCTGAATTGAAATCCACTGCCTGCATCGGGGACGCTCCGCCAAAAGGTGATGCTCGAAAGTAGGCTGCGGCTTGACCCCTTGGGAAGATCTATTATCAGATGACCTATCTTCTGAAAATCAGATAAAGCCATGTCCCTGACCTTGCGCCAAATCCGCTACTT
This sequence comes from Pseudomonas sp. S3E12, assembly GCF_001702295.1. Taxonomy (NCBI): domain Bacteria; kingdom Pseudomonadati; phylum Pseudomonadota; class Gammaproteobacteria; order Pseudomonadales; family Pseudomonadaceae; genus Pseudomonas; species Pseudomonas sp. S3E12. The sequence continues at coordinate 22,787 of NZ_MBDT01000008.1, forward strand.
CGTGGCCACCGCCGAAATCGGCCAGATTTCCCAGGCGGCGATTCACCTGAACATCTCCCAGTCTGCCGTGACCACGGCGATCAAGGAGCTGGAAGCGCTGCTCGGCGTGCAGCTGTTTGTGCGCTCGGCCCAGGGCATGAACCTGACCGATGCCGGGCGGCACTTTCTCAACCGCGCCTACGTGATTGTGCGCAGTGTCGACGATGCGCTGAACAGCCCGTTGCCCGACTACCGCGCCAGCGGCGTGCTGCGGCTGGCGGCCAGCTACACGGTGCTGGGTTACTTCCTGCCGCACCACCTGCAGCGCATGGAACACTGGCACCCGGATGTGACTCTGGAGGTGTTCGAGCAGGAGCGCCAGGCCATCGAACAGGGCCTGCTCGACGGCCAGTTCGACATGGCCGTGGTCCTCACCGCGAACCTCACTCACCCGGCGATCGTCTCGGAAATCCTGTTCAACTCGGAACGTCGTTTATGGCTGCCCAGCCATCACCCATTATGCGAACGCGGTGCGGTGAGCCTGGCGGATGTGGCGCAGGAGCCGTACATCCTGCTCACCGTCGATGAGGCCGAACACAGCGCCATGCGGTACTGGGAACAGGCCGGGCAAACGCCCAAGGTGCGGCTGCGCACCAGTTCGGTGGAGGCGGTGCGCAGCATGGTCGCCAATGGCAGCGGCGTGGCGATCCTGTCGGACCTGGTGCACCGGCCCTGGTCGCTGGAAGGCAAGCGCATCGAAACCCTGACCGTCACCGACCCCGTCACGCCCATGAGCGTCGGCCTGGCCTGGCACCGCGAACGCGCCTTTACCCCGGCAATGCAGGCGTTTCGCGATTACTTCCACGACGCCTTCCTGGCGCCGCAACAGCTGTCGGCGCGGCGTTAAAGCTGCGAATGCAGAATGGTCGCCAGCCAGTCCATGAACACCCGCACCCGCAGAGGTAAATGTCGCTGCCCGGCATACAGCAGAGACACATCCAGCGGCGGGGCCGGATAGTCCGGCAATACCGCCACCAACTCCCCGCTGGCCAATTCGTCACCCATGCCCAGGGCCGGCACCTGAATAATCCCGAAACCGCCCAGGCAGGCAGACTTGTAGCCATCGGTGCTGTTGACCGTGACCCGACCGGCCATGGGGACGCGCAGCACCTTGTTGCCCTGCACGTACTCAAACCCCGCCGAACGTGAACCCAACGGCCGCACGTAATGCACCAGGTGATGGTCGGCCAGGTCGGCCAGTGTCCGGGGCACGCCGTAGCGTTGCAGGTAGGTGGCGCTGGCGCAGTTGATCATCGGCATGCTGCACAGCAGCCGCGCCACCACGCTCTGGTCCGGCTGGGCGCCCACGCGCAGCACGCAATCGAAGCCTTCGGCGAGCAGGTCGACCTGGCGGTCGGTGGTGCTGATCTCCAGTTCGATCAGCGGGTGCGCGTCCATGAATTGCGGCAGACGCGGCAGGATCAGGTCCCGCGCCATCATGTTGGGCATGTCCACCCGAATCCGCCCGGCCAGTTGCGCTTCGTCCTGGCGAAACAGCCCCTCCAATTCCTCCATGTGTGCGAGCAAATCCTTGCTGCGCTCATACAGCACGCGGCCATCCTGGGTGGCCTGCACCTTGCGCGTGGTGCGCTGCAACAGGCGGGCGCCGAGCAGCTCTTCCAGCGCCTGCACATGTTCCGACACGGTGGAGCGCGGCAGGCCCAGGCTCTCGCCGGCGCCGGTGAAACTCGACAGTTCGGTGACGCGCACGAAGGTGCGCAACAGCTCCAGTTTATTCATGGGGATTGTTCGCCTTATTCGGCCAGTGATTCCGGTATAGCGCTGTTTATCACGTTACGACCGGACAAATACACTGCTTCCCACACTCAATCACCGAGGACATCACCATGACCCGTAAAATCGCATTGATCACCGGTGCCAGCCGTGGCCTGGGCAAAAACACCGCCCTGCACCTGGCGGCACAAGGCGTCGACATCATTGGCACTTACCACAGCAAGGCCGATGAAGCGCAGGCATTGGTCGCACAGATCGAACAACTGGGCGGCCGTGCCGCGATGCTGAAACTGGACGTGAGCCAGAGCGCGACGTTCGCTGATTTCGTCGGCGAGGTTGCTGGCGTGCTCAAGGATGTTTTCGCACAGGACCGCTTCGATTTTCTGATCAACAACGCCGGTATCGGCATTCACGCCAGCTTCGCCGAGACCACCGAAGCGCAGTTCGATCAATTGGTGGCGATCCAATTCAAGGGTCCGTTTTTCCTGACCCAACAGCTGTTGCCGTTGATCCGCGACGGCGGGCGCATCGTCAATATTTCCAGCGGCCTGGCGCGTTTCAGCCTGCCCGGCTACGCCGCTTACGCCGCCATGAAAGGCGCGATGGAAGTGCTGACCCGCTACCAGGCCAAAGAGCTGGGCGGCCGTGGCATCAGCGTCAACATCCTGGCCCCCGGCGCCATTGAAACCGACTTCGGCGGTGGTGCCGTGCGCGACAACGCCAACCTCAACGCCATGGTCGCCAGCAATACCGCCTTGGGCCGTGCCGGGTTACCGGACGATATCGGCGGCGCGATTGCCAGCCTGCTCGCCGACGGTAGTGCCTGGATCACCGGCCAACGTATCGAGGCGTCGGGCGGCATGTTTCTGTAGGAGCTTGTCGCGCAGTACGTCATACCCCCAGTGATACACATAGGTGTACGGCAGGAAAAACAGCAGTACGCCTATGTCGAGGATAAACGCCTGCACCAGGCTGATGTTCAGCCAGGCGGCAATCAGCGGTACACACACCAGGATCAACCCACCTTCAAACATCAAGGCGTGCAGCACGCGGGTCCAGCCGTTGCTGGCCAGTTGCAGGCGCGCCTTGAGGCGGTCGAACAGGCCGTTGAAAATCACGTTCCAGGCCAGCGCCAACAGGCTGATCGCCAGGGTGACCATGCCCATCTCCAGGGCAGGCTTGTCCATGATCCACGCCAGCAACGGGGTGCAGATCAACAATGCCAGGGCTTCGAAACCAATGGCCTGGCAAACGCGTTCAGTAATCGACTTGGTAGGGTTCATGACCCGGCTCCGTGAGTGACGATGGTTGTCATCATTAGCCTTTGACTCGATACTTCATAACCAATAACCATCGATCAAGGCGATAGTCATGGCCTCTAACGAAGTGCTGCAGGCGTTTGTGCAGGCTGCCACCCAAGGCTCGTTTTCGGCGGCGGCGCGCAAGCTCGGCAAGAGCCAGTCCACCGTCAGCGCGGCCGTGGCGAGCCTGGAGATTGACCTGGATGTGGTGCTGTTCGATCGCAGCAGCCGCAAGCCGACGCTGACGCCGGCGGGCCATGTGTTGCTGCAACGCGCCGAGCAGGTGCTGGAGGCCAGCAGCCGGCTGGAGTTGGCGGCGAGCCAGTTGGCCCAGGGGTTGGAGCCGAAGCTGAGTATCGCCATGTCCGACACCTACCAGTCCGACCGTTTCGAGGTCGCCCTCAGCGCCTTTGAACAGCGCTACCCGGACCTGGAGCTGGAATGCCTGATCGCCGAGTGCGAAGACCTGATCGCCCTGGTCCAAAGCGGTCGCGCGCAGATTGCGTTTATTGAACACCAGGAAGAGTATCCGCCGGACCTGACCCGCGCCCCCGTGGACGAGCGCACGGAAATTGCCCTGTTCGTGTCACCCAGACATCCGCTGGCGGGCGTCGGTACCCTCACCGCGCACACCCTGCAACAGCACCGCGAATTGCGCCTGGCCAGCATCATCAACCCGAACGAAACCCGCGCCAATGGCCGTGTGTGGTCGGCCCCCAGTTACCTGATGCTGTTGGAGATGGCCCAGTTGGGGTTTGGCTGGGCACCGATTCCGCGCTGGCTGGTGGAGCGCTTTGGTGGCGGGCAACTGGTCGAACTCAAGGCCCGGGGTTGGCCGCGCTCGGTGGCCGTGGATGCACTGTGGTCCCGACACCATCCGCCGGGGCCGGCGGGGAGTTGGTTGTTGGGGAAGATGCTGGAGTGATCTTCATTGCTTGGGGGGATTGAGTTCGGCCAGGCGGCGTTCCAGGAATTGCTTTTCCGGAATTTGCCGGGTCAGTGACAAGGCTTTTTCGTAGGCTGCCCGGGCCTCTTCCACCTGCCCCAATTGCCGACAAAACTCGCCCCGCGCCGAATACGCCAAGTGGTAATCCAGCAACGCCCCGCGCGCCAGAATGCCTTCCACCAACTGCAGCCCCGCCAACGGCCCTTCGCCCATGGCCACCGCCACGGCGCGGTTCAACTCGATCACCGGCGACGGCACGGCACTGAGCAACACATCGTAGAGCCCGATAATCTGCGGCCAATCCGTTTCCCCGGCGCTGGGCGCTTCGGCATGCACCGCTGCAATCGCCGCTTGCAGGCAGTACGGGCCAAAGCCGCGACGGCTCAGGGCCTGTTCCACCAGCCCACAACCTTCGACCATCAGGGACGCGTCCCACAACGAACGATCCTGCTCATCCAACAACACCAGCTCGCCGCTGGCCGAGGTGCGCGCCGCGCGGCGGGACTCGTGCAACAGCATCAGCGCCAGCAGGCCCATCACTTCCGGCTCCGGCAGCAACTCCAGCAGCAGGCGGCCGAGGCGAATGGCTTCGCGGGTCAGGTCCTCGCGCGTGAGGTCCGCGCCCATGGACGCCGAATAGCCTTCGTTGAAGACCAGGTAAATCACCCGCAGCACGCTGTCGAGGCGCTCGGGCAGCTCGGCCAGCGACGGCACCTGATAAGGGATTTTGGCTTCGCGAATCTTGCCCTTGGCGCGCACGATGCGTTGGGCGATGGTGGTCGGGGTGGCCAGAAAGGCGCGGGCGATTTCCTCGGTGGTGAGGTCGCAGATCTCACGCAAGGTCAGCGCCGCCTGGGCGTCGGCCGCCAACGCTGGGTGGCAGCAGGTGAAGATCAGGCGCAGGCGGTCGTCTTCCACGTCCTCAACGCTCCAGTCAGCGGCTTCCAGTGCGTCGGCCTGCGCCTGCAATAACGGGGTAAAGCGGGCCTGGCGGCGTAAACGGTCGATGGCCTTGAAGCGTCCGGTCGACACCAGCCAGGCCCGTGGGTTGTCCGGCACCCCCTCTTGCGGCCAGCGCTCGACCGCGACGAAGAACGCCTCGTGCAAGGCTTCTTCGGCGAGGTCGAAACCCCCCAGCAGGCGGATCAGGGTGGCGAGGACGCGCCGGGATTCACTGCGGTAGATCGCCTCGATGGTAGGCGTCAATCGCGCATGCCCTGGGTCACCAGCGTCACCAGGCGGTCCAGGCTCTGGCCCCAGCCGTCGTGAAAGCCCATGGCTTCGTGGGCCTGTTTGTCTTCGGCGCTCCAGTGCATGGCGCGGGCGGTGTAGAGGGTCTTGTTACCTTCGACTTCCTGCAGGATCACTTCGGCGGTCATGAACGGTTTGCCCGAGGGGATCCAGCCCGGCGTATAGGCGTCGGTAAACACCAGGCGTCGAGGGGCGACGATTTCCAGGAACACGCCCTGGGTCGGGTACTCACTGCCATCCGGCGCACGCATCAGGGTGCGAAACAGACCACCGACCCACAGGTTCATTTCGCACTCGGGGGTGGTCATGCCGTGGGGGCCCCACCATTGTTGCAACAACGCGGGTTCGGTCCAGGCGCGGAATACACGGCTGCGCGGCGCATCGATCAAGCGGCTGATGGACAGTTCAAATTCGGCAGGTTGCGTAGGCATGGCTAAACCTCCTCAAGTCTTATGGTTGTTGTGCTCAGAGATTCAATTCGCGAACGGGGCGCACTTCCACACTGCCGACCCGGGCGGCCGGAATGCCACCGGCCACCTGGATCGCTTCATTCAAGTCCCGCGCCTCGATCAGGTAGAACCCGGCGAGCTGCTCCTTGGTTTCGGCAAACGGCCCGTCGGTGATCGACAGCTTGCCATTGCGCATGCGCACCGTGGTGGCCGTGGTTACCGACTCCAGCGGCTCGGCGGCGAGCATCCGCCCGCTTTTTTGGATGGACTGCGCGTATGCAAGACATTCCGGGTCTGCGGGGCTGTCCGGCGAGGTGTGCAGCACCTGCTCGTTGCTGTAGATCAGGCAGAGGTATTTCATGTGCGTCTCCGTCTTCGGACTATTGACTATAGTTCGCGGCGCTCAAGGTTTCAGGTCGAACAGTGCTGTGCCGCTGGCCATGTCGAACGGCGCCGACCAGTGCTCATGCACCACCTTCCAGTCGCCGTTGAAGCGTTGATAACCAGCGGTCACGCGCATCCAGCAAGCCTTTACTTCACCGTCCGGCCCGGCGCCGCCGCAGTGGGCGAGCCAGTGGGCGAATGCGCTGTCCTGGGACTCGACGATACGCAGTTCGTGGAACTCGAAAATGCCCGGGCCGGGGCAGTGCTCCATGCAGGCCTCCCAGTGCGCACGGTAGGCCGCCTTGCCTTTGAATTGCAGGGCGGTCACGGCGTCGAACGAGACGATATCGTCGGCGTAATAGCTGACAATTTTATCGATATTCCGGGAAAGCACGGCTTGCTTCCATTGCTCGATCAGGGTGTTGATTGCGGTACTCATGGCGATACTCCTTCGGGTTGGAAAATCACGGAAGACACCCTTAGTCGAACGGCCCTCGGGCAAATCGACAGCCCGTTGAAAAATAATGTCGTCCAGCACAAACCCGATAGACTGCGCCCTTCCTTGCCGCTGTTCGGACACGCCGATGCAAACCCGCCTTGTCGCCTACGAAACGCTGAATGCCGTGCAACAACAGCACGTCAGCGCCATCGAAGTTCACCCTGAACAGTTGCCGTTTTGCGGCGACATGTACTGCGCCCTCAATTCTCTCCTGGCCAAGCCCAGCCCCGGCGTCAAAGGCTTTGCCCTGCTGGCCGACGACATTCCGGTAGCCTTCCTCCTGCTTAAACGCCCACCCTGCCTGCCCCACTGGGCCGATGAACACAGCGCAACGCTGCATGCATTGCAGGTGGATCGGCAGCAGCAAGGGCGTGGATTCGGCAAGGCCTGTTTGCAAGCCTTGCCGGCGGCGGCATTGCAGGTGTGGCCGCAGATCAAGGCACTGGAGTTGTCGGTGGACACGGACAATGTGGCGGCGATGGGGTTGTATCTGGGCGCAGGATGGGTGGACAGCGGGGAGGCGTATAAGGGGCGGGTTGGGTATGAGCGGAGGTTGAGGTGGGTGTATGCGTCTTAACCATGGCTCTGCTGACGGGCTGCGCAGCGGTAGGTTTGGGGGGCTGCTGCGCAGCCCAATGCGGGACAAGCCCGCTCGCCACAAAGGAAGGGTCCAGCCAGTGCTTACTTGGGTTCTACAGGCAACCAGATCTCCACCGTCCCCGTGCCCTTGCGCTCATCAAAATCCGCGCTATAACGCTCGAAATCCGCCCCCGCCACCTTGTAGCCCGAGTGCGGCAACCACTCGAACATGATGCGCTCATAGGTCTGCTCCAGTGCCTGCACCGGGCCATAGTGCGGGAACACGGCGTAGTGGTGCGCAGGCAGTTCGACGCACTCGAAGTTGCTCGGCACATCGCCCTTGGACGGTACTTCCACCCCGGCCATGTAATCGAATTCACCGTGGCTGGGGCTATGGCAAACGCCGTAGGCCACCCCGCCGACGCGTTTCTTGATGTGTTTTACGCTTTCGTCGAACACGCTCCACAACTTGGGGATATCCCCCACGGTGGCCTTCGAATAACGCCCTTGCACCCCGGCGATCACCAGGGCTTTGCCGTCTTCCATGCGGGGTTCTAACGGTTGTTTTGTCTGCTGGTCCATCTGAACAGTCTCCTTCTTATGAGGGAACAAACCCGTATCGAGTATAGGGGCATATCCTTGCAGTACTCCATGCAGAAAATTTCCCGACACATCTGGACAACTGGCCATCATCGACCGTATTGTCTGCCCCGCAGGCCACCGCAGTGGCCGACGTCGCTCGGACGGTTCCGGGCGCTTACGTACTCTCGAGGCAACAATGGCAGACCTTGGTTCGCCGCGCCGCTTTGCGCGCATAGATCGACTCCCCCCTTACGTTTTCAATATCACTGCCGAGCTGAAGATGGCTGCGCGTCGGCGCGGCGAAGACATCATCGACTTGAGCATGGGTAACCCCGACGGCGCCACGCCTCCCCATATCGTGGAGAAGATGGTCACCGTCGCCCAGCGTGAAGACACCCACGGCTATTCCACCTCCAAAGGCATTCCACGTCTGCGCCGGGCAATTTCGCGCTGGTACAAGGATCGCTACGCAGTGGACATCGACCCCGAGACCGAAGCCATCGTGACCATCGGTTCCAAGGAGGGCCTGGCGCATTTGATGCTGGCCACCCTGGACCAGGGCGATACGGTGCTGGTGCCCAACCCGAGCTACCCGATTCATATCTACGGTGCCGTGATTGCCGGCGCCCAGGTGCGTTCGGTGCCGCTGATTCCAGGCGTGGACTTCTTCGCCGAGCTGGAACGGGCGATCCGTGGCTCGATTCCCAAGCCGAAGATGATGATCCTCGGCTTCCCGTCCAACCCCACCGCGCAGTGCGTGGAGCTGGATTTCTTCGAACGGGTGATCGCCCTGGCCAAGCAGTACGACGTGCTGGTGGTGCATGACCTGGCCTACGCCGACATCGTCTACGACGGCTGGAAAGCCCCGTCGATCATGCAGGTGCCGGGCGCCAAGGACATTGCGGTGGAGTTTTTCACCCTGTCCAAGAGCTACAACATGGCCGGCTGGCGCATCGGTTTCATGGTGGGCAACCCGGAACTGGTCAACGCCCTGGGGCGGATCAAGAGCTACCACGACTATGGCACCTTCACCCCTCTGCAAGTCGCCGCGATTGCCGCACTGGAAGGCGACCAACAGTGCGTGAAGGACATCGCCGAGCAGTACCGCCAGCGCCGCAATGTGCTGGTCAAGGGCCTGCATGAGCTGGGCTGGATGGTGGAGAATCCCAAGGCGTCGATGTACGTCTGGGCGAAGATTCCCGAGGCGTATGCCGCCATGGGTTCGCTGGAGTTTGCCAAGAAGCTGCTGCTGGAAGCGAAGGTCTGTGTGTCGCCGGGGATTGGGTTTGGCGAGTACGGGGATGATCATGTGCGCTTCGCGCTGATCGAGAACCAGGACCGGATTCGCCAGGCGGTGCGGGGGATTCGCGGGATGTTCCGGGCGGATGGGCTGGTCCAGAAAGCCTGAGCCATTTCTGTTGCAGAAATGCAGTTAAAAATTGTGGGAGGGGGCTTGCCCCCGATAGCAGAGGTTCAATCACTGCATCTGGTGACTGACCCACCGCCATCGGGGGCAAGCCCCCTCCCACATTTGATTGGGTTTTCACCCTTGCCTTGTGGTGTGTCTGTTAGACCACCAACGACAGCAACATGATAAAGATCAGTGCCACAACGGACAGGATGGTCTCCATTGCCGTCCAGGTCTTGAAGGTCTCGGCCACGGTCATGTTGAAGTACTGCTTCACCAGCCAGAACCCCGCATCGTTGACGTGAGACAGGATCAACGAACCCGCCCCCGTCGCCAACACCAGCAGCTCACGGTTAACCCCCGGAATCATCCCCACCACCGGCACTACGATGCCCGCGCCGGTAATGGTCGCCACGGTGGCCGAACCGGTCGCCACACGAATCACCGCCGCCACCAGCCACGCCAGCAGGATCGGGTTGATCTGTGCGTTCACCGCCATGTGGCCGATCACGTCACCCACGCCGCTGGTTACCAGCATCTGCTTGAAGCCACCGCCGGCACCGATGATCAGGATGATCGCGGCGGTCGGCGCAAGGCTGGCGTCGAGCAGCTTGAGGATCTGCTTGGAATGGATGCCCTGGCGACTGCCAAAGGTGTACAGCGACAGCAGCAACGCCAGCAGCAAGGCGGTGATCGGGTGACCGATCATGTCCATCCAGTTGCGCACCACGTTGCCTTCGGCAAAGGCGATGTCGGCGAAGGTTTTGAGCAGCATCAGGAACACCGGCAGCAGCACGGTGACCAGGGTGATACTGAAGCTCGGCAGGTTTTTGTTCTCAGGCTCGCGGGCCAGTTGGTCGACCAGTTCCTGGGACGGGTTGCCCGGGATGTACTTGGCGATAAACGTACCGAAGATCGGGCCAGCGATGATGGCCGTCGGCAGCGCGACGATCAGGCCGTACAGGATGGTCTTGCCGATGTCGGCGCCAAACACACCGATGGCCAGCAGCGGGCCCGGGTGCGGCGGCACCAGGCCGTGGACTGCCGAGAGGCCGGCGAGCAGCGGGATGCCGATCTTGATCAGCGACACGCCGGTGCGGCGCGCAACGATAAACACCAGCGGGATCAGCAGTACAAAGCCGATCTCGAAGAACAACGGAATGCCCACCAGGAATGCGGCGAACATCATGGCCCACTGGACCTTGTCCTTGCCAAAGGCGCGGATCAGGGTCTGGGCGATCTGATCGGCACCGCCGGATTCGGCCATCATCTTGCCGAGCATGGTGCCCAGCGCGAGGATGATGCCGACGAAGCCGAGCACCCCGCCGAAACCGTCCTGGAACGCCTTGATGATCTTGTCCACCGGCATGCCCGAGGTCAGGCCAAGGAAGCCGGCCGCGATGATCAGCGCGATAAATGGGTGAACCTTGAAGCGGGTGATCAAGACGATCAGCCCGATGATGGTAACGACTGCATCTAACAGCAGGTACGACTCGTGGGACATGCCAAACATGGGGGGTCTCTCCTGTTTGTTGTTGTTATTAAAGCGGGTGTTGAATTTCCTGCCGGGGATAGCGCTATCTTTTCCGGCAAAAAATCAGCTGGATGGTTCAAAACCGTGTGTCAGCCACCAGGCGTTGGTCTGCCTGGCCAACTCCTCGACGCTGTCTTCGCTGGCGTTGAGGGCCAGGGTCAGCGGCTCGCCCTTGGGCGATTCAAGGGTGGCGAACTGGCTGTCGATGAGGCTGGCCGGCATGAAATGGCCCGGCCGATGGGACACGCGGTCGGCGGCGACTTCGCGGGTCAGCTCCAGGAATACAAAGCCCAGGCCCGGCGCGGCTTCGCGCAGGTGGTCGCGGTATTTCTTTTTCAGCGCGGAGCAGGTGAGTACCGGATGTTCACCGGCTTTGAGCGAACGGCGCAGTTCATCGCACAGGATGTCGAGCCAACCGGCGCGGTCGTCGTCGTTGAGGGGGTGGCCGGCGCTCATCTTTTCGATGTTCGCGGCGGGGTGAAAGCTGTCGCCTTCAATGGCGGTGGCACCGTTCAGGCGGCACAGGGCCTCGCTGACGCTGGTTTTGCCACAGCCGGCAACACCCATGATGACCAGGGCGGTAACAGGTTGACTCATGAAACACCTCAAGACGCAGATAGCGCTACCTTTGCACGCCGTAAGGCAAGTGCAAAAACAGGCTTTTCCCGCGCCGTCTTGTCATTTTTATGGAGTGACGCGTGCATCCGCTCCAATCATTTGAACCGGATCAGGCAACCCATAGTTCAATAATTTGCAGCCTTTTGGAGACAGCGCTACCTTAGTGCCTCGATTTTTGTTTGGCAAGCCGCCTGATGACCTCCAAGAACGATAAAAATACCCGCACCACCGGTCGCCCTACCCTCAACGAAGTTGCCCGCCTGGCCGGCGTCAGCCCGATTACCGCCTCCCGCGCGTTGCGCGGCATCAGCACCGTAGCCACCGAGTTGGTGGAAAAAGTCCAGCACGCCGCTGCCGAACTCAACTACGTGGTCAACCCCGCCGCCCGTGCCCTGGCTTCGGCCCAGAGCCATTCGGTGGTGGTATTGGTGCCGTCGTTGTCCAACCTGCTGTTTATCGAAACCCTCGAAGCCATCCACCAGGTGCTGCGGCCCAAGGGCTTTGAAGTACTGATCGGCAACTCCCACTATTCGCGCGACGAAGAGGAAAACCTGCTGCGCAACTACATGGCCTATCAGCCTCGCGGACTGTTGTTGACCGGCTTCGATCGCACCGAAAGCGCCCGACGGATGGTCGAGGCCAGTAATGTGCCGTGTGTGTACATGATGGACCTGGACCCCAATGCCGGCGTGAACTGCGTGGGCTTCTCGCAGTTGGCGGCGGGTGAAACCGCGGCCGCACATTTGATCTCCCGCGGGCGCAAGCGCCTGGCGTACATCGGCGCGCAGTTGGACCAACGCACCTTGCTGCGTGGCGAAGGCTTCCGCCGTGCGCTGCAACAGGCGGGCCTGTACGACCCGGCGCTGGAACTGCTGACACCACGCCCTTCCTCGGTGGGCCTGGGCGGCGAGCTGTTCCTGCAACTGCTGGCCGCCCATCCGGATGTGGATGCGATCTTCTTCGGCAACGACGACCTGGCCCAGGGCGCGCTGCTGGAAGCCATGCGCCACGGCATCAAAATCCCAGAACGTGTCGCGGTGCTGGGCTTCAACGACTTGCCGGCCTCGTCCTTCATGGTGCCGCGCCTGAGCAGCATCAGTACCCCCAGGGAAGCGATCGGGCGGCGGGCGGCGGAGCATTTGTTGACGATCATGGCGGGCAACAGGATCGCCAAGCCGGTGGTGGACATGGGGTTTGAGTTGCAGGTTCGCGAGAGCACGTAGTCCCTCCCACATTTTGACCCCGCCCGCTCGGAGGCATCGCCGTAGCTTCTCCCGCCTGCTAGATTGGCTGTTCTCCATCGCAAGGAAAGCACCATGGCACATTCACTGAAAATCCTGGGTCGCACGTCCTCCATCAACGTGCGCAAAGTGCTCTGGACCTGCCAGGAACTGGGCATCGACTACGTGCGCGAAGACTGGGGCATCGGCTTCCAGCCCACCCAGTCCGCCGAATTCCTCGCCCTGAACCCCAACGCGCAGATACCCGTGCTGATCGACGACCACGGCGTGCTGTGGGAGTCCAATACCATCTGCCGCTACCTCGTGGGGCTTTACCAACGCCACGACCTGCTGCCCATCGAGCCCGCCCCACGGGCCCGGGTCGAGCAGTGGATCGACTGGCAGGCCGTCGAGCTCAACCGTGCCTGGGGCGATGCCTTCACCGCCCTGGTACGCAATAACCCGGACGGCCTGGACGCGGCGCAGATTGAAGCCGCCGTGCAACGATGGAACGACAAGATGGGCATCCTCGAGCAACAACTGAGCAAAACCGGGGCCTTTGTTGCCGGCGATGAATTCACCCTCGCCGACATCCTCATCGGCCTCTCGGTGCACCGCTGGCAGATGACGCCCATGGCGCGCCCGCCCTACCCCGCCATTGCCGCCTATTATCAGCGCCTCGGCCAGCACCAGGGCTTCCAGCTCTTCGCCCTCGACGGGCATAACTAAGGACATGCCCGTGAAAGGACTCAACGTACTGCTCACCGGCGCCTGCGGCAGAATCGGCAAGACGTTTTTCGAAGCCTCGAGAGACCGCTACCGTTTCACCCTCACCGACCGCATCGCGGCGGATTTCAACCTGGGCGAACACCGCTTCGTGCACGCCGACCTCAGCGACAAAGCCAGCCTGGCCAGCCTGCTCGAAGGCATCGATGTGATCGTGCACCTGTCGGGCATCCCCCACGCCAGCGCCACGTTCGACGAATTGCTGCCGAACAATATTCTCGCCACCACCTACCTGTTCGAAGCCGCTGTGGCGGCGGGTGTACAGCGCCTGGTGTTCGCCAGCAGCGCGCAAACTATCGAAGGCTACCCGGTAGACCGGCAGATCACCCCAGGCATGCAGGTGATGCCGGGCAACCTGTATGGCGTGAGCAAATGCTACGGCGAAGCGCTGTGTGGCTACTACGCGGCGAAAACCCCGCTGTCGACGATTGCCCTGCGCATCGGCGCGTTCGAATTCGTTGAAACCCACGACCTGAACAACGCCCGCGACCTCAGCGCCTGGCTCAGCCCGCGGGACGCCGTGCAACTGCTGCAGCGTGCAGTGGAGGCCGAGGGCGTGAAACACCTGATCGCCCACGGCATTTCCAATAACCGCTTCAAGCGCCTGGACCTGAGCGAAACCACGCGGGTGTTGGGTTACCATCCGCTGGACGATGCATTTCAGACCTTCGATATCCCGATCACTGACTGAGTTTTCCCCGCCATGCCTGCACTCCCCGCTACAGACGGCATCGATCCGATCCGCGCCGCCCATATCAGCGCGCGTATCGACCGCCTGCCCGCCGTCGCCACGGTCTGGCGCCTGGTGGCGCTGCTGTCGATCGGCGGTTTTTTCGAGCTGTATGACTTGTTCCAGACCGCCTACATCAGCCCCGGCCTGATCAGTGACGGGATTTTCCACACCGGCAGCGAGGGCGTGTTCGGCTTCTCCGACCAGGCGGCGTTCGCCTCGGCGACCTTCCTCGGCCTGTTCCTCGGCGCCAGCCTGCTCAGCCCGATTGCCGACCGCTTCGGACGCCGGGCGATCTTCACCTTCGCGCTGATCTGGTACACCGTCGCCACGGTGTTGATGGGCATTCAGACGTCCGCGCTGGGCATTATCTGCATGCGTTTCCTGGTGGGTATCGGCCTGGGCATCGAGCTGGTGACCATCGACGCCTATCTGTCTGAACTGGTGCCCAAGCGCATGCGCAGTTCGGCGTTTGCCTTTGCATTTTTCATCCAGTTCCTGTCGGTGCCGGCCGTGGCGTTGATGTCATGGTGGCTGGTGCCCCAGGCACCGTTCGGGGTGTCGGGCTGGCGTTGGGTGGTGCTGAGCAGTGCGGTGTTTGCGCTGTTTATCTGGCAACTGCGCAAGCGCCTGCCGGAATCACCGCGCTGGCTGGCGCAAAAAGGCCGCTTCGAAGAAGCCGGCAGGATCATGGACACCCTTGAGGCACGCTGCCGGAAAGACCATGGCAAACCGCTGGATGAACCCGAACCCGAAGCCGTCAGCGTGCAAGGCAGTGGCCGTTTTGCCGACATCTGGCAACCGCCGTACCGCCGCCGCGCGTTGATGCTGATTGTGTTCCATGTGTTCCAGGCCATCGGCTTCTTTGGTTTCGGCAACTGGTTGCCGGCGCTGCTTTCGGGCCAGGGTGTCAGCGTGACCCACAGCTTGCTGTACGCCTTTATCATCACCCTCGCCTACCCGCTGGGGCCATTGCTGTTTGTGAAGGTGGCCAATCGCTTTGAAAACAAATGGCAGATCGTCGGCTCCGCCATGGGTGCCGTGATCTTCGGCAGCCTGTTCGCCCTGCAAACCACGGCGGTGGGGCTGGTGATCTGCGGAGTGATGATCACCTTCTGCAACGCCTGGCTGAGCTTCAGTTACCACTCCTACCAGAGCGAGCTGTTCCCGACCAATATCCGCGCGCGGGCGGTGGGGTTCTGCTATTCGTTCAGCCGCTTGTCGACGGTGTTCAGCAGCCTGTTGATCGGTTTTATCCTCGAACACCTGGGCACACCCGGTGTGTTGGCGTTTATTGCCAGCAGCATGCTGATCGTGATGATTACCATCAGTTGGTTCGGCCCGCGTACGCGCAACCTGGCCTTGGAACATATCGCCCATTGACGGCAACGGTTGGCCGCCTGCGGGACAATGTTTGCCGCGGCGGCCAGGCCAAATCCAGTCAAACCGGGGTTATCGGACCCGGCATGTTATTTGCTCCCGCTATGGCACCGAACATTTTCCCAGGTGACCGATCATGCTGGTTAACAACAACACCCAAGCCGTGTCGACCCTTCAAAAGATCACGCGTCCCGACATGGACCCGGCCAACGCCGCCGCCAGCACGCTGTACAGCGGTGCCCTGCAAGCGGCGCAGCAAAGCGTGACCCTGCCGGCCGCGCAGAAGGATCTGGACAAGGCGGGCGATCGCATCGACGAAGCTTTCGCCAAGACCCGCGTGCAGTTGCAGGCCAGCACAGCGGCCACCACGGTGACGACGGATGTCCCCGCCACCAGCTCCGCCCGCGCAGACTTCACCGATTACATGAGCAAAACCCCGGCCGAGCGTATCCGTGAGCAATTGCTCAAGGAACAGGGGTTGACCGAGGCGGATGTGCAGAACATGTCGCAGGAAAAGCAGGACGCCATTTCCAAGCAAGTGGCCGAGCGTTTGAAGCAGCAGCAAGAGCAGCAGGTAGCGGCGAAGACCACTGACCCGCAGGCGCAGGCAGTGAAAGAAACCCTGGCGGCGATCTAAGTCACAGGTGGGGCGCCGAGCGTCCCTGGCGGCATTCCCACGCGGGTGCGTGGGAATGATCATTAACTCAGTGACCGAACAGGCCTGTCTCGGTTTTCTTGGCTTTCTTGTCGGCGCGTTTTTCGTCGGCGGTCTTTGCCGGTTTCTTCTTCGCGGCTTTCTTTGAATCCATACCTTTGGCCATGATGCATGCTCCACTTACAGGGGATGTAACACTGGGTATACCACCTATTGCCGCACAGAAGGCGCTTATAATCCCCGGCCCTTGATTATGTTGCCCAAACACCATGCCCGAACTGCACATCGCCCCCCTGGCTGAGCCGCTGTGGCCGCTGCTGAACAAGTTTTATCGCCGTCATGACTCCCCGATGAAGGCGCTCAAGGGCGGGCGTTTGTGGGTAGCGCGCGACAGCGAGATTGTCGCCGGTCTGTGCCTGACACCCGTGGTCGGCGGACAGTGGTTGACCGGCGTGTTTGTCGACCCGGCGTATCGCGGCCAGGGGTTGGCGGGGCGATTGATAGCGGCGGCGGCGGCCGAGGTGCAAGGCACGCTGTGGTTGTTGTGCCATCCGGACCTGGAGGGTTTGTATCAGCGCATGGGTTTCACCCAGGACACGCTATTGCCGCAATCCCTCAGCGAGCGACTGGTGCGCTACAAGCGCAACAAGCCGATGATCGCCATGGGCTTAGATCGTTTAGTGAGGTCGTCCTCGGATAATGTGTGATCGCCCCGCATGGGCCCCATGCTAGCCTCGGCGACACAGTGGCCCACTTTTCGGATGATCATGAAAGCGACCTTTGCAGCTCTGTCCCTTACCGCCCTCCTCGTTCCCACGTTCAGCCAGGCCGCCGACGCACCGATCAGCGCCCAGCAATACGCCAGCGTGTTGGCCGGCAACTGGCGCGACCCGGCCAACAGCGCCCGCGACGGCTATCGCCACCCGCAGCAGACCTTGGAATTCTTTGGCCTGGGCGCCAGGCAGACGGTGATCGAAATTACCCCAGGGGGCGGTTGGTACAGCGAACTGCTGGCACCGTTGCTCAAGGAGCACGGGCATTACATCGCCGCCGTGCAAGCGCCAAGCAGCAGCGCCTATGCGCGCACGTCCGAAGAGAACCTGAAAAACAAATTCGCCGCCGACCCGACGCGCTATGCCAAGGCAGACGTGGTCGAGTTCGACCCCAAGGCACCGGTGTTCGGCAAACCTGCTTCGGCGGATGCCGTGCTGACGTTCCGCAATGTGCATAACTGGGTGCTGGCCGATACCGCCGAGGCCACGTTCCGCGCGTTCTACACGGTGTTGAAACCGGGTGGCGTGCTGGGCGTGGAAGATCACCGGGCCAAGGACGGGGCCGTGCTGGAAGCGATCAAGGACAGCGGTTACCTGACCAGCGCCCAGGTGGTGAAACTGGCCACCGATGCGGGGTTCAAGCTGGCAGGCCAGAGCGAGGTCAACGCCAACCCGAAGGACACCAAGGATTATCCCGCCGGCGTGTGGACGTTGCCGCCGACGTTGAAGCTGGGAGAGCAGGATAAGGCGAAGTATGTGGCGATTGGCGAGTCGGACCGGATGACGTTACGGTTCGTCAAACCGGCCAAATAACCTGCTCCCTCCCAGATTATGTTCTCAACGGGCCGGCGATTACTCGTCAGCGGTTGGGTCCATGTCGGGAAACATCACTTCAATAAAGCCGAACTTGCTGAAGTCGGTAATGCGCGAGGGGTACAGCCGGCCGATCAGGTGATCGCATTCATGCTGCACCACCCGCGCGTGGAAGCCATCGGCAAAACGTACGATCGGCTCGCCCTTCGGATCAAACCCTTCGTAGCGAATCTGCTGGTAACGGTCCACCGCACCACGCAGTCCAGGCACCGACAGGCAGCCTTCATAGCCTTCTTCCAGCACCGGGCTGAGCGGTGTGATCAACGGGTTGATCAGGATGGTCTGCGGCACCGGCGGCGCATCCGGGTAGCGCTCGCTGGCTTCGAACCCAAAGATCACCAGTTGCAGGTCGACGCCAATCTGCGGCGCGGCCAGGCCGACGCCGCCCACGTGCTCCATGGTCTGGAACATGTCGTCGATCAATTGCCACAGCTCGGGGCTGTCGAACATTTCCGGCGGTACCGGCGGGGCGATACGCAGCAGGCGTTCATCGCCCATTTTCAGGATTTCACGGATCATCGATCAGACTTCATCGGTAGTGGGTTTGGAGTGGTCGCGGCCGAGGCCGGAGACATGTTGTTTTTCATGCGCGGGCGCGGGCTCGTCGAAGTCCTTTGCGCCAGGCTCCTTGCCTTCGGCCGACATGTGCTCGATCACGGCATTCATCTCCGCCCCCAGCAACAGCACGGCGGCGGAAATGTAGAAGTACAGGAGCAACACGATGATCGCACCGATGCTGCCATACATGGCGTTGTAGTCGGCGAAGGTTTTGACGTAGTAGCCAAAACCGAGGGAGGCGACGATCCACACCACTACCGCAAGCACCGAACCCGGGGTAATAAAGCGAAACTTCTGCTCGACGTCCGGCATCACGTAATACATGAGGGCCACGGCAAACATCAGCAGGATCACGATCAGCGGCCATCGCACGATGGTCCACAAGGTCACCACAAATTCCTGCATGCCGATCTGGCCGGCCAGCCATTCCATCACCTGCGGGCCGAGCACCATCAACGCGGCAGCGGCCAGCAGCATACCGGCGATGCCGATGGTGTAGAAAACCGACAGCGGAAAACGCTTCCAGATCGGCCGGCCTTCCACGACGTCGTACGCGGCGTTCATGGCGCTCATCATCAGGCGCACGCCAGCGGAGGCGGTCCAGAGGGCAATCACGATACCCACCGAGAGCAGGCCGCCCTTGGATTGCTGCAACTGGTCGATCACCGGGTTGACCTGCTCCAGGGCCTGGGGCGGCAGCACCAGCTCCGACTGCAGACGCAGCCAGGTGAAAAAGTCCGGCAGGTGCAGGAAACCGATCAGGGCGATAAGGAACAGCAGGAAGGGAAACAACGAGAACAGCATCTGGTAGGCCAGTGCCGAGGCGTAGGTGGACATCTCGTCATCGACGAATTCCTTGACGGTGCGCACCAGCACTGTGTGGAGCTTGAGACCATCGAGAACCGGAAAAATCATAGCGTCTCCTTTCGCCGCAAAAAGGGGGTTCATGGGCGACTCAGGGGCCGTTTTCTACATCAAGGTAGCCTATTTGGCGACCTTGAAACAATTTCGAAACTTTAATCACTGCGTGTGACATAAAAACGGCCATCCGTGGATGGCCGTCCGGCTGCACGATGGCAGTCTTACTTGGTCGCTTTTTTCACCGCGTCCTTGGTGTCGCCCACGGCTTTTTCAACCTGGCCTTTCTTTTCCTGCACGACACCTTCAGCGCGCAGTTTGTCGTTGCCGGTGACTTTGCCGACGCCTTGCTTGATGTTACCGACGGCTTCGTCTTTCAAACCTTTTGCCTTATCCGCTGTGCTGCCCATGGTATTTCTCCGAAAGAACAATCAAAGGGTTTTGGTCATTACGTAGAGATTGACCCAAGGCCGTTCGGCAGAGTTTCAATTATTTTTCGGTGAACATTTCATCGCCAACGACAGGTTTGGCTTTATGTTTTGCAGCCAACCCACGAGAATGCCCGGCACATTCAGGCTCCAACGCTGAATAACAGATCCCGTAGGAAGGTTATGAAACTCAATAAAGCACAGGCCATCGCCCGCAGAAACCAGGAACTGGGCGGTGCCGTACTCGGTGTCAACAACTGCCACTTCACCGACCTGGACCGCAAACGCAACATCTGGTGGTTCGACCTGCCGGTGGGGCGTATTGCCGTCGGCCAGTACGAGTGGATTCACCTGTTGATGCACAACGCCGAGACCGACCAGTTGCTGCACCTGAAGGTGCCGACCGTGTTCCTGCGTGAAAAGCTCGAAGGGCTGGTGGTGCGCAACGCGGGCAAGCGCAAGCCGGAGATTACCCTGGAGCTAAGTGCGGATAAGGATTCGTTCTTGAAGGATGTGCGGCCGGCGGGTGCGGGTGTGAGCTTCGCGCAGTTCGCCGTGTAAGAACGCGGTCAAAAAAATGTGGGAGGGGGCAAGCCCCTCCCACATTTGGATCGGATTACTTTTTAAGACCGAGTTTCTTCAGTTCTTCATCGCGCAACTCGCGGCGCAGAATCTTGCCCACGTTGGTGGTCGGCAACGCATCGCGGAACTCCACGGCCTTGGGCACCTTGTAGCCGGTGACGTTGGCGCGCATGTGCTCCATGACCTGCTCCTTGGTCAGGGTGGCGCCGGGCTTGACCACGATGAAGAGCTTGATGTGTTCGCCGGATTTTTCATCCGGCACACCGATGGCCGCGCACTGCAGTACGCCCGGCAGGCCCGCCAGCACGTCCTCCAGCTCGTTGGGATACACGTTGAAGCCAGAGACCAGGATCATGTCCTTCTTGCGATCGACGATGCGCATGTAGCCATCCGGCTGGATGATCGCGATGTCGCCGGTCTTCAGCCAGCCTTCGCTGTCGAGCATCTCGGCGGTGGCGTCTTCACGCTGCCAGTAGCCCTTCATCACTTGCGGGCCCTTGACGCACAGTTCGCCGACTTCACCCAGGGCCAGCTCGACACCGTCGTCGGTGATGACCTTGCACAGGGTCGACGGCACCGGAATGCCGATGGTACCGATCTGGATATGCTGGATCGGGTTCACCGTGGCCACCGGGCTGGTTTCGGTCATGCCGTAGCCTTCGCAGATGCCGCAACCGGTCACCGCTTTCCAACGCTCGGCCGCCGCCAGTTGCAGGGCCATGCCGCCCGACAGGGTGACTTTCAGCGCGGAGAAGTCCAGCTTGCGGAAGGCTTCGTTGTTGCACAGCGCCACGAACAGAGTGTTCAGGCCGACAAAGCCGCTGAACTTCCACTTCGACAGTTCCTTGACCATCGCCGGCAGGTCGCGCGGGTTGCTGATCAGGATGTTGTGGTTGCCGATCAGCATCATCGCCATGCAATGAAAGGTGAACGCATAGATGTGGTACAGCGGCAGCGGCGTGATCAGGATCTCGCAACCTTCATTGAGGTTGGAGCCCATCAGCGCCTTGCATTGCAACATGTTGGCGACCAGGTTGCGGTGGGTGAGCATCGCGCCCTTGGCCACGCCGGTGGTGCCACCGGTGTATTGCAATACGGCCACATCGCCGCTGGCCGGGCAGACTTCGTTGACCGCTTGCCCCTGGCCCTTGGCGAGTACGTCGTTGAACTTGATCGCCTTGGGCAAGTGATAGGCCGGGACCATTTTCTTCACGTACTTGATGACGCTGTTGATCAGCAGGCGCTTGAGCGGCGGCAACAGGTCGGCGACTTCGGTGACGATCACATGCTTGACGGCGGTCTTGGGCACGACCTTTTCCGCCAGGTGGGCCATGTTGGCCAGGCAGACCAGCGCCTTGGCGCCGGAATCATTGAATTGGTGTTCCATTTCCCGCGCGGTGTACAGCGGGTTGGTGTTGACCACGATCAGGCCGGCACGGATGGCGCCGAACACGGCAACCGGGTATTGCAGGACGTTGGGCAACTGCACGGCAATGCGATCGCCGGGCTTCAAGTCGGTATGCTGTTGCAGGTACGCAGCGAAGGCGCCGGACAGTTCGTACAATTCACCGTAGGTGATCGTCTTGCCCAGGTTGCTGAAGGCCGGTTTGTTGGCGAAGCGCTGGCAGGACTGCTTCAATACCGCCTGAATATTCGGATACTCGTCTGGATTGATTTCTGCAGCAATCCCGGCGGGGTACTTATCCTTCCAAAAGTCTTCGTGCATGGAAGCCCACTCCTCAGCGACGCGAATTCATCATCGCATTTGATGCGATTATTATTGGTGTATGTTTTTTTTGGTGAATCTGGCGCTTTCAAGCAGGCCTAGACGTCACAAAGCGCGCCGAGAGTAGCAGCTTTGCCAAAGGCCGACTAGAGCCTAAAGAGGGCCCCGCAGTCATAATCACGACTGTCCTACAATATTTGGTCACACTTTAAACAGAACTGAAATTCCTTGATGAAAGGCTCTGGAATAAGGCCTTCAGGACGACACACGACAAATGTGGGAGGGGGCAAACCGAATCGTCGCACCGCGACTCCCACATTTTTACCGCATTTCACATCAGGCGATGTCGCGTAGCTCCCTGCGCAGGATCTTCCCTACCGGCGTCATCGGTAACGAGTCGCGCAACACAATGTGCTTGGGCACCTTGTAACCCGTGAAGTTGGTCTTGCAGTACGCCTTCAATTCCTCAAGGCTCACCCCTTCTGCACGCGCCACCACGAACAGTTTCACCGCCTCCCCCGTGCGCTCGTCCGGCACGCCGATCACCGCGCAGTTGGCCACGGCCGGATGGGCCATCACCACGTCCTCGATTTCGTTGGGGTACACATTGAAACCCGAGACGATGATCAAATCCTTCTTGCGGTCGACAATGCGCACAAACCCATCTTCGTCGATCACCGCGATGTCACCGGTCTTCAGCCAGCCTTCGGCGTCCAGGGCCTCTGCGGTGGCGGCCGGTTGCTGCCAGTAGCCCTTCATCACCTGCGGGCCCTTGATGCACAACTCGCCCCGTTCGCCCAAGGGCAGCTCGGTGCCTTCGTCATCAATGACCTTCATCGCCGTGGCGGGCACCGGGATGCCCACGGTGCCCAGGCGTGATTTGTTGCCATAGGGGTTGGTGCTGGCCACCGGCGAGGTTTCCGTCAGGCCATAGCCCTCGCCGATCGAGCAGCCGGTGATCTGCTCCCAGCGTTCGGCCGTGGCCTTGATCAGGGCCGTACCGCCGGAGTTGGTGAGCTTGAGGTGGGAGAAATCCAGGTTCTTGAACTCCGGGTGGTCCATCAACGCCACAAACAGCGTGTTGAGCCCCAGAAGCCCGGTAAAGCGCCACTTTTTCAGTTCCTTGATAAACCCACCGATGTCCCTGGGGTTGGTGATCAGCACGTTGTGGTTACCCGAGACCATCATGCACATGCAGTTCGCGGTGAAGGCATAGATATGGTACAGCGGCAGCGGCGCGATCATCACCTCCTGCCCTTCCTTGATCAGCGGGTGGCCGTCATCGCCGGTCTGGGACATACAGGCACGGACCTGTTGCATGTTAGCCACCAGGTTGCCATGGGTGAGCATCGCGCCCTTGGCCAGGCCGGTGGTGCCGCCGGTGTATTGCAGCACGGCGATGTCATCCAGGGTCACCGGATGATGGGTCACGCCCAGGCCCGCGCCCATGCGCAAGGCGCGCTTGAACGACACCGCACGCGGCAGGTGGTAGGCCGGGACCATCTTCTTGACCTTGTCGACCACGGTGTTGACCAGCCAGCCTCTGGCGGCGGGCATGAAGTCGCCCATCCTGGCTTCGATCAGGTAGTCGATCTCGGTGTCGGTGCACACGTCCTGCACCCGCGAACCGAACAGGTTGAGGTAGACCAGGGCACGCACGCCGGCGTCCTTGAACTGGTGGCGCATCTCGCGCGGGGTGTAGAGCGGGTTGGTGTTGACCACGATCAGCCCGGCGCGCAGTGCGCCGAACACGGCAATCGGGTAGTGCAGCACGTTGGGCATCTGTACGGCGATGCGCTCGCCGGGCTTGAGGTCGGTGTGCTGCTGCAGGTAGCCGGCGAACGCCGCACTCTGGCGCTCAAGCTCGGCGTAGGTCAGGGTGACGCCCATGTTGCTGAATGCCGGACGGTCGGCAAAGGCCTTGCACGAGCGCTCGAAGACTTCGATTACCGACTTGTAGGCCGACAGGTCGATGTCATTGGGAACGCCCGCCGCGCGTTTGTCATTCCAGAAATCAGGTTGCATTATTCTTGTCCCCTTACCTGAAGGTGTCCGGCCGCTTTTATAGAAAGCGGAGCTTGGGGGACGTTAGCAGCTATGGCCAAACAGGCAAATACAGCAAATTGCGTCATTGATTGTATGAATCTTGTCCCTGATGCGCAGGCAGATACCCCGTCGCCTGACAGATGAGCTATACACTGCAACAACGTCGAGCAGACCTTGAGCAGACCTTGAGAAAGGGAACCCCATGAACCACAGCACCTTCTGGCTGACCGCGAATGACCGCAGCCGCCTGTACGTCAATCATTGGATGCCCGACGGGCCGGCCAAGGCGGTGGTCATGCTGTCCCACGGCATGGCGGAGCACAGCGGGCGCTATGCGCGGCTGGCCGAAGCCCTGGGCAGTGCCGGCTATGGCGTGTATGCGCCGGACCAGCGTGGTCACGGCCGCACCGCCGACGAAGGCACGCTGGGCCTGTATGCCGAAAAGGACGGCTGGAACAAAGTGGTGGGCGACCTGGCCAGCCTCAACCAGCACATCGGCCAGCAGCATCCGGGGCTGCCGATCATTTTGCTCGGCCACAGCATGGGCAGCTATATCGCCCAGGCCTACCTGCTGCACCACAGCGCCAGCCTGCATGGAGCGATTCTCAGCGGTTCGAATTTCCAGCCGGTGGCGCTGTACCGCGCCGCACGGCTGATCGCTCGCGCCGAACGCCTGCGCCAGGGTGTCCGTGGGCGCAGTGCATTGATCGAGTTCCTGTCGTTCGGCTCGTTCAACAAGGCATTCAAGCCCAATCGCACCGCGTTCGACTGGCTCAGCCGTGACCCGAACGAAGTCGACAAATACATCAACGATCCACTCTGCGGCTTCCGCTGTACCAACCAACTATGGATCGATCTGCTCGGCGGCTTGCAGCAAATCAGCAAAGCGTCCAATCTCGCCCAGATCGATCCGGGCCTGCCGATCCTGGTGATGGGCGGCGAATGTGATCCGGTCAGTGAGGGCAAGCGTCTCAAAAGCCTGGCCGATGCCCTGCGAGAGGCCGGCAGCCAGCACCTGCAACTGAATATCTACCCGCAGGCGCGTCACGAAGTGTTCAACGAAACCAATCGCGACGAAGTCACCGCCGATGTGCTGAGGTGGCTCGACCAGGCCCTGACCTTGCGCAGGCCGGCCCACTGCGAATAAATTTACTTTTAAAATCAGACAGTTAAATTACCGATTAGCCACAGGATGCACCTTTAGATGACCCAGGTAACCAACACCCCGTACGAAGCCCTTGAAGTCGGCCAGACCGCCAGCTACAGCAAGACCGTCGAAGAGCGTGATATCCAGCTGTTTGCCGCCATGTCCGGCGACCACAACCCGGTGCACCTGGATGCCGAATACGCCAAGGCGACCATGTTCAAGGAGCGTATCGCCCACGGTATGTTCAGCGGCGCCCTGATCAGCGCGGCCGTTGCGTGTGAGCTGCCCGGGCCGGGCACTATCTATATCGGCCAGCAGATGACCTTCCAGAAGCCGGTGAAAATCGGCGATACCCTGACCGTGCGCCTGGAAATCCTCGAGAAGCTGCCGAAATTTCGCGTACGCATTGCCACCCGTGTGTTCAACCAGCGCGATGAGCTGGTCGTGGATGGCGAGGCGGAAATTCTTGCACCCCGCAAGCAGCAGGTCGTGACCTTGACCGAGCTGCCGCCGATCAGCATCGGCTGAGTACGGTTTTCAGGGCCAACACAATACAAATGTGGGAGGGGGCTTGCCCCCGATGGCGGTGTGTCAGTCATTGAAATATCGACTGATCCACCGCTGTCGGGCGCAAGCCCCCTCCCACATGTGTTACACAGCAGCGCTTAGGACTGAGCGCGAGCCTGGTTACGCAGGGCTTTTACCTGGTCGTGATTGCGTTGCACGCCGTGGTACTGACGCTCAACCAGGTCACGAATGCCCAGCAGATTGTGCTTGTTGATCTTCTCGATGGCTTCTTTGTAAGCCTTCAGTGCGTGGTCTTCGCCGCGCTCGGCTTCGTTCAGCACAGCCTCTTCGTCCTTACCGGTCAGCATCGACTTCACGTCGACCCAGCCACGGTGCAGGGCGCCGGCTACGCTGCCGGAGTCTTCCGGATCACCGCCCAGGGCACGCACCGCGGTCTTCAATTCGGCTGCGGCGGTAGCGCAGTCAGCGGAGCGCTTGGCAAACAGCGCCTTGAGTTCCGGATGCTTGATGTCTTCTGCGCATTCCTTGAAGCCTTTCTGGCCGTCGATGCTGGTCTCGATCAGGTCGTTCAGTACGGAGATCGATTCTTTGTTGATGTCAGTCATTTTTCAATTCCTTAGGCAGGTGAAGAAGGGTTGTCTTAATGATTGCAGCGCTCGTGCCAGGTTTTGAAAAATTACTTTTATGTTTATTTTCAATGACTTAAAAATATTTGAACCATCTGTATGTACGTTATTTGCATGATCTGTCATTTGGCCTTCATGCAGAATGCCTGTATTTTCGAAGACCTCGCCTCACTCAACACGAAGCCCATGAATCCCGAAAAACTCGAACTGCTGATCACCCGCGAAATGCCCTTCGGCAAATACAAGGGCCGGATCATCGCCGACCTGCCGGGTCCCTACCTGAACTGGTTCGCCCGCGAGGGCTTTCCCCACGGCGAACTGGGCGGGCTGCTGGCATTGATGCAGGAAATCGACCACAACGGCTTGTCCGAATTGTTGGAACCGCTGCGCGTTAAACACGGCAAACCCGCCCCCCGCCATTAAGAGACTCGCCATGCCAAGGAATGCTGACAACGAACCTCACTGGCAGGCCATCGCCCAGCGCTATGCGCTGGAGCCCGGCCCGATCAACCTGGAGAACGGCTACTTCGGGCGTATGAGCCGCGAGGTGCAGGCGCAGTACCTGGAGCATGTGGCGTTTATCAACCGCAGCAACTCGCTGTATGTGCGCCAGCGCTTCGAGCAAGGTGAAAATGTCGAGATCCGTCGCCAACTAGCGGGCCTGATCGACGTCGACCCCGAGGCAGTCGCCTTTACCCGCAACGCCACCGAAGCCTTGCAGTCGCTGATCCGCAACTACAACCGCCTGCAACCCGGCGATCAGGTGCTGATCAGCGACCTGGAATACGACACCGTCAAAGGTGCGATGCGCTGGTTGGCGGGTGTTCGCGGTGTGGAAGTGATCGAGTTGTCCCACACTCATCCGGCCAGTTTCGACAGCCTGGTGCAGACCTATCGCGATGCGTTCGCCCGGTACCCGCGCCTGAAGCTGATGGCACTCACCCATGTGACCCACCGCACCGGCCTGGTGATGCCCGTAGAGGCCATCGCCAAGGCCGCGCGTGAGCATGCCATCGACGTGATCCTCGACGGCGCCCATGCACTGGGCCAGATCGAGCTCAACCTCGCCGAACTGGGCATTGCGTTCGCCGGCTTCAACCTGCACAAATGGATCGGCGCGCCGCTGACCCTGGGGTTCCTCTATATCGCCCCCGAACGCCTGGCTGACATTGATCCGGACATGGGCGAGTTCCACTACCCCGCCACCGACGTGCGTGCGCGTACGTCGTACAGCACGCCGAATTTCCCCGCGTTAATGACGTTGCCGCTGGTGTTTGAAGAACATCGCGCCATGGGCGGCGCGGCGGCCAAGGGTGCGCGGGTCAGTTACCTGCGGGATGTGTGGGTGAGCCAGGTGCGACCGTTGCCGGGGATCGAGGTGCTGACGCCGGACGATCCACGGCTGTATTGCGGGATCACGGCATTCAAGTTCAGCGAGCGGGATCAGCAGGTGATGGTGGATCGCATGCTCAAGGACTATGGGCTGTTCACTACTACGCGCACCGGTGCGGCGTTTGGTACCTGTATCCGCGTGACACCGGGGTTGGTGACGTCGGCGGAGGACATCAATGTCCTGGTCAATGCCATTACCGAGCTAAGCAGAGATTAAAGGCGGGCCTCAGGTTTTTACCGGCAAAAAAAAGCGGTACACCGACCAAGTGCACCGCAAAAATGCCGTTAAGCACAGCAACAACGATTCGATGAATCAGATCAATCCAGCAGCGCCAGCGCCTGCGCGGTGACTTCCTGGATGCGGGCCCAGTCGCCGTTCTTGACCCACTCCGGGTCAAGCATCCAGCTACCGCCCACGCACATCACGTTTTTCAACGCCATGTAGCTCTTGATATTGGCCGGGCCGACGCCGCCGGTCGGGCAGAATTTCACTTCGCCGAACGGGCCGCCCAGGGCCTTGATCGCGGCAACACCGCCGCTGACCTCGGCCGGGAACAGTTTGAAGCGGCGGTAGCCCAGGCCGTAGCCTTCCATGATGCCGGAGGCGTTGCTGATGCCTGGCAGCAGCGGGATCGGGCTGTGTACCGAGGCTTCCAGCAGGTCGCGGGTGATGCCGGGGGTGACGATAAATTGCGAACCGGCGACTTCCGCCGCTTCAAGCATGTGGCGGTCGAGCACGGTGCCGGCGCCGGTGCACAGTTCAGGCCGCTGCTCACGCAGCACCTGAATGGCCTTGAGGCCGAACTCGGAACGCAAGGTCACTTCCAATGCGGTCAAACCACCGGCTGCCAGGGCATCGGCCAGCGGCAGGATGTCCTGCTCGCGAGCGATGGTGATCACCGGCAGGATCCGCGCCTTGGCGCAGAGGCTGTCGATCAGGGCAACTTTATCCGCCATGGACACGGTCGGTTGAGGGCTTTTCATAGCGGCTGATCCTTGGCTCATGGGCACCAGTAAATCTCTAAAGTAGGTTGCAAAAACGCGCGAATCGGCATGGCAGCAACGTCGTCACTGGCCAGCGCGGCGCTCAAGGTGGTCAATTTCGAACTGCCGGAAATCGACAGCGCGGTGTAGTGGGCGGTGGCCAGCAATGCGCGACTCATGGTCAGGCGCTGGTGCGGCACGGTCGGCGCCAGCATCGGCCAGCAACGGCGGGTACCGTCGGCCTGCAGTGCAGCGGCGAGGTTCGGGCTGTTGGGAAACAGCGATGCGGTGTGGCCGTCATCGCCCATGCCCAGCACCAGCACATCAATGGCCGGCAGCTCGGCCAGCAGGCGATCGGCCTGCTCGGCAGCGTCTTCAAGGTTGGCGGCGGCGCTGTACAGGCTGAGGAACCTGGCCTTGGCCGCCGGGCCTTGCAACAGGTGCTGCTTCAACAGGCCGGCATTGCTGTCGGCGTGTTCCACCGGCACCCAGCGCTCATCGGCCAGGGTGATGGTGACCTTGGACCAGTCCAGGCCTTGCTTGGCCAGGTTCTGGAAAAACGCCACGGGGCTGCGGCCACCGGACACCACCAAGGTCGCTTCGCCACGGGCACTGATGGCCGCGCGCAGTTGTTCAGCCACGTCGTTGGCCAGGCCGTCCGCCAGCAGCACAGGCGTGCGGTACTCGTGGGCAGTCACGCCCCGAGGCAGTTTCAATTCAGATATCGCCATACCAAGACCTCCCATCCCGCGTGATCAGTGCAATCGAGCTCATCGGCCCCCAGGACCCCGCCGCATACGGCTTGGGCGCATCACCGGATTTTTTCCACCCGGCGATCAACTGGTCACACCACTTCCACGCGGCTTCGATTTCATCTTTGCGAACAAACAGGTTCTGATTGCCGCGCATCACTTCCAACAGCAAACGCTCGTAGGCATCGGGGATGCGCGCGCTGCGGTAGGTATCGGAAAAATTCAGTTGCAATGGCCCGCTGCGCAGTTGCATGCCTTTGTCCAGACCCTGCTCCTTGGTCATCACGCGCAAGGAAATACCTTCGTCCGGCTGCAGGCGGATGATCAACTTGTTGCTGATCTGCAGGCGCTGTTCGGGGGCGAAGATGTAGTGGGACGGTTCCTTGAAGTGGATGACGATCTGCGACAGCTTCTGCGGCATGCGCTTGCCGGTGCGCAGGTAGAACGGCACCCCGGCCCAACGCCAGTTACGAATATCGGCGCGCAGGGCGACGAAGGTCTCGGTGTCGCTCTGGGTGTTGGAGTTCTCTTCTTCCAGGTAACCGGGCACCGGCTTGCCGGCGCTGTAGCCGGCGATGTACTGGCCACGCACCACTTGAGTGGTAAGGCCATCCGGGCTGATCGGCGCCAGGGCCTTGAGCACCTTGACCTTCTCGTCACGGATGCTGTCGGCGGACAAGTCGGCCGGCGGGTCCATGGCGATCAGGCAAAGCAGTTGCAGCAAGTGGTTCTGGATCATGTCGCGCAGCTGGCCGGCCTTGTCGAAATAGCCCCAACGGCCTTCGATGCCGACCTGCTCGGCCACGGTGATTTCCACATGGGAAATGTAGTTCTGGTTCCACTGGGTTTCGAACAGGCTATTGGCGAAACGCAGGGCGATCAGGTTCTGGACGGTCTCTTTGCCCAGGTAGTGGTCGATACGGTAGGTGCGGTTTTCCGGGAAGAACTGCGCCACGGCGTCGTTGACCTTGCGCGAGGATTCCAGGTCCGACCCGATGGGTTTCTCCAGCACGACGCGGGTGTTTTCCGCCAGGCCGACCTTGGACAGGTTCTCGCAGATCGCACCGTACACCGCCGCAGGCGTGGCGAAGTAGGCAATCAGGCGTTGCTCGGTGCCGGCCTTTTCCGCCAGGGCCACGTAGTCATCGGCTTTCAGGAAGTCGACGTGGACATAGGTCAGGCGCGCCAGGAAACGCTGGGCGATGCTCTCGTCCAGTTCCTTGCCGACGTATTTACGCAATTCTTTTTCGATATGGGCCAGGTGTTGCTGCTCGGAACCGGCTTCCCGGGCCAGGGCCAGGATACGGGTATCGTCGTGCAGGAGCCCGGCGCCATCGAGTTGATAGAGGGCAGGAAATAACTTGCGCAGCGCCAGATCACCCAAGGCGCCAAACAGGGCAAAGGTGCAGGGTTCTACGGTTATCGAAGGCATGATGTTTGTTCTTTTATCAAGTTAAGCTACAAATACCTTTTTTCAAGGCATCACTCAAGGAAAAATGTAGTAATAACCACAACATTTTCCCGAAATACGCATTCCGAGTGGTGGTGTTCAGCTACCCTCAGTAGGATAGGCCACCGCAAAAGGCCACTCGTCGATTGGTTGCCACCCTTTATTTGCATCGTCGCCCGAAGGAAAGACTGAATGGACCGCGTGCGAAATCTTCTGGAACAGATCCGGAACCGCCTCGAAGAATTGAACAAGGCTGAGAAAAAAGTGGCCGAGGTCATCCTGCTCAACCCGCAGCAGGCGACCCGCTTCTCCATCGCAGCCCTCGCCCAGGCCGCCTCGGTCAGTGAACCGACGGTCAACCGTTTCTGCCGTTCGTTCGGCGTCAGCGGTTACCCTGAACTTAAATTGCAGTTGGCGCAAAGCCTGGCCAGTGGCGCAGCGTACGTCAGCCGCGCCGTGGAGGCCGATGATAACCCCGAGGCCTACACCCAGAAGATCTTTGGCAGCGCCATCGCCTCGCTGGACGCCGCCTGCCAGGCCCTGGACCCGGCCCTGATCAGCAAGGCCGTGGACCTGTTGATCCAGGCGCGGCAGATCCACTTCTTCGGCCTGGGCGCTTCGGCGCCGGTGGCCATGGACGCGCTGCACAAGTTTTTCCGCTTCAACCTGGCGGTCACCGCCCACGCCGACGTGCTGATGCAACGCATGATCGCCTCGGTGGCCCACACGGGCGAGCTGTTCGTGATCATTTCCTACACCGGGCGCACCCGTGAGCTGGTGGAAGTGGCGCGTATCGCCCGGGAAAACGGTGCGTCGGTGCTGGGCGTAACCGCCGAGAACTCGCCGCTGGCCAAGGCCAGTACCGTAAGCCTGAACATTCCGCTGCCCGAAGACACCGACATCTATATGCCGATGACCTCACGGATCATTCAGTTGACGGTGCTGGATGTGCTGGCCACCGGCATGACCTTGCGCCGCGGGGTAGATTTCCAGCCGCATTTGCGCAAGATCAAAGAGAGCTTGAATGACAGCCGGTATCCGGTGGGGGATGAGTTCAACTAAGCCAGCCTGTGTGCTGGCTTCACTGGCCTCATCGGGGACGATTCGACTTGCCCCCGATGAGGCCATAAGCCACGACGCTAGACTCCCGCCCGTGCCTGCAAACTGAGATGCGCCCGCTCCCCCGGCGCCAAACTGGCCCCCGCCATTGCCGACTCCACGCACACAAACCCCGACGCCTCGTTGAAGCTCACCCCCAGCAGCGGCCGGCTGCCCGGATGCCATACGACGGTGTCGGCGCTGTCGCCGGTATCAATGCACAATTCACGCTGCCAGGCGTGATCCTTGAGGTGCAGTTCACCATCGTGCTGGAACACCCGCTGGCACCCGCCATCCACTCGCAACTCGCCTTCCTGCTGGCACGCCTGGCGATTGAGCTGGTCGTAACCGTGCGCGCCGTCGAGCCCAGACAGCGCTATCTCATCGACGTGACCAATACGCCAGTAAGCGTGCAAAGCATGGCTCAACTGGCACGGCAACTCGTCCTGATGCTCGGTGCTCAGGCGCAGTTCCAGGGTGTCGCCCAGGTGCGCGTGCAGGTCGACCTGCCAGTCGCACAGCTGCAATTGCCAGTGCAGGCGCACGCCGTCGTCGTCGCTGCTGCTGTCGAGCAGCTTCCAGTCGATCAACCGCGCCCAACCATGGGACGGCCATGCGTTTTCGCTCGGATGGCGGCCATACCACGGCCAGCACACCGGTATGCCGCCACGGATGGCGCCGACTTGCGGCCACTTGGCTGCGCACCACAGCCAGGGTTTCTGGCCACGGGGCTGAAAGTGCAACAGTTGCGCGCCCTGGCGACTGAACACCGCCTGGCACAGCGGATGGTCGATCACCAACACGTCGCGCATCTGAAAGCGCTCCCAGGCGAACACCGGACGCTCGCGCAGGGATTTGAAAAAGCGTTGCAGCGGTTGCTCATGCATGTGCCACGGTCCTGAATATCGTCACAGTGCCACTCAAAAAAAAGCGGATAGCCATGGCTACCCGCAAAATGCGCACAGAGAGAAGGAGCTTATCGCAACAGCGTTAGAACGTAGACTGAATTTTCAGGCCCGCCACCAGCGCGTTGTCGACTTTATCCACGCCGCCCGGTTGGACAACGTATTGCAGGTTGGGACGCACGGTCAGCCAGTTGGTGACGTGGAAGCCGTAGTTGATTTCGAAGTTGTACTCGGTTTCGCGGATCGGCGAGAACAGCGGGTTGTCGTAGTCGGCCACGCCGTTGGCGGCATTCAGCAGTTCGGCGTTTTTCTTCACGTCATCGTTGACGTGCAGACGCGCAGCACCAATGCCGACGTCATCTTTTGGACGCGCGTCGAATGGGCCTTTGTACACCAGCATCAACGACTGGTAGTTGTCGACCAGGTTGGTTTCCTTGTCGTGGAAGGTCGCGTTGGCGGCGATGTTCAAGCCACGGGAAGCGTCGCCGTTATGGGTGGTGAGTTGCTGCTGGGCAACGAACCAGTAGCCTTTTTTGCTGCTGCGGGTACGGTAGGCCGCACCGGTGGTGGCAGCATCGTTGCCATTGACGTCTTCACGAACGTCAGCAGCATCGGCGGCGCTCTTGTAGTAACCCACACGGTATTCGCCCGGCAGGTTATTCACCTTCGGCGACCAGACCAACTCCACCGGAATCACGGTGCCCTTGGTGCCGCTGCCGCTGAGCTTGAAGCCGTTGCCATGCTCCAGCTGCGACGGGTTCTGGTTGTACGCACCGATTTGCGCATACAGCTCAGGCGTGATGTTGTACTTCACGCGGATCGCGGCCTGGCTGACCGGCCAGTTGTACCAGGTGTTTACATAGTTGCCGACCTGGGAGCCACAGAACGACAGGTTCTGGAAGTCGCACGGGAAGGTATTGAAGTCTTCGCCTTCACCGAAGTAACCGAGCTTCACGTCCAGCTTGTTGTCGAACATCTGGTGCTGAATCCAGAACTGGGTCAGGCGCACCATGTGGCCACGACCGTAGACTTCCATGGACGAGCTCAGCGTGCCGGCACGCGGGTCGCCAATGCGGTCGTTGGAGATGTTCTGGCCATTACGGTTAGTCAGCTGGATCTTGGCCTGGGTGTTATCCCAGCCCCACAGCTTTTGCAGGTCCAGCGCCACGCCCAACCCAAACTGGTCGGAGTAACGGCCGGTCTTGTCGTCGTTGTAGCCGCCGCGCAGGTTGGCGCCCATTTCCCCTACGTAGTCAGCCTTGATGTCGATACCTTGCTCGATCAGCTTGGTACGCTCGCCGCCCCAATCACCGGTCATCCACTTGGAGTCGGCACTGAATGCATCGGCCGCCATCGCATTGGCGGACAGTACAAGGGCTGCTGCTGCTGACAGTTGGCAGATCAGCCGAGTGTTGTTGTGTTGCTTTTTCATCCCTACATCCTCGTCTTTATTGTTATTAAACTGTTTTTATCTAACGCGGGTTACTTTTTTTCATCTAAAACAACAACTTATCTACTTCAGCGACCTTTGAATTGGGCCACGTTGTCCGCATGCCCCTGTGCGGGCAATGAAGAAGCAGTGCCGAGGCGCTCGCCCGTGTTGGCGTCGAACAGCAATACCTTGGATGGATCGAATTGCAGTGTCAGGGTCTCGCCCACCTGCGGCGCCACATCAGGCGCCAAACGGCAGCAGACCTTGGTGTCATTGAGCTGCACAAACACCAGTGTGTCCGGGCCGGTCGGCTCGGTGACCTGGACCTCGGCACGAATGCTCGACGAACCATTACCCTCACCCGCCGCCAGCACGATCTGCTCCGGGCGCAGGCCCAGAATCACATCACGGTCTTCCAGGCCGGCGTCGTTCATACCCAGCGGCAATTCGCATCGCGCCTGGCCGCTGTCGAGCAGCGCCACCAACTTCCCGTCCTTGCGTTTTAGGCGCATAGGGACGAAGTTCATCGGTGGTGAACCGATAAAGCTTGCCACAAATAGGTTAGCAGGGTCGTTGTAAATTTCTTTCGGCGTGCCGAATTGTTGGATGATGCCGTCCTTCATCACCGCCACTTTATCGCCCAGGGTCATCGCTTCGATCTGGTCGTGGGTCACGTAGACGGTGGTGGTCTTGAGGCGCTGGTGCATCAGCTTCATTTCGGTACGCATCTCGACGCGCAGCTTGGCGTCGAGGTTCGACAGCGGTTCGTCGAACAGGTAGATCTTCGGCCGACGCGCCAGGGCCCGGCCCATGGCCACGCGCTGTTGCTGGCCGCCGGAGAGCTGGCCCGGCTTGCGGTTGAGCAGGTGTTCGATCTGCAGCAGCTTGGCCACGCGCGCCACTTCGGCGTCGATGTCGGCCTGGGGCATCTTGCGGATCTTGAGGCCGAACTCGATGTTCTCGCGCACGCTCATGGTCGGGTACAGCGCGTAGGACTGGAACACCATGGCGATGTCACGGTCCTTGGGGCTCATGCCGCTGACGTCCTGGTCGCCGATCATGATCGCGCCGCCGGTGATGGTCTCCAGGCCGGCGATGCAGTTCATCAGCGTGGACTTACCGCAACCCGAAGGACCGACCAGGATCAGGAACTCCCCTTCCTTGATCGACAGTTCGATGTTCTTCAAGGTGTCGGGCAGGCCGGCGCCATAGGTCTTGTTTACATTGCGAAGTTCAAGCGTAGCCATGATTACCCCTTGACCGCGCCGGCCGTCAGGCCGCGCACGAAATACTTGCCTGCGATCACATAGACCAGCAGGGTCGGCAGCCCGGCGATCATCGCCGCCGCCATATCCACGTTATATTCCTTGGCCCCGGTGCTGGTGTTGACCAGGTTGTTCAGCGCCACCGTGATGGGCTGGGAGTCGCCACTGGAGAACACCACACCGAACAGGAAGTCGTTCCAGATCTGGGTGAACTGCCAGATCAGGCAGACCATGATGATCGGCGTGGACATCGGCAGAATGATCTGACGGAAGATGGTGAAGAAACCGGCCCCGTCCAGGCGTGCCGCCTTGATCAGCGCATCCGGGATGCTCACGTAGTAGTTACGGAAGAACAGCGTGGTGAACGCCAGGCCGTACACCACGTGCACAAACACCAGGCCGGTGGTGGTGCTGGCCAGGCCCATCTTGCCGAGGGTGAACGACGCGGGCAGCAGCACGGTCTGGAACGGCAGGAAGCAGCCGAACAACAGCAAGCCGAAGAACAGCTGCGAACCACGGAAGCGCCAGAACGACAGCACATAACCGTTCAACGCACCGATGGCGGTGGAAATCAGCACGGCCGGCACGGTGATCTTGAGCGAGTTCCAGAAGTAGCCATCCACGGTGGCCCAGGCCTTGACCCAGCCGATGCCGCTGACCACGGTCGGCCAGCTCAGCAGGTTGCCGGTGCTGATGTCTTCCGGGGTCTTGAAGCTGGTGAGCAACATCACCACCAGCGGTACCAGGTACAGCAGCACAGCGAGGATCAACACCGCGTAGATCGCGATGCGGCTCAGGCTGATGGCAGGTTTGGCAGCGAGACTAGTCATTACGCTTGGTCCTCAGCTCGGAGTAGAGGTAAGGCACGATGATCGCGAGGATCGCACCGAGCATCAGGATTGCACTGGCCGAGCCCATGCCCATCTGGCCACGGCTGAAGGTGAACGAGTACATGAACATGGCGGGCAGGTCGGACGAATAGCCCGGGCCACCGGCCGTCATGGCCGCCACCAGGTCGAAGCTCTTGATCGCAATGTGCGCCAGGATCATCACCGCACTGAAAAACACCGGACGCAGGCTCGGCAGCACCACGCTCCAGTAGATGCGCGGCAGGCTTGCGCCGTCGATCTGGGCGGCACGGATGATCGACTGATCAACGCCACGCAGGCCGGCGAGGAACATCGCCATGATGAAACCGGAGGCTTGCCACACGGCGGCAATCACCAGGCAGTAGACCACGCGGTCCGGGTCGATCAGCCAGTCGAGACGGAAGCCTTCCCAGCCCCAGTCACGCAGGAGTTTGTCCAGGCCCATGCCCGGGTTGAGCAGCCATTTCCAGGCGGTACCGGTGACGATCATCGAGAGCGCCATCGGGTACAGGTAAATGGTGCGGATAAAACCTTCGCGGCGGATTTTCTGGTCGAGGAAAATCGCCAGCGTCACGCCGATCACCAGGGTGATGCCGATGAACATCCCGCCGAACAGCGCCAGGTTCTTGCTCGCCACCCACCAGCGGTCGTTGTCGAACAACCGCTCGTATTGCGCAAGACCCGCCCATTTGTAGCTTGGCAGGAACGTAGAGGTGGTGAACGAGAGCACAAACGTCCACAGGATGTAGCCGTAGAAACCCACCAACACGATGAACATGCTGGGCGCCAGCACCAGTTTGGGTAGCCAGCGCTGCAGTGCATCGAACGGCGAGGCTTTGCTGAACACAGCAACAGAACTCATGGGGAAATCCAATACAGGGAAAAAGGACTACAGAAGCACGCCTTGTGAGGGGTCAGGGATCCCCCTCACAAGGTCAACCGTTACTTGGCAGACTTGATCGCAGCGCCGAGTTTCTTGGCGGTGTCGGCCGGGTCGGCTTTCGGGTCGTTGATGTAGTTGGTCACGACATCGAAGAACGCACCTTGCACCGCCAGGGTGGTGGCCATGTTGTGCGCCATGCTTGGCTGCAGGCCGCCGGTCTTGGCGTCAGCCAGGAAGTCCTTGGCGGCGGTCTGGGCGCAGGAGTCGAAACCGTAGGAGTCCATTTTGTTCAGCATGTCGTTGCGAACAGGGATCGAGCCCTTGTTGATGCTGAACACCTTCTGGAAGTTTTCACCCAGCACGACTTTGGCGATGTCCTGCTGGCCAGCGGCAGTGCCTTTGTCTTTCTGCTTGAACACCGCCAGGGAGTCGATGTTGTAGGTGAAGGCTTTGTCGGTGCCCGGGAAGGCTACGCACTCATAGTCTTTGCCGGCGACTTTCTTGGCGGCGGTCCATTCGGACTTGGCCCAGTCACCCATGATCTGCATACCGGCCTTGCCGTTGATGACCTTGCCTGCTTCGAGGTTCCAGTCCTGGCCTTTGCCGTCGACGTCCATATAGGTCGCGACTTTCTTCAGCTCGGTCAGGGACTTGACCATTTCCGGGCCGGTCAGCGCAGCGTTATCCAGGTCGACCAGGGCTTTCTTGTAGCCATCGGCGCCCATTACCGACAGGACCACCGCTTCGAACACGGTGCTGTCCTGCCAAGGCTGGCCACCGTGGGCAAGCGGGATGAAGCCCGCGGC
This sequence comes from Pseudomonas sp. S3E12, assembly GCF_001702295.1. NCBI lineage: Bacteria > Pseudomonadati > Pseudomonadota > Gammaproteobacteria > Pseudomonadales > Pseudomonadaceae > Pseudomonas > Pseudomonas sp. S3E12. The sequence goes on from NZ_MBDT01000008.1 coordinate 60,863, forward strand.
CTTGAGCTTGTCGCCGGCGGCGTAGAATTCTTCGAGGGTGGTCGGGTTCTTGGTGATACCGGCTTTCTTGAAGACTTCCGGGTTGATCCACAGCCAGTTCACGCGGTGGATGTTGACCGGTACGGCAACGTAGTCGCCGTCGTACTTCACGGTGTCGGAGACTTTCTTGTCGAGCAGGGAATCCCATTTTTCGTCTTTGGCGACGGACTTCAGGACGTCGGTGTCGAGCAGGCCGGTGGACGCCCATTCCTGGATGTCGGGGCCTTTGATCTGGGCAACGCCTGGCGGGTTGCCGGCGACCGCGCGGCTTTTCAGCACGGTCATGGCCGTGGCGCCTCCGCCACCTGCGACGGCGCCGTCTTTCCAGGTGAAGCCGTCTTTCTCGACTTGGGCCTTCAGGACATCTACAGCCGCTTTTTCGCCACCCGAGGTCCACCAATGCACAACTTCAACCGTCCCTTTGGAGTCGGCGGCAAATGCACTGAGGGGAAACAACGAGGCAACGGAAATAGCTACGGCGAGGCGATTAATCGCGTTCATCTGAATACCTTTTCTTGTTGTTATGCATGCAAGTCTGGAGCTTGCGCTGCACGGAGTTTAAACATGGTTTTTTCGAGCACAGGTAACAAAGGGATGCACAAATGTCACCACTTGGTGACATAACACCCAGCGCCTAAAGCGCTGGCCATGCTCGGTGCCAGGGGCAGTGCAGGCAGCACGACCGCTTGCCAGGCATGGTACAGGTCCGGTTTACCGCCCCAGATGGTGCTGCTGGGCTGGTTGTGGGGGCTGAGTTCGTGGTGCCAGCTGCCGTGGAGGCGGTCGATGAAATGGGTGTCGCAAAATTCCCAGAAACGCCGGTACCAGGTTTCGTAATGCAGCTCACCCGTGCGTTTGAGCAAGGCCTGGGCAGCGGCGCTGGCTTCGGCGTGGGTCCAGTGCAGGCGCTCGCGCACGACCGGGCGGTGGTTCCAGTCCAGGGTGTAGACGATACCGGGGGCGCCATCCACGGCCCAGGCATAGTCGCAGGCGCTGGCGAACAGGCCCTTGGCGGCGCTCAGCAGCCAGTCCGGCGTGGCCAGCCCGGCCTGCAGGCGCGCGGCTTCCAGGTGCAGCACCAGCCGCGCCCACTCAAAGCCATGGCCAGGGGTGATGCCATACGGGCGGAAGCCATCGGCGGGGTTGTCTTCGTTGTAATCGAGCAGGGGTTTCCATTGCGCGTCGAAATGCTCGATCACCATGAACTGGTTGGCGGCGGCGTGCGTATGAATCACTCGTTCGACGATGCGCAGGGCGCGGTCCAGCCAACGTGTGTCGGCGGTGACATCGGCCAGGGCCAGGAAGGCTTCGGTGGCGTGCATGTTGCTGTTGGCACCGCGATAGGCTTCGACGCCGCTCCAGTCCCGGGCGAAGGATTCGAGCATCACGCCCTCCTCTTCGCTCCAGAAGAACTGGTCGATGATATGGATGGCGTCGTTCAGCAGATTTTTCGCACCGGGCGCGCCTGCCACCACTGCCGAGCTGGCAGCCAGGGCGACAAACGCATGCAGGTAGGCCGCCTTGCCGGTGTTGCCGTCCAGGGCCTGGGGCGCGGCGAACCAGCCACCGTGTTGGCTGTCACGTAAAGGTCCGCCCAGGGCCGCAACACCGTGCGCCACCAATTCGGCATAACCCGGCAAGCCCATGGCATGGGCCATGGCGAAGCTGTGGGTCATGCGCGCGGTATTCATGGTTTCGGCGTGGGCATCGGCTGGCAACTGGCCTTTGTCGTCGAGGTTGCCAAACCCCTCAGGCAGACGGGAGGCCTTGGCGAATGCCAGCAGGCGCTGGCCTTCGGCGGCGAGCCAGGCGTGATGGGCAGGTGCATTCAGCCAACTGCTGGCAGGCAGTGGTTGCGTGGTCATGGGTGGCCCTTATTATTGTTTGTGGGATGACCGGAGTCTAAACAAGGGCGAGGTGGGGGCAAGTAACGAAGGGGATGGGAAATGTCACCAGGCGGTGACATTCAAGCCGCTAGGCGGCCTGTGGCGAGCAAGCTTGCCACAGGCCCGATATTACTGGCCGAGCGGCGTGACAGCCGCCGGCGCATTCAGGCGCTGATTCAGGTTCTGCACCTGGCTCTGCAAGGTGGTGATATTGCGGGTGGTCTGGATGCGGAACACGTCGAACTCCTTGTTGGTCGGCGCATCGCTGTTGGCCGGCTGGCTGTCCTGGGCGCTTTTGAGTACCACGAGATCCTGCTCGAGACGGGCGATGGCTGCGCTCGGATTGCCTTGTTTTTTCAAGGCAGCCACATCAGCGACCAACTCCTTTATCTCGGTATCGCGCTTGCCGGCATCGCCCTGCGCAGCCTTCAGGGTGGCCACTGCATCGGTCAAGGCTTGCACCTGGCCCTGCAGCTTGGCATTGGCGCTCGACAGCTCAGTGGTGCTGGCAGTCATTTGCGCCAGGCGCTTGTCCAGCTCGGTGGCCTGGCCGGCAACGCCGAGTTGCTGCTTGCCCTGCTCCAGCAACTGGGTTTCCAGCTGTTTGATCTGCAGTTTCAGTGCTTCGCTGCCGTTGTTCACATTGGCTTCACTGGCTACGACCTTGCCGGAAATGTCCTGCAGGCGCCCTGCCGCTTCTTCGCTGATGCGCGCAAAGCTTTCCTGGGTGGCTACCAACTGCTGGCCCATCAGGGAAATCTGCTGGAAGCTCCACCAGGCCAGGCCGGCGAAGGCGATCAACAGCGCGCCGATCAATGCCCACAGCGGGCCGGTGCTGGCGCCCTTGACCTTGACCACGGGCGTGTTGCGCGAACGCACCGAGGTGGCCGGGGAAGGTTCGAAATCATCGTCATCCCCAAGATCGGCCCGCAGGCTGGGAATGTTGTCGAAATCGTCTTTGGCATCGTTACGCATGAATCAACCCTGAATCGGTGAGTTAGCTGGCTGGAAAGCCGAGCGACGGGAGTATAAACCCCAACTCCGTCGCGTTGATCGACCCGGAACCTGGAATTCGGTTCCCGATGTGTTGCCTGTTGTGACCTTATTTGAACCCGGGATCCTGGGCCTTCCACCAACTGCAGAATTCGTCGAGGGCGGTCCACAGGCTGACCTTGGGCTCGTAATCCAGATAATGCCTGGCCCGGCTGATGTCGAGGGTGAAATCTTTGTTCATTACCTGCATGCCCAGGCGCGATAACGCCGGCTCCGGACGACCGGGCCACATTGCGCAAAAGGCTTCGTTAAGCGCCGCCACGCTGTAGGACAAGCCGTAGGAGCGATAACGGGTCACCTGGGGCATCTCCATTTGGCGCATCACGTAATTGACCACATCCCACACCGGCACCGGCGTGCCGTTGCTGATGTTGTAGGCCTTGCCCAGGGCCGAACCGGTGGCCAGCAAACTGCTGAGCAGCGCTTCGTTGAGGTTGTGCACACTGGTGAAGTCGACCTTGTTGAGACCATCGCCGACGATAGCCAGGCGGTTCTTGCGCTGCATCTTCAACAGGCGCGGGAAAATACTCATGTCACCGGCACCGGTGACGAACCGCGGACGCAGGGCCAGCACCTCGAGGCCAAACTCCTGGGCGCCGAACACTTTCTGTTCGGCCAGGTACTTCGTGGCCGCATAGGGATGCTTGAAGCGCTTGGGGACTTGCTCTTCGGTCAACCCGAGGTGATCGCGCCCGTCGAAGTAGATCGACGGCGACGACAGGTGCACCAGACGGCCCACGCGCTGCTTGAGGCAGGCTTCCACGACGTTTTCAGTCACCAGCACGTTGCCCTGATGGAAGTCCTGGTACTTCCCCCACAAGCCCACGGCGCCTGCACAATGCACCACGGCTTCGACATCGCGGCACAGGTCGCGCACCAGGTCGGCGTCACTCAAGTCACCCTGGATAAACTCGGCACCGCGCCGAACCAGGTGCTCCACACCCTCGGCGCGCCGCCCGTTGACCCGCACGTCCAGGCCCTGCTCCAGGGCGAAACGCGCAAAGCGCCCGCCGATGAAGCCGCTTGCGCCGGTGACCAGAATCTTCATGTATTACCCCGTGTTCTTTCATTTTTCATCGCTGTTGCCTTGACGACCGCCATCAGTCCAACGGCACCAACCATTGTCCACAGGCTTGGGCCAGGTGGTCGGTCAACAGGCCCAACAGCTGCCCGCCGCTGCGCCAATGATGCCAGTACAACGGCACATCGATGGGCTTATCTGGCATCAACTCGACCAGCACGCCTTTTTCCAGCTGGTCGCGCACCTGCAGTTCAGGCACCAGCCCCCAGCCGAGCCCGGCTTCCGCAAGGCGGAGAAAGCCTTCGGACGATGGGCATAAATGGTGTTCGAAACCACCGTCCACACCCAGAGACGCCAAATAGCGATGCTGCAGGAAATCATCCGGGCCAAACACCAGCGCCGGTGTGCGCGCCAGTTGGTCGGCACGTACACCTTCGGGGAAATGCCGTGCAACAAATGCCGGGCTGGCCAACGCCCGATAACGCATGGCGCCGAGCAACAGGCTGCGGGCACCGGCCACCGGGCGTTCACTGGCGCAAATGCAGGCCGCTACCTCGCCGGCACGCATGCGCTTGAGCCCCACCGTCTGGTCTTCTACGACCAGATCCAGCAGCAAATGCTGCTCGGCACAAAAATCGCTCACCGCCTCGGCCCACCAAGTGGCCAGGCTGTCGGCATTCAGGGCGATGCGCAGGCGCTCAGGCATGCCTTCTTCGTCCAGCGCCGGCACCTGGCTTTGCAGGTCGCGCTCCAGCAGCCGCACCTGCTGCACATGGTTAAGCAAACGTCGACCGATATCGGTGGGCGTCGGCGGCGTAACCCGCACCAGCACCGGCTGGCCGATGCGTGCTTCCAATAACTTGATGCGCTGGGAAATCGCCGATTGCGACAGCCCCAATACCTGGGCACCGCGCTCGAAGCCGGCCTGTTCCACCACCGCCGCCAGGGCAGAAAGCAATTTATAGTCGAACATCAGTTTCTCTAATGAGCGATCAGCAATATTGGTTTTTCTTATACAGCCTGGGCCATGAGAATAGCCAGCATCGCTTCTCTCTTTATAAGGACCTTCACCATGGCTGGCGAAACCGCCCTGGCAACCCTACTGCGCAGTATGAGCCCGCAGCTCAATGACGGTGACTACGTGTTCTGCACCCTGCCTGACCATCGTATACCGGCCGGTTGCGAGGCCATCGGCAGCTTTCGCGAACAGGAAGGCCTGACCCTGATTCTGGAGCGCCGGCAGGCGGAACAGGCAGGGCTGGCATTCGACTACATCGCCGCGTGGATCACCCTGAATGTGCATTCAGCGCTGCAAGCCGTGGGCCTGACGGCCGCCTTCGCCAGCGCACTCGGCAAAGCCGGCATCAGCTGCAACGTGATCGCCGGCTACTACCACGACCACCTGTTCGTCGGCCGCGCGGATGCCGAGCGAGCCATGGACGTATTGCGGCAACTGGCAGCGACTTCGGAGTAATGGTTATGTGGCAAAGCTATCTGAACGGATTATTGGTGGCCCTGGGGTTGATCATGGCCATCGGCACGCAAAACGCATTTGTATTGGCGCAAAGCCTGCGCCGTGAACATCACCTGCCGGTAGCGGCATTGTGCGTGGTGTGCGACGCCTTGCTCGTGGCAGCCGGGGTATTCGGCCTGGCGACGGTACTGGCACAAAACCCGCTGCTGCTGGCAATTGCCCGCTGGGGCGGCGCCGCGTTCCTGCTGTGGTACGGCACCCTGGCGCTGCGCCGGGCGTTTTCGACACAGGGCCTGGAGCAAGGGGGCGACCTCAAGGTCCGCTCATTGCGCGCCGTATTGCTCAGTGCCCTGGCGGTCACGTTGCTCAATCCTCATGTGTATCTGGACACGGTGCTGCTGATCGGCTCGCTGGGCGCGCAACAAACCGAACCCGGCGCCTACGTGGCCGGGGCCGCGAGTGCATCGTTGCTGTGGTTCGCCACCCTGGCGCTCGGCGCGGCCTGGTTGGCGCCGTGGCTGGCACGCCCGGCGACATGGCGCCTGTTGGACCTGTTGGTAGCGGTAATGATGTTCAGCGTGGCCTATCAATTGATCAGCGCCTGATGAATATTCCAAAACGCTCTGGAACCTCTATCCCACACAGTTGTTGCGTGGTTTTGCCGCACCCCCGGTGCTATGATCCGGACCCTGCGCCGCAAAGAGTACAAACTCCCCGGCGCTTGTTTGGCCGCCCGTGATCGGCCTTGCGCTCACCGCAACTGACCTGATTAGGAGAATCATCATGGCTTTCGAATTGCCGCCGCTGCCCTACGCACACGATGCCCTGCAGCCGCACATCTCCAAGGAAACCTTGGAATACCACCACGACAAGCACCACAACACCTATGTCGTGAACCTGAACAACCTGGTGCCAGGCACCGAGTTCGAAGGCAAGACCCTGGAAGAAATCGTCAAGTCTTCTTCGGGCGGCATCTTCAACAACGCCGCTCAGGTCTGGAACCACACCTTCTACTGGAACTGCCTGGCACCCAACGCCGGCGGCCAACCTACCGGCGCGCTGGCTGAAGCCATCAACGCCGCGTTCGGTTCGTTCGACAAGTTCAAGGAAGAATTCACCAAGACGTCCGTTGGCACCTTCGGTTCCGGTTGGGGCTGGCTGGTGAAAAAGGCTGACGGTTCCCTGGCCCTGGCCAGCACCATCGGCGCCGGCAACCCGCTGACCAGCGGCGACACCCCGCTGCTGACCTGCGACGTGTGGGAACACGCCTACTACATCGACTACCGCAACGTGCGTCCAAAGTATGTGGAAGCGTTCTGGAACCTGGTCAACTGGAAGTTCGTGGCTGAGCAGTTCGAAGGCAAGACCTTCACTGCCTAAGCGACGCTTGCAGTAGAAAGAGCCCGGCGAATGTGCCGGGCTTTTTTATGGGCGCGGTTTAACCGCAAGGGCATGCAAAGACCCATGGAACTCAACGATAAGAAATGACCACCCAGGCGGCAGGAGGAATGTCCCTCTTAATTGATGTAGGAGAGTTTAATTATGGCAATCGCAGGCGCAGCAGCAGCAGCAGCCCCAATAATCTCAACCGCCGCCCCGATGGCGATAGACCTCGGGCTTAAAACCTTAAGAATGGCAATCGACACAGGCTCGTCGCTGGCTCAATCCATGGCAAACGCGCAGAAAGATAATCCAAACCAGGTACCAGCCGGGTAAAAGCCGCAGCGTTCGCTTCTCAGGGCTTCCAGGGAAGCGAAAACCGCAGCTTCTTCACCGCCATCGCTCGCCTGATTGAACCCCCTCTCCATGTCACCCCGCGCCCGCCAACACCACCCGCCCCAGGCTCACCCAGCGCCCCAAAGTACCGTAAGCCGCAATGTCCCTTTGACTGGCATCACCAGATTGCCAATACTCATGGCATATTGAAGGCCACCCGCATGAGACAAGGAATGCCCCTTTGAAGCTGGAACTCAAAAACAGCTTGTCGGTGAAGTTGCTACGGGTCGTGCTGCTGTCGGCGTTGATCGTGGGCGTGACGCTGAGCGTGGCGCAGATCGTTTTCGATGCCTACAAGACGCGCCAGGCCGTAGCCGGTGATGCCCAGCGCATCCTCGACATGTTTCGCGACCCCTCGACCCAGGCCGTCTATAGCCTGGACCGCGAGATGGGCATGCAGGTGATAGAGGGGCTGTTCCAGGACGAGGCGGTGCGCATGGCCTCCATCGGCCATCCCAACGAAACCATGCTGGCAGAAAAAAGCCGCGCCTTGCAGCACTCCCCCAGCCGCTGGCTCACCGACCTGATTCTTGGCCAGGAACGCACCTTTACCACCGCCTTGGTCGGCAAAGGCCCCTACAGCGAGTATTACGGCGACCTGAGCATTACCCTCGATACCGCCACGTACGGCCAGGGCTTTATTGTCAGTTCGGTGATCATCTTCATTTCCGGCGTGTTACGCGCCTTGGCCATGGGCCTGGTGTTGTACCTGGTGTACCACTGGCTGCTGACCAAGCCGCTGTCGCGGATTATCGAACACCTGACATCGATCAACCCGGACCGCCCCAGCGAGCACAAGATCCCGCAACTCAAGGGCCACGAGCGCAACGAATTGGGGTTGTGGATCAACACCGCCAACCAGTTGCTCGAATCCATCGAGCGCAACACCCACCTGCGCCATGAGGCGGAATCCAGCCTGCTGCGCATGGCCCAGTACGATTTTCTCACCGGCCTGCCCAACCGCCAGAAACTGCAGGAGCAACTGGACAAGATCCTCATCGACGCCGGCCGCCGCCAGCGCCGCGTAGCAGTGCTGTGCGTGGGACTGGATGACTTCAAAAGCGTCAACGAGCAGTTCACCTACCAGGCCGGCGACAAATTGCTGCTGGCCCTGGCCGACCGTCTGCGCGCCCACAGCGGTCGCCTCGGCGCCCTCGCCCGCCTGGGGGGCGACCAGTTCGCGCTGGTACAGGCCGATATCGACCAGCCTTACGAAGCGGCCGAACTGGCGCAAAGTATCCTCGACGACCTGGAGGCGGAGTTCGCCCTCGACCACGAGGAAATTCGCCTGCGCGCCACCATCGGCATCACCTTGTTTCCCGAAGATGGCGACAGCACCGAGAAGCTGCTGCAAAAAGCCGAACAGACCATGACCTTGGCCAAGAGCCGCTCTCGCAACCGCTATCAGTTCTATATCGCCAGCGTCGACAGCGAAATGCGCCGCCGCCGCGAGCTGGAAAAAGACCTGCGCGACGCCCTCAGCCGCGACCAGTTCCACCTGGTCTACCAGCCGCAGATCAGCTATCGCGACCAGCGTGTGGTAGGCGTGGAAGCCCTGATCCGCTGGCAGCACCCGGAACACGGGCTGGTGCCGCCGGACCTGTTCATTCCGCTGGCAGAACAGAACGGCACCATTATTCCGATTGGCGAATGGGTACTGGACCAGGCCTGTCGACAATTGCGCGAATGGCATGACCTGGGCTTCACCGAACTGCGCATGGCGGTCAACCTGTCCACCGTGCAGTTGCACCACACCGAGCTGCCACGGGTGGTCAACAACCTGATGCAGATCTACCGCCTGCCGCCGCGCAGCCTGGAGCTGGAAGTCACCGAGACCGGCCTGATGGAAGACATCAGCACCGCCGCCCAACACCTGTTGAGCCTGCGCCGCTCCGGGGCATTGATCGCGATTGATGATTTCGGCACCGGCTATTCCTCCTTGAGCTATTTGAAAAGCCTGCCCCTGGACAAGATCAAGATCGACAAAAGCTTCGTCCAGGACCTGCTGGACGACGATGACGATGCCACCATCGTTCGCGCCATTATCCAACTGGGCAAAAGCCTGGGCATGCAGGTCATCGCGGAGGGCGTGGAAACCGCGGAGCAGGAGGCCTACATCATCTCCGAGGGTTGCCATGAAGGTCAGGGTTACTACTACAGCAAACCCCTGCCGGCCCGGGAGTTGGCGGCTTTTTTGAAGCAGGCCGAGCGCAATGGCGCGGCCATTCTCTGACCGGGCAAAACGATACTGAATATTTCCCGCGTATAACCCTTTACACAAAATGCAAATCTTTCGCATTATGTCGCAGTTTTGCGCGACCCCCGCGCGCCCATCAACAACCGAAGCAGGATGTTCGCCATGATTCGTATGCCCCTGGCCACCGCCAGTCTGCTGGCCATTGCCATTTCTCTCGCCGGTTGCGGCGAAGGTAAAGACAAGCCCGCAGCAAACCAGGCGCCGACCCCGGCTGCCAGCACCACCGCTCCAGCGGCTGCCACCCCTGCCGGCCAGGTCGACGAAGCGGCCGCCAAGGCCGTGGTTGCGCATTACGCCGACATGGTCTTCGCGGTGTACAGCGATGCCGAGTCCACGGCAAAAACCCTGCAAACCGCAATTGACGCCTTCCTCGCCAAGCCGAACGACGAAACCCTGAAAGCCGCCCGCGCCGCCTGGGTTGCCGCGCGCGTTCCGTACCTGCAGAGCGAAGTGTTCCGCTTCGGCAACACCATCATCGACGACTGGGAAGGTCAGGTGAATGCCTGGCCCCTGGACGAAGGCCTGATCGACTACGTCGACACATCCTACGAGCACGCCCTGGGTAACCCGGGCGCTACCGCCAACATCATCGCCAACACCGAGATCCAGGTCGGCGAAGATAAGGTCGACGTGAAGGACATCACCCCGGAAAAACTCGCCAGCCTCAATGAGCTGGGCGGTTCCGAAGCCAACGTCGCCACCGGCTACCACGCCATCGAATTCCTGCTCTGGGGCCAGGACCTGAACGGCACCGGCCCAGGCGCCGGCAACCGCCCTGCGTCGGACTACCTGACCGGCGACGGCGCAACCGGCGGCCACAACGAGCGCCGCCGCGCCTACCTGACCGCCGTGACCCAACTGCTGGTCAGCGACCTGCAGGAAATGGTCGGCAACTGGAAACCCAACGTCGAAGACAACTACCGCGCCACCCTGGAGGCAGAACCTGCCACCGACGGCCTGCGCAAAATGTTGTTCGGCATGGGCAGCCTGTCCCTGGGCGAGCTGGCCGGTGAGCGTATGAAGGTTTCCCTGGAAGCCAACTCGCCGGAAGACGAACAGGACTGCTTCAGCGACAACACCCATTACTCGCACTTCTACGACGCCAAGGGCATCCGCAACGTCTACCTGGGCGAGTACACCCGCGTCGACGGCACCAAACTGACCGGCGCCAGCCTGTCGTCCCTGGTGGCCAAGGCCGACCCGGCTGCCGATACCGCGCTGAAAGCGGACTTGGCGGCGACCGAAGCGAAAATCCAGGTCATGGTTGATCATGCCAACAAGGGTGAACACTACGACCAGTTGATCGCGGCCGGTAACGACGCGGGCAACCAGATCGTGCGTGACGCCATCGCCGCCCTGGTCAAGCAGACCGGTTCGATCGAGGCCGCGGCAGGCAAGCTGGGCATCAGCGACCTGAACCCGGATAACGCTGATCACGAATTCTGATCAGTGCGGTGTTGAATGAGGCGGCCTTCGGGTCGCCTTTTTTTACCTGCCTTTCACAGTAGTACCACCACTCCCTCCCACATTTGATTTGCGTCGCTTTCAAGGCCCGGTTTACATGCCCGGCACCCCAGGTAGAATGGCGCCTCTGCCCTATTTCGAGCTCACTTCATGGCGTTGCCGACCCTACGCATCATCGGTTTCATCATCGGCATCTTCCTGATCACCCTTGCGATCGCCATGGTCGTGCCCATGGCCACCCTGGTGATTTTCGAACGGACCAGCGACCTGCCCTCGTTCCTCTGGGCCAGCCTGATCACTTTTGTCGCCGGGCTTGCCCTGGTGATTCCCGGGCGTCCCGAACACGTGCACCTGCGTCCGCGAGACATGTACCTGCTCACGGTCAGCAGTTGGGTGGTGGTATGCGTATTCGCCGCGCTGCCGTTCCTGCTGACCCAGCACATCAGCTACACCGACTCGTTTTTCGAAAGCATGTCAGGTATCACCGCCACCGGTTCCACGGTGCTGAGCGGCCTGGACACCCTGTCCCCCGGCATTCTGATGTGGCGCTCGCTGCTGCACTGGCTCGGCGGCATCGGCTTTATCGGCATGGCGGTGGCGATCCTGCCGCTGCTGCGTATCGGTGGCATGCGCCTGTTCCAGACCGAATCCTCGGACCGCTCGGAGAAGGTCATGCCCCGCTCGCACATGGTGGCGCGGCTGATCGTGGCGGCCTACGTCGGCATCACCATCCTCGGCAGCCTGGCGTTCTGGTGGGCCGGCATGGGCCTGTTCGATGCGATCAACCATGCGATGTCGGCGATTTCCACCGGTGGGTTTTCCACCTCCGACGAATCCCTGGCGCACTGGAAACAACCGGCGGTGCACTGGGTGGCGGTGGTGGTGATGATCCTCGGCAGCTTGCCGTTCACCTTGTACGTGGCCACCTTGCGGGGTAATCGCAAGGCATTGATCAAGGATCAGCAAGTACAGGGCTTGCTCGGTTTGTTGCTGGTGACCTGGCTGGTGCTCGGCACCTGGTACTGGTGGACCACCAACCTGCATTGGCTGGATGCCCTGCGCCATGTGGCGTTGAACGTCACATCGGTAGTAACCACCACCGGTTTTGCACTGGGGGACTACAGCCTGTGGGGCAATTTCTCACTGATGCTGTTTTTCTACCTGGGCTTCATCGGTGGCTGTTCCGGCTCCACGGCGGGCGGGATCAAGATTTTCCGCTTCCAGGTCGCCTATATCCTGCTCAAGGCCAACTTGAACCAACTGATTCACCCGCGCGCGGTGATCAAGCAGAAGTACAACGGCCACCGCCTCGACGAAGAGATCGTGCGTTCGATCCTGACCTTTTCGTTTTTCTTCGCTATCACCATCTGCGCCATCGCCCTGGCCTTGTCGCTGCTGGGCCTGGACTGGATGACCGCACTCACCGGCGCCGCCAGCACCGTGTCCGGCGTCGGCCCGGGCCTGGGGGAAACCATTGGCCCGGCCGGCAACTTCGCCAGCCTGCCGGATGCGGCCAAGTGGATCCTGTCCCTGGGCATGCTGCTGGGCCGGCTGGAAATCATCACAGTCTTTGTTCTGTGCATTCCTGCATTCTGGCGTCACTGACCGTCGACGCATCCTGCAGCCGCGCCCGGTATTCGCCGGGCGTGGCATCGAACCAGCGGCGAAACGCGCGAAAGAAGTTGCTCGGGTCGGCAAAGCCCAGCAGGTAGGCAATCTCCAACAGGGTCATGCTCGGCTGCGCCAGGTACTGCTCGGCCAGTTCGCGGCGGGTGTCGTCGAGCAGGGTCTGGAAACTTGTGCCTTCTTCCTGCAGGCGCCGCTGCAAGGTGCGCTGGGACAGGTGCAGGGTCTGGGCCACCACTTCGCGCTTGGGCTCGCCCTGGGGCAGCAGTCGGCACAGCACCTGCCGCGCCTTGTGGGTCACACGGCTTTCGGAGAACCGCGCCAGGTACTCACCGGCAAATCGATCGTGCAACAGCGCCATGGCCTCGTTGGCCGTGGGCAGCGGCGCGTCCATGTCGGCGCGCTCAAAGATCAGCGCGTCATACGGCGCATCGAACTCCAGCGGGGCATGGAACGCTTGTTTATAAGGGGCCAGGTCTTCCGGTTGATTGCCCTGCAACAGCACTTTGCGGGGTTGCAGGGTCCGCCCGGTGAGCCAGCCGCACAGCGCCAACGCACAGGCCAGGGAGGCTTCGGCGCTTTGCCGCGTCGGCGGAAGATGATCGCCATGCACCGTCAGAATCAGTGCATAGCCTTCAGGTAATAGTCGAAAACTCAAGTCGGCGCTTTCGGCGATGATCCGCTGGTAACGCACCAGACGCATAAAGCCTTCGGCCAGGGTGTTACTGGACATCAAGGCGTAACCGGCCACATGAAACGACGCCGGGCGCACCACCTTGCCCATGTTCAGGCCAATCGCCGGGTTGCCCGACAGCTCGACCGCGCGCTGCCACAGGCGGGTCATGGAGTCTTGCGGGAACCGTGCATCGGGGTCACTCAGGGCGGCGTAGTCCAGGCCCAGTTGCTTGAACAAGGCGCGGCAATCCAGGCCGTCCATTTCCAGTGCCTTGACTATCCCCATCGCCCAGCTTGCAGAAGTTGTTCGTTCGCTCATGGCGTCTTCTTAATAAAGCAGGCTCAAAACGGCAGCCAGGAAAGCCAAGGATACTAAAGTGGCATCTATTGTCACTGGCTGTTACCACTGATCACTCTAGACTCAAATAAGCTCCCCGCCGAACATCTGTTGGGCGGCACAACAATCAAAGGGCCGGCCACAGTGGAAAACCTCAAGCGATTCAATAGCTTTGCCGAGTTTTACCCCTATTACCTGACTGAGCACGGCAACAGCACCTGCCGGCGCCTGCACTTTATCGGCACTACCCTGGTGATCGGCATCCTGGCCTATGCCATCGGCCGAGGCTCACTGGGGCTATTATTGGCCGTGCCGATTGCCGGTTACAGTTTTGCCTGGATCGGGCACTTCTTCTTCGAAAAGAACCGTCCGGCGACCTTCCAGCACCCGTTCTACAGCTTGCTCGGGGATTTTGTGATGTACCGCGACATGATCCTGGGCAAGGTGCCGTTCTGAGCGATGTGACCTCTTGTCACTTGCGTAAAAACGATAAAAGGTTCGTACACCCGGCGATATAAAAGTCTTTTTGTCATTTACAGTGCTGTATCCTGCCAAGGCTTTTTGAGAGCGCGGAATCACCTGCGATTGAAAAAACAGACTTTGCGAGGAGCGACGACGATGCACGAGATACCTAATCTCCCCTTCCCAAGCCTGCACGAAACTGAGCAGCCAACACCGCAGCAGGCCAGCGCAAAGCAGCCTGAGGCCAAAGAAGCAAAACCAGTCGACAGCAAGAGCCAGGACTGACGCCGTACCAGACCGTGTGGAAAGCGTACCTTTGAACGCTTTCCACACTGCCTGAATCACCCCCGAGGTACCCGCCATGACAGACACCCTCCCGGACACCGCCGTACTCGACACCGCCCTGCAGATGGTCGATGTGTGGAACCGCCTCAGCGCGGACAAACAAGCCTTGCTGCTCAAGCGCTTCGGCACCCAGGAAAACGCCCTGGCCGCCCTGGTCACCACCCAGTTACTCGCCCCCCTTCAAGCCTGACGTCTTTTTGATCTGACGTTTTTGCGTTTTACCGCCCTGCGCACGCCCAAGCCCCGGTATCATTAGCAGCCTATCTTTACCTGCTGCGACAGTGGACCTCTCCCATGCCAGATACCCAGCGCCCCATGGCGGTCACGCTGCAAGTTGTTTCCATCGTGTTGTTCACCTTTATCGGCTACCTGAATATCGGCATTCCCCTGGCCGTGTTGCCGGGCTATGTCCACAGTGAACTGGGCTACGGCGCGGTGATCGCCGGCCTGGTAATCAGCGTGCAGTACCTGGCCACGCTGCTGAGCCGCCCGTATGCGGGCAAAATCATCGATAACCTGGGCAGTAAGCGGGCGGTGCTGATCGGCCTGGTGGGCTGCGGCGCGAGCGGCGTGTTCATGTTGCTTGCGGCGTGGTTTTCAAGCGTGCCGGCCGTCAGCCTGGCCAGCCTGCTCATCGGTCGATTGGTACTGGGCAGCGCAGAAAGCCTGGTGGGCTCAGGTGCCATCGGCTGGGGCATCGGCCGGGTGGGCGCGGCCAATACCGCCAAGGTCATTTCGTGGAACGGCATCGCCAGTTACGGCGCGCTGGCGGTCGGTGCGCCGTTGGGTGTGCTGCTGGTGAGGCATTTCGGACTGTGGAGCATGGGTGTCAGCATTATCCTGCTGGCGGTCGTCGGCGTGCTGCTGGCCTGGAACAAAGTGGCCGCGCCGATTGTGGCCGGTGTGCGCCTGCCGTTCATGAACGTCCTGGGCCGAGTCCTGCCCCACGGCTGCGCGCTGGCCCTGGGCTCCATCGGCTTTGGCACCATCGCCACCTTTATCACCCTGTATTACACCACCCAGCATTGGGATAACGCGGTGTGGGCATTGAGCCTGTTCGGCGCCAGCTTTATCGGTGCACGCCTGCTGTTCGGCAACTTGATCAACCGTATCGGCGGCTTTCGCGTGGCGATCGCCTGCCTGTCGGTGGAGATCCTCGGCCTGCTGCTGTTGTGGCTGGCGCCGGATGCCAACCTGGCCCTGGCCGGCGCGGCGTTGAGTGGGTTCGGCTTTTCCCTGGTGTTTCCGGCGCTGGGGGTGGAGGCGGTCAACCTGGTGCCCGCGTCCAGCCGTGGTTCGGCGGTGGGCGCCTATTCGCTGTTTATCGACCTGTCGCTGGGCATTACCGGGCCGCTGGCCGGGGCCGTGGCGGCAGGTTTCGGTTTTGCGTCGATCTTCCTGTTCGCCGCCCTCGCCGCCCTCGGTGGGCTGCTGCTGAGTGTCTACCTGTACCGGCAAGCACCCAAGGCCCGCGAAACGCGCGATGCCTAGAAATCAACCTTGCCGCGCCCGGCCTTGATGCTGCCGCGCTTGGTCTTGGATTCCAGGCGACGCTTTTTCGAGCCCAGGGTGGGCTTGGTCGGGCGGCGCTTCTTCTCGACCTTGGTGGCACTGAGGATCAGCTCCACCAGGCGTTCCAGCGCGTCGGCGCGGTTCTGTTCCTGGGTCCGGTACTGCTGGGCCTTGAGCACCAGCACGCCTTCGCTGGTGATACGGCTGTCACGCAGTGCCAGCAGTCGCTCCTTGTAGAACGCCGGCAGCGACGACGCCGGAATATCAAACCGCAGGTGCACCGCGCTCGACACCTTGTTGACGTTCTGCCCGCCGGCGCCCTGGGCGCGGATGGCGGTCAGCTCGATTTCGGCATCGGGCAGGTGCACGTTGTTGGAAATAACCAGCATCACTCAATAAACCCTAGACAACAGACACGCCCAATCAGGACAACAACCTCAACAACAAGGACGCATGACAATGAAAATACTGTTGATCACTTTGCTCGGCACCTTATCACTCATTCAAACGTCACTGTCCTTTGCAGATAACGCCAATGGCAAAAACCTCTATTCACAGCGCTGCGCCATGTGCCACGGGCCAGACCTCAAGGCAACGGGGCCGTTGGCCAGGAAAAGCAACCCGCCTACACCTGACCTGACAACCCCAGCCTTCAAAAAACGGCTGGCGGCTTATCCGGGCGTGATTGTGTCGTCGGTCATACTTCGCCCGAATGGAGACCTGATCCCAAAAACGCTGCGCGAGAATGGGGTGAAAGTCGCGCCGCATGCCTGGAACGTTAAGGATTTTCGCGACTTGAATGAATACATGAGCGGTGTGATTTCAAAAAGTTGACGGCTTCAAAATGCAAAACCCCGCGCCCTATGCAGGATGCGGGGTTTTCCAGGTAGGCGCCTGTTTACTTCAACGCCGCACTCGCGGTGCTCAACGCCGCTTCAGCACTGCGCTTGTTCTTGATCCAATAACACACCGCCATAAACGCCACCCACAGCGGGATCGCGTACACCGACACCTGGATCCCCGGAATCATCAGCATGATCACCAGGATAAACACCACGAACGCCAGGCACACATAGTTGCCGTACGGGTACCACAACGCCTTGAACAAAGGCACCTGGCCGGTGCGGTTCATGTGCTGGCGGAACTTGAGGTGGGAGAAGCTGATCATCGCCCAGTTGATCACCAGCGTGGCCACCACCAGGGACATCAGCAGTTCCAGAGCATGTTGCGGGATGAAGTAGTTCATCAACACCGCCACCAGCGTGACCGCCGCCGACGCGAGGATCGAACGCACCGGCACGCCGCGCTTGTCGATCTTTGCCAGCACCTTGGGCGCATCACCCTGCTCGGCCATGCCCAGCAGCATGCGGCTGTTGCAGTAGGTACCGCTGTTGTACACCGACAACGCCGCCGTCAACACCACGAAGTTGAGGATATGCGCGGCGGTGTTGCTGCCCAGCATGGAGAACACCTGCACGAACGGGCTGCCACTGTAGGCATCGCCGGAGGCGTTGAGGGTGGCCAGCAGGCTGTCCCAAGGCGTCAGCGACAGCAACACCACCAGGGCGCCGATGTAGAAGATCAGGATGCGGTAGATCACCTGGTTGATCGCCTTGGGGATCACGGTGCGTGGCTGGTCGGCTTCGGCGGCGGTAAAGCCGAGCATTTCCAGGCCGCCGAAGGAGAACATGATGATCGCCATGGCCATCACCAAGCCGCTGACGCCATGGGGGAAGAAGCCGCCGTGTTCCCACAGGTTGCTCACCGAGGCTTGCGGGCCGCCGCTGCCGCTGACCAGCAGGTAGCTGCCCAGGGCGATCATGCCGACGATAGCCACCACCTTGATGATGGCGAACCAGAACTCCGCTTCGCCAAAGACTTTGACGTTGGCCAGGTTGATCAGGTTGATCAGCACGAAGAACGCCGCCGCCGAGACCCAGGTCGGGATCTCCGGCCACCAGTAGTGCACGTATTTGCCGACGGCTGTCAGCTCGGACATGCCCACCAGGATGTACAGGATCCAGCAGTTCCAGCCCGACAGAAAGCCGGCGAAACCGCCCCAGTACTTGTGGGCAAAGTGGCTGAAGGAACCGGCGACCGGCTCTTCGACGATCATTTCGCCAAGCTGGCGCATGATCATGAAGGCAATGAAGCCGCAGATGGCATAACCCAGGATCATCGACGGGCCGGCGGATTTGAGCACGCCGGCCGAGCCCAGGAACAGGCCGGTGCCGATGGCGCCACCGAGGGCGATCAACTGGATATGCCGATTTTTCAGGCCGCGTTTCAGCTCGCCTGAAGAGGAATGGGGTTCACTCATGAAAAGGGTCTCACGCAAGGTTTGATGATGTTGAATGCAGGTTGCTGCCTTGAATTACCGACTCAAGCAGCGCCGCTCAAACCCCAGCGCAGGCACCAGGAGTACAGCGTCTTTCTAACGGTCATGCGTCACCTGTTTGTTTTTATCTGTGACGAAATCGAACCCGCCGGGCTCGTGGCCAGGCGGAGTGATCAGGGTGGGTAAACCCTGAGGTCTTGGCCTTTTGCGTGGTTACGCAAGGGGGTCACAGTAAAACGCGGCGCATTGTACACCGCTCGACAGCTTCCAGCCGTACCCGCAGAGCACGTGCGACGATCTGTCAGGTATTCCTTACAGCGGTAAATAGGCCAATCATGCCGCGAGCCACACGTAAATTAATCGTTACAGCATGGAAAATCGGCGTTACATCTGTAAGTTTTTGAAAAAATGGCGGCAGGAAAATTCATCGCCATTAGCGACGCCAGCTCACTGTATTTCCTGAAGAAAAAAAGCCGGCGAAAAAACAGAAGAAAAAATCCAAATGAGACCGTGTCAATAAAATTTTTGCATTACCAAACACTCTCACCTAGGTTCTTTCACTTGCCCAGCGAAGCCCGCTGGCAAGCCGTTCTCAAACAACGTCCTCTAGGAGATACACCATGCAAGCACTGGAAAACGACCTGGAAACCGAACTGCAGCTCGACGATTGGTTTGAAGCGCCGACCCACGAGGCCGCCGTTGAAATGATGCAAGCCGATGCCGTGGTGCCATTTGGCACGGCGATGTGGCCGTTCTGACACCCGGCACGTATTCGGCAGGTGCTGTGCACGGCACCTGCCTCCTTACCCAAGGCACACAAGGACATACGTCATGGACAAGGCCCGCGCCGTTGAACACTTTCTCTACTACCTTGCACACCATCCGGCCCTCAGCGCCCTGAACTGCCCCACTGTGCTGCTGGGCCACACCGAGCGCTACGACGCCATCGCCCAGGCGATCGCCCAGAGCAGCGCCGCCCGTTTCAACTTCCAGGTGCAGCGTCTGGACCTGGCCGACAGCGACAGCCTGGCGCAGGCCATCGAAGCCTGCGACCTGTACCTGTTCCTCTACGATTCCTCCACCCTGCCCAACCCGCGCGCAGAAGGCCCGGACTTTATCCGTGCCCTGCAAGGCGTGATGGCCGAACACTGGAAGAAATCCCTGCTGTTCAAGGATTACGGCGACTACTTCTACGACACCTTCAGCGTCGAGCCGCAGCGCATCGCCGACCTGAACGCCACGCTGATCCGGCGCATGTCCCAAGCCGCTGTGCTGAGCTTTACCGACAAACACGGCTCACGCCTGCAGGCGCCCATGAGCAGCATCAAGAAGTGGACCAATATCAACGGCATCGGCAACCACGACCTGGCCCCCGGCGAAATCGCCACCCACAGCGAAGCCATCAATGGCCAGGTGCGGTTCGTCGGCACCTTTCTCAGCACCATCCCCTTCGCGCGCAAGTACGGCGTGCTGCAATCACCGCTGGAACTGTGGATCGAAAACTCGACCATCTGCAGCGTGGCCAGTGACGTGCCGGGGCTGGCCGACGACTTCAATAAATATCTGAATGCCAACCCGTCCAACCGCCGGGTGGAGGAGCTGGGGATTGGCACCAATGAAGGGGTGAAGGACCTGTATGCGCGCAACGCCGGTTTCGAGGAACGCCATTGCGGCTTGCACCTGGGCTTGGGTGGCGGCCAGAAAGGCAGTCATCACCTGGACCTGATCTTTGCCAGTGGGGTGTTGGCGCTGGATGACAAACCGGTGTTTGACGGCACTTTTGCGTTCTGAACACCGAGCTTGAAAATGATGGAGATCCAGCGGTGGGAGGGGGCTTGCTCCCGATAGCGGTGCGTCAGTCGCCGGATTGGCAAGCTGATACACCGCTATCGGGAGCAAGCCCCCTCCCACATGTTTTACCTCTATTCCAAGGCAAAAAAAACGCCAACCCTAGGGTTGGCGTTGTTGTGCTGCGTTTACATCACTGCGGCTTTTTGCGACCAAAGCCTGGACGCTGACCCGAACCGGCCGGTGCGCCACGGCGCTTGCCCGATGGCTCGTCCGCCACCAGCTTCAGGCCTGGGCGCTTTTTCGGCGCGGGCTTGGCCGGGCGCTTGGTGTTGGCACTGTCGGCTGGGTGATCGGATGCCGGAGCACCGCGACCGGCGTCACCACGGTTGCTGCGACCACCGCTTGGCGCGTCACCACGACCGGCTGGGCGTGGGGTGCGTGGCGCACGTTCGCCTTCCTGGCGCGATGGCGCGGTGGGGCGACGCTCGCCTTCGATATGCGGTTGACGCGAGATACGCCCACCGGTCGCCGGTGCATCCAGCGCCGGGCGCAGGGTGCGGGCAACACGTTCGGTGCGGGCCACGGGGCGCGACGATTTACGCTGCATACGATCGAGCTTGTCTTTGCTCTTGGCGTTCATCTGCGGCATGGCGACCGGCGTCAGGCCGACTTCGGCGCTGAGGATGTCGACTTCGTACTGGCTCATTTCACGCCAGCGGCCCATCGGCAGGTCGGAGTTGAGGAACACCGGACCAAAACGCACGCGCTTCAGGCGGCTGACCACCAGGCCCTGGGATTCCCACAGGCGACGCACTTCACGGTTACGGCCTTCCATCACCACGCAGTGGTACCAGTGGTTGAAACCTTCACCGCCCGGCGCCTGCTTGATGTCGGTGAACTTGGCCGGGCCGTCTTCCAGCACCACGCCGGCCTTGAGGCGTTCGATCATCTCGTCATCGACTTCACCACGCACACGCACGGCGTATTCGCGGTCCATCTCGTAGGACGGGTGCATCAGGCGGTTGGCCAATTCACCGTCGGTGGTGAACATCAGCAAGCCGGTGGTGTTGATGTCGAGACGACCGATGTTGATCCAACGGCCTTCCTTGGGCTTGGGCATCTTGTCGAACACGGTCGGACGGCCTTCCGGGTCGTCACGGGTGCAGATCTCGCCATCGGGCTTGTTGTACATGATCACGCGGCGCACCGATTCGGCGGCCTCTTCACGCTTGATGACCTTGCCATCAATGGTGATTGCATCGTGCAGGTCGACGCGCTGGCCAAGGGTGGCCTCGACGCCGTTGACCTTGATGCGCTTCTGGGTGATCCAGGCTTCGACGTCGCGGCGCGAGCCCACGCCGATACGCGCCAGCACCTTTTGCAGCTTTTCGCCTGCAGGGCCGATTTCCTGGCTGTCGTTCTGGTCTTTGTCGTTCATCTTAAGCACCTCCCGGTGGGTCGATTCAGGCGTGGCCTGAAGAGTGTTGAAAGCGGGGCTTTGGCCGAATAGGTCGGCAAAGGGTCGCGAATCATACGCCCATGGCGCGCATTGCGCATCAGAGACTAGTCGATAAGCGCGAGGTCATTGGTTTTTCCGCCGACCGGTGATGCCCCAGGCTCCACATTCGAGTGCGTCAGTCTTCGAACTGGCGGCGTTCGTTCTCGATGGCCTCGGCCAGGGCCCGGGCTTCGTCTTCTTCATCGCTCAGGGGCGGTTGTTCGAGGGCGGCAACGGCGGCCAGGAGTTTTTCGCGGGCTTCAGCCACGCCGAGGATATCGTCCTCAGGTTCAGGCTCGACCTCCACGTTCACCTGGGCGTCCGGCTCGGCCGCACCATCGCGCAGCAAATCATCAAAGTCGGTCTTGATGCCCTGCTCCATGTCGTCCAGTTCCAGCAACAACGTATGGAAACTGGTTTCGTCCTTGGGCTCTTCCGGCTCGGCGGTGGCGTCGGCCAGTTCCTGCAGGCTCGCCGGGACCGGGGCGTCGTCGAAGTCGAGTACCGGCTCGGCTTCCATCTCGCGCAATTCGGCCAGGGGCGGCAGGTCGTCGAGGTTTTTCAGGTTGAAATGGTCGAGGAACACCTTGGTGGTGGCGAACATCGCCGGTTTGCCGGGCACGTCGCGGTAGCCGACGATGCGGATCCACTCACGCTCCAGCAGCGTCTTGACGATATGGCTGTTGACCGCCACGCCCCGCACGTCCTCGATTTCGCCACGGGTGATGGGCTGGCGATAGGCGATCAGCGCCATGGTCTCCAGCATCGCCCGTGAATAGCGCTGCGGGCGTTCTTCCCAGAGGCGGCCGACCCACGGGGAAAACTTCTCACGGATCTGCAGGCGATAACCCGACGCCACCTCGCGCAGTTCAAAGGCGCGGCCGTCGCAGGATTTGCGCAGGATTTCCAATGCCTTCTTGAACACCGGCGGTTCAGGGCGCTCGGCTTCCTCAAACAGTTCGAACAGACGCTCCAGGGATTGCGGCTTACCCGAGGCCAGGAGAAAGGCCTCCAGCAACGGGGCCAGTTCGCGGGGTTCAGTCAGATTCATCGTTTCAGCTCTTTATTCGGCTCGCGCCCGCACGTGGATAGCCGCAAAAGGCTCATTCTGGACCAGCTCGACCAAGGACTCCTTGACCAGTTCGAGGACCGCCATAAAGGTCACCACCACCCCCAGGCGCCCTTCCTCCGCCGTGAACAGCTCCACAAACGGCACAAACCCGCCGCCCTTGAGGCGTTCGAGCACATCGCTCATGCGCTCGCGGGTGGACAGGGCCTCGCGGCTGACCTGGTGGTGCTCGAACATATCGCCACGGCGCAGCACCTCGGCCATGGACATCAGCAACTCTTCCAGGCTCACGTCCGGCAGCAGCTTGCGCGCGCGGGCTTCGGGGGCGTCAAGCTTGGGTACTACCACGTCGCGACCGACGCGGCTCAGGCCGTCGATACCTTCGGCGGCGGCCTTGAAGCGCTCGTATTCCTGCAGCCGGCGGATCAGTTCGGCGCGCGGGTCATCCTCTTCGGCCTCGACCGTCTCCGCCCGCGGCAACAGCATGCGCGACTTGATCTCGGCGAGCATGGCGGCCATCACCAGGTACTCGGCAGCCAGTTCCAGGCGTACCGACTGCATCAACTCGACATAGCCCATGTACTGGCGGGTGATTTCCGCCACCGGGATGTCGAGGATGTTGATGTTCTGTTTGCGGATCAGGTACAGCAGCAAGTCCAGCGGGCCCTCGAAAGCCTCAAGGAAGACCTCCAGGGCGTCCGGCGGAATGTACAGGTCCAGCGGCATTTCCAGCACCGCCTGGCCGTAGACCATGGCAAACGGCAGCTCCTGCTGGGCGCCCGCCTGGCTGTCGACGGTTTCCACGGCTGACATTCAGGCCTCGGCCATAAAGGGCGCAGGATCGCCGCAACCGACACGGATCACTTCAGGTTCGCCGTCGGCCAGGTTGATCACGGTGGAGGCCTTGTTGCCGCCGAAACCGCCGTCGATGATCAGGTCGACCTGTTTTTCCAGCAATTGGCGCATTTCGTATGGGTCTTCCAGGGGCTCGGTGTCGCCGGGCATGATCAACGACACACTCATCAACGGCTCACCCAACTCGGCCAGCAACGCCAGGGCGATAGGATGCTCCGGCACCCGCAAGCCGATGGTGCGTTTTTTCGGGTGCAGCAGCAGGCGCGGCACTTCGCGGGTGGCGTTGAGGATAAAGGTGTAGGGCCCGGGCGTGTGGGCCTTGAGCAGGCGGAAGGTGCCGGTGTCGACCTTGGCGAACAGGCCCAGCTGGGACAAGTCGCTGCAGATCAGCGCAAAGTTGTGCTTGTCATCCAGCTGGCGCAGGCGTCTGACACGCTCGACGGCGCCCTTGTCACCGATCTGGCAACCGATGGCGTAGGACGAATCGGTTGGGTAGATCACCACACCGCCGGCGCGAATGATCTCTACGGCCTGCTTGATCAGGCGCGCCTGGGGGTTTTCCGGATGAATCTGGAAGAATTGACTCACGGGTTCTACCTGTTCAGACGGTGGCAATAATGGGGTCATGCTTGAATCTCCCCCACAACAGCGGCAAATCTTCCGGGACCGCGCGGTACTCGCCGATCTCGGACCAGCCGCCAGGGCCATGAAAGTCACTGCCGGCGCTGACCAGCAGACCAAATTCGCGAGCAAGGATCGCCAGGCTGCCCACCTGTTCGGCGGGTTGAAAGCCGTTGACCACTTCAATCGCGTGACCACCCGCTCCAATATAGTCGCCAATCAGCTTGCGACGCTTGCTGCGGGTGAAATCGTAATGCCAGGGATGGGCCAGGCTGACCCAGGCCCCGGAGGCCCGCAGGGTCTCGACGGTGTCTTCGAGGGTCGGCCAATGTTGCTTCACATCGCCCAACTTGCCGGCGCCCAGCCATTTGCGAAAGGCTTCGGCGCGGTCTTTGACAAAACCCTCACGCACCATCCAGTCGGCAAAGTGCGGACGGGCCGGCGCGTTGCCGCTGTCACCCAGTTCCTGCTGGATGGCGCGGGCGCCGTCGAGGGCGTTGGGCATGCCTTTAAGGCCGAGTTTTCGGCTTATTTCTTCGGACCGCAGCCAGCGGCCATCGTGCAATTGCGCGATAGCCTCCACCAGCGGCGCAGCTTTTTGATCGAAACCGTAGCCGAGCACATGAATGGTGGCGCCGCCCCAGGTGCAGGACAATTCCACCCCATTGACCAGCTGCATGCCCAGGGCATGGGCGGTTGTACGGGCTTCGTCGAGGCCCTCGAGGGTGTCGTGGTCGGTCAACGAGAGGACTCGCACGCCTTTTTCAAACGCACGCGCAACCAGTACCGCAGGCGCCAGGGCGCCGTCGGAGGCCGTGCTGTGGCAGTGCAAATCAACATTCACGGGGGGGTGTAACCTCAAGTCAGCTGGCGCTATCGCAACCAAGGATGTTTGTTATTATGCCGCCACATCCAGCTTCTGGCTCTTACTGTGAAACAATTCATCGACTTCATCCCGCTGTTGCTGTTTTTCATCGTTTACAAACTCGACCCCAGGGTCATCGACCTGGCCGGCCATGAGCTGACTGTCGGCGGCATCTACAGTGCCACCGCCGTGCTCATCATCAGCTCTGTGGTGGTCTACGGCGCCATCTTCATTTCCCAGCGCAAACTGGAAAAAAGCCAGTGGCTGACCCTGGTCGCCTGCCTGGTCTTCGGCAGCCTGACCCTGGCCTTCCACAGCGAAACCTTCCTGAAATGGAAAGCGCCGGTGGTGAACTGGCTGTTCGCCCTGGCGTTCATCGGCAGCCACTTCATCGGTGATCGCCTGCTGATCAAGCGGATCATGGGCCACGCGCTGACCCTGCCGGAACCGGTGTGGACACGCTTGAACCTGGCCTGGATCGCGTTTTTCATCTTCTGCGGCGCCGCCAACCTGTTCGTGGCGTTTACCTTCCAGGACTACTGGGTCGACTTCAAAGTGTTCGGCAGCCTGGGCATGACCGTGCTGTTCCTGGTCGCCCAGGGCATCTACCTGTCGCGCCACCTGCATGACACCGAGCCTACCACGCCGAAAACCGAGGACTGACATGCTCTACGCCATCATTGCCACCGACGTCGCCAACTCGCTGGAAAAACGCCTGTCCGTGCGCCCGGCCCACGTCGAGCGCCTGAAAGTCCTTCAAGCCGAAGGCCGCATCGTGCTGGCCGGCCCGCACCCGGCCGTGGACAGCAACGACCCGGGCGACGCCGGTTTTACCGGTAGCCTGATCGTCGCTGAGTTCCCCTCGCTGGCCGATGCCCAGGCCTGGGCCAAGGCCGATCCCTATGTCGCCGCAGGTGTCTACGCCGACGTAGTGATCAAACCCTTCAAGCAAGTCCTGCCCTGATCCTGGTGGCGCCGAACCTATTGAGGGCGGCGCACGCCTGATTGCTCATTATTCTCGGCAACCTGCCGACAACGTTCTGAATATTCGTGTGGAATCAGGAGTTCCGATGCGCTTACGTCAGTTGTGTCTATTGGCAGTGTTAATGATCGGGGCTACGGCCCACGCTGAAGAAACCTCGAGCACCGGCAGTTCCACGCCCCTGTCCTTGAGCGCCGGCGCCCAGATCACCGAGTTGCAGCAACGCTTGAAAGAAAGCGAACGGCAACGTGAAGAACTGAGCAAGCAACTGCAAAGCGCGGATGCCACCCGCGAAAGCGCTCAATTGAGTCGCCTTCGCCAGGAGAACCAACGCCTGGCCCAGCAACTCAAAGATGCACAGGGCGGCGCCTTGACCCGCTGGCTGACCGAGCAGCAACAATGGTTCGTCACCGGTGGGGCCGTCGCACTGATCGCCCTGTTGTGCGGGATCTTCGCCAGCGGTGGGCACCGTCGCCGTCGACAATGGCTAAATTGAGTGAGTCATGAGCGAGCTGTTACTGATAGATGATGACCAGGAGCTCTGCGAGCTGCTGAGCAGTTGGCTGAGCCAGGAAGGTTTCCAGGTGCGCGCCTGCCACGATGGCTTGAGCGCGCGCAAAGCCTTGGCCGACAGCGCCCCGGCAGCGGTGGTGCTCGACGTGATGCTGCCCGACGGCAGCGGCCTGGAGCTACTCAAGCAATTGCGCAACGACCATCCGGAGCTGCCGGTGCTGATGCTTTCGGCGCGGGGCGAACCCCTGGACCGCATCCTCGGCCTGGAATTGGGCGCCGACGACTACCTGGCCAAGCCCTGCGACCCGCGCGAACTTACCGCGCGCCTACGCGCGGTATTGCGCCGCAGCCACCCGGCCGCCGTCTCCAGCCAACTGGAACTGGGCGACCTGTGCTTCAGCCCGGTGCGCGGCGTGGTCAGCATCGATGAGCAGGAATTCACCCTCACCGTCTCCGAAAGCCGCCTGCTGGAAGCTTTATTGCGCCAGCCCGGCGAACCGCTGGACAAGCAGGAACTGGCGCAGATCGCCCTGGGCCGCAAGCTGACCCTTTACGATCGCAGCCTGGACATGCACGTCAGCAACCTGCGCAAGAAGATCGGCCCGCACCCGGATGGCCGGCCACGAATCGTGGCGTTGCGCAGCCGGGGCTACTACTACAGCCTCTAAGTCCCCTTCGCTCCTGCAGGGTTTTGTCAGTTCACAACAAAACCCTCTTTACCCAAGCTTTACCCACACCTGACCGCCGCTGACCTTGATCTCCGTAATCTACTCACATCCGGACTCACCGGAATAGAGACAGGAGAATCACCATGCGCAAGACCCTTATCGCTTTGATGTTCGCCGCCGCCCTGCCGACCGTTGCCATGGCCGCACTGCCAGAAGGTCCAGGCCCGATGGGCGGCCCTGAAGGGCACATGATGGGTGGCCCGGGCCACGGCGGTGAACACGGTCCGCGCGGCAAAGGCGGCCCCTTCAGCCAACTGGACCTGAGCCGCGAACAGCGCGAACAGATCGGCAAGCTGATGGGCGACCAATGGCACGCTCGCAAAGACCTGGTCAAAAAGTACCTGGACAAACTCCCGGCCGCCGACCAGAAAGCCATGCAGGATGAAATCGCCGCCGGCAAGCAGAAGACCCAGGCCGATATCCGCGCCGTGCTCAAGCCTGACCAGCAGAAGAAGTTCGACGAGATCGTCAAGAAGCAAGAACAGCGCCGTGCCGAATGGAAGGAATTCCAGGCCTGGAAAGCGCAACAGCCGCAAAAAGCGCAATAATGCACCCGCGTTAACACTCCCAGCCCAGTGGCCACCGCCACTGGGCTTTTCCTGTTTGAGGGTTTCCTGTGCGTTCATTGTTCTGGCGCATCCTGGCCAGTTTCTGGCTGGCCATCGCCCTGGTTGCCGGGTTGTCGATCCTGCTTGGGCACATGCTTAACCAGGATGCCTGGATTCTCAGCCGCCACCCCGGCCTCAATAACCTCGCGCAAGAGTGGACCCAACTCTACGAGGCCCAGGGCGAGGATGCCGCCCAGGACCTGCTGCAACAGCGCAAGCGCCAGTACCACATCGACGTGCAAGTGCTCAACGAAAGCGGCGAGCCGGTGGTGCGCGGCACCTTCCCGCGCCGCGCCGCCGCCTTTGAAGCCCGACAGAACGACAGCAAGGAAGGCCATCTGCCCTGGCGACGCCTGACCGCCGAGTACACCAGCGAGAAGACCGGCGATACCTACCTGTTGATCTACCGCATCCCGCACCCGGAGCTGGACGAGTGGCACCGCAGCAGCCTGACATGGCCCTTGAGCGCACTGACGATTGCCCTGGTGGTGCTGACCTTGTTCAGCCTGTTCGTCACCTTGTCCATCACCCGCCCACTGAGCCGCCTACGCGGCGCGGTGCATGACCTCGGCCAGGCCACCTACCAGCAGAACAGCCTGGCGCAACTGGCCAACCGCCGCGATGAGTTCGGCGTACTCGCCACCGACTTCAACCGCATGGGCGCACGCCTGCAAAGCCTGATCGGCAGTCAACGCCAGCTGCTGCGCGATGTGTCCCATGAGCTGCGCTCGCCCCTCGCGCGCCTGCGCATTGCCCTGGCCCTGGCCGAACGCGCCAGCCCCGAAGAACGGGAAAAACTCTGGCCACGCCTGACCCGCGAATGCGATCGCCTGGAAGCGCTGATCAGCGAGATCCTGGTGCTGGCCCGCGTCGATGCCGACAATGCAAGCGCCGAAGACGTCGACCTCATCACCCTGCTCAAAACCCTGCAAAAGGATGCCCAACTCAGCGCGCCGGACCAGGTGGTGCAACTGAGCACCGATGCCGACCTGCAACTGAAGGGCTGGCCGACCATGATCGAACGGGCTGTGGATAACCTGCTGCGCAATGCCCAGCGCTTCAACCCGCCGGGACAACCCATTGAATTGCACGCACAGCGCCAGGGCGAACGTATCCTGATCAGCGTGCGCGACCATGGCCCCGGTGTGGACGCCGAACACCTGAGCCAACTCGGTGAACCGTTCTACCGCGCTCCCGGCCAGACCGCCCAAGGCCACGGCCTGGGCCTGGCGATCGCGCGACGCGCGGCCGAACGCCACGGTGGCAGCCTGATCCTGGCCAATCACCCAGCCGGTGGTTTTATCGCCAGCATCGACCTGCCGTTGGAACCAGGAGTTGTCACGCCGGTGTGATGATCTTCTATAGTGGCCCTTCTCTTACGGAGGGCCTTTGATGACTGACCTGCTGACTCCCATCCAAGCCGCACTCGATCTACCCCACACCCCGCCGACCTTCACCGAGGCTGGCGCCCTGCCCTCGACCTTCGCCGTCACCGAACTGGCCAGTGCCAGCATCGGCGCCGCCGGGCAGGCCGTCGCTCAGTTGATCCGGCAACAGACCGGGCGCCTGCCCGACGTGACCGTGGACCGACGCCTCGCCTCTTTCTGGTTCTCGTCCTCGATCCGCCCGCTGGGCTGGCAAGTGCCACCGTTGTGGGATCCGGTGGCCGGCGATTACGCCAGCGCCGATGGCTGGATTCGCCTGCACACCAACGCGCCTCATCACCGTGCCGCCGCCGAACGGGTGCTGGGCAAGGTCGCCGACCGCGCCGGGATGGCCGGCAAGGTCGCGGGGTGGAACGCGGCAGAACTGGAACAGGCGATTATCGACCAAGGTGGCTGCGCCGCGCAGATGCGTGCGTGGCAAGCCTGGCAGCAACACCCGCAGGGGTTGGCGGTGAACGCCGAGGCGCTGGTCCAACGCCAGACCTTCGAAACCACGACCGACAAACCCTGGCACGGCTCGCTGGCACGCCCGCTGGCCGGCCTCAAGGTGCTGGACCTGACCCGCGTATTGGCCGGCCCGGTGGCCAGTCGTTTCCTTGCCGGCCTCGGCGCGGATGTCCTACGCATCGACTCACCCACCTGGAACGAACCCGGCGTAGTCCCGGAAATGACCCTGGGCAAACGCTGCGCGCGCCTGGACCTGAAAACGCCCGAAGGCCGGCGGGTTTTCGAGCGTTTGCTCAGGGACGCCGACATCCTGCTCCACGGTTACCGCGCTGACGCCCTGGAGCATCTGGGCTACACCGCCCCCGAACTGCAACACCTCGCCCCCGGCCTGATCGATGTCAGCCTCAACGCCTACGGCTGGAGCGGCCCATGGCGTAATCGCCGGGGCTTCGACAGCCTGGTGCAGATGAGCAGCGGGATCGCCGAGGCCGGCATGCTCTGGAAACACGCGGATAAACCGCTGCCACTGCCGTTGCAGGCGCTGGATCACGCGACCGGGTATCTGATGGCGGCCAGTGCGATTCAGGCGCTGGGCGAACGGTTGCAGTCGGGGCGCGGTGGTTCGGCGCGGTTGTCGTTGGCACGCACCGCAACGTTACTGGTGCAAGCAGGCCAAGTGCCCGACCAACCGGCGTTGCGCGAGGAAGAACCAGGGGATCAAGGCCTGGTCGTCGAACAGACCGCCTGGGGCCAGGCCCATCGGCTGCTGCCCCCGCTGACTATCAACGGTACGCCATTGCAATGGGATTTGCCGGCGGGAGAATTGGGCTCCCACCGGCCTCAATGGTGACTTGACGGCCGCTAGCGGGAGCAAGCCCCCTCCCACACTTTGATGGGTGAACATATTCAAAATGTGGGAGGGGGCTTGCTCCCGATGAGGCCAGTACCGTCACTCCATCACAACGACAACACCCCGCTGTACAACCCATACGCCGCCAGCCCCGCGCCGGCGATCACGCAGCTGAAAATGCCTTTCTCAACATGGGTGAACAACGGCTGGCCCTGTTCGCGCTTGGCCAGCGCGAACAGGATCACGCCCGGCGCATACAGCAGCGCCGACAGCAGCAGGTATTTAAGGCCCCCGGCGTAGAGCAACCATACGGCGTAACCCAGGGCGATCAACCCCACCAGCAGGTCCTTGATGCGATGGCGGTGGGCACCTTCATAGGTTTCACCGCGCCCGCTCAGCAACACCGCGTAAGCCGCCGACCACAGGTAAGGCACGAGGATCATCGACGACGCCAGGTAGATCAGGGTGGTGTAGGTGCTGTGGGAAAACAGCGTGATCACCAGGAAGACCTGGATCATCACATTGGTCAGCCACAAGGCGTTGACCGGCACCTGGTTGGCATTTTCCTTTTTCAGGAAGGCCGGCATGGTCTTGTCATGGGCGGTGGCATAGAGGATCTCGGCACACAGCAGCGCCCAGGACAACAAGGCACCCAGCAGCGACACGGCCAGGCCGATACTGATCAGCAACGCGCCCCAGGGCCCGACGATATGCTCGAGCACACCGGCCAGGGACGGGTTTTGCAGGCCGGCCAGTTCCGCCTGGCTCATGATGCCCAGGGACAACACATTCACCAGCACCAACAGCGCCAGCACGCCGAGAAAGCCGATCACCGTGGCCCGCCCCACATCCGCGCGCTTCTCGGCCCGCGCCGAATACACACTGGCGCCTTCGATGCCGATAAACACAAATACCGTGACCAGCATCATATTGCGCACCTGGTCCACCACACTGCCGAATTGCGGCTTTTCCAGGCCCCAGATGTCAGCCGTGAAGATATCCGCCTTGAATGCCACGGCGGCGATGACCACGAACATCAGCAGCGGCACCAGCTTGGCCACGGTGGTGATCTGGTTGATGAACGCGGCTTCCTTGATCCCGCGCATCACCAGGAAGTGCACGGCCCACAGCAGCAACGATGCGCAGCCGATGGCCACCGGCGTGTTGCCTTGGCCGAATACCGGGAAAAAATAGCCGAGGGTGCTGAACAGCAACACGAAATAACCGACGTTGCCCATCCACGCGCTGATCCAGTAACCCCAGGCCGATGAGAAACCCATGTAGTCGCCGAAACCCGCCTTGGCGTAGGCGTACACCCCGGAATCCAGTTCCGGCTTGCGATTGGCCAGGGTCTGGAAGACAAACGCCAGGGTCAGCATGCCCACGGCGGTGATCGCCCAACCGATCAACACCGCGCCCACCTCCGCGCGCGCGGCCATGTTCTGCGGCAACGAGAAAATCCCCCCGCCGATCATCGAGCCCACCACCAGGGCAATCAGGGCGCCAAGCCGAAGTTTCTGGGTCGGTTGAGACATGCAGACTCCTGAATAAGATTTGAGCTGACAACCGTGCACTCAACTAATTAACTCAGCGAGTGTAGCGTTTATTAAAGACAGCGATAAAACCGCCACGCTCATAACTCAACGGCATGACAGTTTTTATAGTTTAGGCTTATTTAGATTTTAAATACGCCGAATACTTTGTCGCTTCCAAGCTATTTATTGTCGCCGTTGCGAAAAGTTTGCACATTCGGGAAAACGGGCTAGTTTCAAACGTCCATACGCAGCACTAAATGATTGACCAAACCGCAGAGATCGCTCTGGAAAGCGCCTTTGCGCGGAAAACTATTGCCCACGATTTCCCAGTCTAAGTCATTAATTCACAATGGAATGTGCCAATGAAGTGATCTGAGTCAGCTGTTTGATTAGCGCACGGAATTATTCTGTGGTCTCTCTTCTCCTGCATTGGAGTTATGCGATGTCTGAATCTCCCGGAAAACTTCGATTGGGCGCACTGGTTGCACTTGTCGTCGGCTCAATGATTGGCGGCGGGATCTTCTCTCTGCCGCAAAACATGGCCGCCAGTGCCGATGTTGGCGCGGTATTGATCGGCTGGGTAATTACCGCCGTGGGCATGCTGACCCTGGCGTTTGTCTTCCAGACCCTGGCCAATCGCAAACCTGACCTGGACGGCGGCGTCTACGCCTATGCCAAGGCCGGCTTCGGTGACTACATGGGCTTTTCGTCGGCCTGGGGTTACTGGATCAGCGCCTGGCTGGGCAACGTCGGTTACTTCGTCCTCCTGTTCAGCACCCTCGGTTACTTCTTCCCGATCTTCGGCGAAGGCAATACACCTGCGGCAGTGATTGGCGCGTCGGTCTTGCTGTGGGCCGTGCACTTTCTGGTGCTGCGCGGGATCAAGGAGGCGGCGTTCATCAACCTGGTGACCACGGTCGCCAAGGTGGTGCCGCTGGTGCTGTTCGTGTTGATCGCCGTGTTCGCCTTCAAGCTGGACATCTTCACCGCTGACATCTGGGGCGTGAAAAACCCGGACCTGGGCAGCGTGATGAACCAGGTGCGCAACATGATGCTGGTCACCGTGTGGGTGTTCATCGGTATCGAAGGCGCAAGCATCTTCTCCTCCCGTGCAGAAAAACGCTCCGACGTCGGCAAGGCCACCGTGATCGGCTTTATCACCGTGCTGCTGTTCCTGATGCTGGTGAACGTGCTGTCCCTGGGCATCATGACCCAACCGGAGCTGGCCAAGCTGCAGAACCCGTCGATGGCCGCCGTGCTTGAGCATGTGGTGGGCCACTGGGGTGCGGTGCTGATCAGCGTCGGCTTGATCATCTCGTTGCTGGGTGCGCTGCTGTCGTGGGTGCTGCTGTGTGCGGAGATCATGTTCGCCGCCGCCAAGGACCACACCATGCCGGAGTTCCTGCGCAAGGAAAACGCCAACCATGTGCCGGCCAACGCCCTGTGGCTGACCAACGCCATGGTCCAGATATTCCTGGTGATCACGCTGTTTTCCGCCAGTACCTACCTGTCGCTGATCTACCTCGCCACCTCGATGATCCTGGTGCCGTACCTGTGGTCGGCGGCCTACGCGCTGCTGCTGGCGGTACGCGGCGAAACCTACGAAAACGCCCTCAAGGAGCGCAGGAAAGACCTGTTTATCGGCGCGATCGCACTGATCTACGCGGTCTGGCTGCTCTACGCCGGCGGCGTCAAATACCTGCTGTTGTCCGCCCTGCTCTATGCCCCCGGCGCGATCCTGTTCGCCAAGGCCAAGCATGAACTGGGCAAACCGATTTTCACCAACGTCGAGAAGCTGATTTTCGCCGCAGTCGTCATTGGCGCCCTGGTGGCTGCCTATGGCCTCTACGACGGCTTCCTGACTCTGTAACTGATGTTCACTGGAGGATCTGTAATGACCACGGAAAAAGTGAAGTACGGCGTACATTCCGAAGCCGGCAAACTGCGCAAAGTCATGGTGTGCTCCCCAGGCTTGGCCCACCAGCGGCTGACCCCTAACAACTGCGATGAACTGCTGTTCGATGACGTGCTCTGGGTAGCCCAGGCCAAGCGCGACCATTTCGACTTCGTGACCAAGATGCGCGAACGGGACATCGATGTGCTGGAAATGCACAACCTGCTGACCGATATCGTTGCCAACCCCGAAGCCCTGGACTGGATCCTGGAACGCAAGATCACCTCCAACACCGTGGGCCTGGGCCTGGTCGAGGAAGTCAGCTCCTGGCTGCGCAGCCTGGAGCCGCGCAAGATCGCCGAGTTCCTGATCGGTGGCGTGTCGGCCGATGACCTGCCGAGCAGCTTCGGTGGCAAGACCATCGAGATGTTCCGCGACTTCCTCGGCCACGCCAGTTTTATCCTGCCGCCGCTGCCCAACACCCAGTTCACCCGCGACACCACCTGCTGGATCTACGGCGGCGTGACGCTCAACCCGATGTACTGGCCGGCGCGACGCCAGGAAACCCTGCTGGCCAGCGCCATCTACAAATTCCACCCCGAGTTCACCAACGCGGACTTCCAGATCTGGTACGGCGACCCCGACCAGGAACACGGTGCCGCCACGCTCGAAGGCGGTGACGTCATGCCGATTGGCAATGGCGTGGTGTTGATCGGCATGGGCGAGCGTTCGTCCCACCAGGCCATCGGCCAACTGGCGCGCAACCTGTTCAAGAACAAAGCGGTGGAACGGGTGATCGTTGCCGGCCTGCCGAAATCCCGCGCGGCGATGCACCTGGACACCGTGTTCAGCTTCTGCGACCGCGACCTGGTGACCATCTTCCCCGAAGTGGTCAACCAGATCGTGCCCTTCACCCTGCGCCCTGACGAAAGCAAGCCCCACGGCATCGACATCCAGCGGGAGAAAACCAACTTCCTCGAGACCGTGGCCGCAGCGCTCAACCTCAAGGCCCTGCGCGTGGTCGAGACCGGCGGCAACAGCTTCGCCGCCGAACGCGAGCAGTGGGACGACGGCAACAACGTGGTGGCCGTGGAGCCTGGCGTAGTGATCGGCTACGACCGCAACACCTACACCAACACACTGCTGCGCAAGGCCGGCGTGGAAGTCATCACCATCAGCGCCGGTGAACTCGGCCGTGGCCGTGGCGGCGGCCACTGCATGACCTGCCCGATCATCCGCGACCCTATCGACTATTAAGGAGATTCCATCATGGCTTTCAATATGCGCAACCGCAGCCTACTGTCGCTGATGCACCACACCACCCGCGAGCTGCACTACCTGCTGGACCTGTCCCGCGACCTCAAGCGCGCCAAATACACCGGCACCGAGCGTCCGCACCTGCAAGGCAAGAACATCGCGCTGATCTTCGAAAAAACCTCGACCCGCACCCGTTGCGCCTTCGAAGTGGCGGCCCACGACCAGGGTGCCCACGTCACCTATATCGACCCGGTGTCGTCGCAGATCGGCCACAAAGAAAGCATGAAAGACACCGCCCGCGTACTCGGTCGCATGTTCGACGCCATTGAATACCGTGGCTTCGAGCAGGAAATCGTCGAAGAGCTGGCCAAGTTCGCCGGGGTGCCGGTGTTCAACGGCCTCACCGCCGAGTTCCACCCGACCCAAATGATCGCCGACACCCTGACCATGCGCGAACACAGCGACAAGCCGCTGCATGACATCAGCTACGCCTACCTGGGCGACGCGCGCTACAACATGGGTAACTCGCTGCTGATGATCGGCGCCAAGCTCGGCATGGACGTGCGCATCGGCGCGCCGAAAGCCCTGTGGCCCCATGAAGACTTCATCAAACAGTGCCAGGCCTTCGCCGAGGAAAGCGGCGCGCGCATTACCATCACCGAAGACCCGAAAGAAGCGGTCAAGGGCGTGGACTTCATCCACACCGATATCTGGGTGTCCATGGGTGAGCCGGTGGAAGCGTGGGACGAACGCATCGAGCAACTGCTGCCGTACCAGGTCAACGCCAAGATGATGAAAGCCTCGGGCAACCCTCGGGTGAAATTCATGCACTGCCTGCCGGCGTTCCACAACAGCGAAACCAAGGTCGGCAAGGACATCGCCGCACGTTATCCGAACCTGGCCAATGGTGTTGAAGTGACCGAGGAAGTCTTCGAGTCGCCGGCCAACATCGCCTTTGAGCAGGCGGAAAACCGCATGCACACCATCAAGGCGATCCTGGTGTCGGCACTCGCGGATATCTAAACCCTGCTGCGATCCCACTGTAGGAGCGAGCTTGCTCGCGAAAAATTCAAGGGCACCGCGTTCATTCAGGATGGGCGCGTTATCGTTGACCTCCTTCGCGAGCAAGCTCGCTCCTACAAAGGATTACGAGCTCTAGAAGGATTGCATTATGCGCATCGTCGTAGCCCTGGGCGGCAACGCCCTCCTGCGCCGTGGTGAACCCATGACCGCAGACAACCAACGCGCCAATATCCGCATTGCCACCGAACAGATCGCCAAGATCCATGCCGGCAACGAACTGGTCATCGCCCACGGCAATGGCCCGCAGGTCGGCCTGCTGTCGTTGCAGGCGGCGGCCTACACCAGCGTTTCGCCGTACCCGCTGGACGTGCTCGGTGCCGAGACCGAAGGCATGATCGGCTACATCATCGAACAGGAACTGGGCAACCTGCTGGACTTCGAAGTGCCGTTCGCCACCCTGCTCACCCAGGTGGAAGTGGACGCCAAGGACCCGGCCTTCCAGAACCCGACCAAGCCCATCGGCCCGGTGTACTCCAAGGCCGAAGCGGAAAAACTCGCCGCCGAGAAAGGCTGGGCCATCGCCCCGGATGGCGATAAATATCGCCGCGTCGTGGCCAGCCCACGGCCCAAACGCATCTTCGAGATTCGCCCGATCAAGTGGCTGCTGGAAAAAAGCGCCATCGTGATCTGCGCCGGCGGTGGCGGTATCCCGACCCTGTACGGTGAAGACGGCAAGCTCAAGGGCATCGAAGCCGTGATCGACAAAGACCTGTGCTCCTCGTTGCTGGCCACGCAAATGGACGCCGATTTGCTGGTGATCGCCACCGACGTCAACGCCGCTTTTATCGACTTCGGCAAGCCGACCCAGAAAGCCATCGGCCAGGCCCACCCCGACGACATGGAAAAACTCGGCTTCGCCGCCGGTTCCATGGGCCCCAAGGTCCAAGCCGCCTGCGAGTTCGCCCGCCAGACTGGCAAAACCGCGGTGATCGGTTCACTCTCGGACATCGAAGCCATCGTCCAGGGCAGCGCCGGCACACGCATCAGCACGGCGACACCTGGCATCACCTATCTGTGAAGTAGAGGAGATACGCCTATGGCCACCTTTGAACCCGGTCACCTGCACGTCGAACGTCACGCGCTGAACAAGGACGACTACAGCTACAACCTGTGTATCGACTACGAAGTCAGCCAGGACCCAAAGGAAGGCAAGGGCATGCTGTTCAAGCTGCACGGCTCGGTGCAGGGCAAGGACCTCAAGGAAGAGTTCTTCTTGCCCAAGGACCAGGCATTCGACTTTGCCCGGCATGCGATGA
Source organism: Pseudomonas sp. S3E12 (assembly GCF_001702295.1). NCBI lineage: Bacteria > Pseudomonadati > Pseudomonadota > Gammaproteobacteria > Pseudomonadales > Pseudomonadaceae > Pseudomonas > Pseudomonas sp. S3E12. Next base: position 98,425 of record NZ_MBDT01000008.1, read on the forward strand.
ACATCGCGCAGAAGTATGGGATGCCGAAGATTGCGGTGTTGAATGGCTCGATGCACAAACAGTACGACCTGATGTTCGAGGATGTGCGGCATCAACTGGATGTGAAATCCGGGGACCCGATCAAACCTGAACACCTGGAATAGCCCGACGCCCCCGACACCAACACTCAAATGTGGGAGCAAGCCCGCTCCCACATTTTTGATCTCCATCACCTGTCAGGCATACTGGCCACCCTCAGTACGCCAGAACCAACATTCGCCCCATGCGTATCCACGTCAGCTTTATCGACCGCGTCGGTATCACCCAGGAAGTCCTGGCCTTGCTCGGTGGGCGCAATCTCAACCTGGATGCGGTGGAAATGGTGCCGCCCAACGTCTATATCGATGCGCCAACCCTCAGCGCCGACGTGCTCGAAGAGCTGCGTGACGCGCTGTTCAGCGTGCACGGCGTACAAGCGGTGACGGTGGTGGACATCCTTCCCGGCCAACGCCGCCACCTGCAACTCGACGCCCTGCTGGCGGCCATGACCGACCCGGTGCTGGCCCTGGACAGCGCGGGCAAGATCCTGCTGGCCAACCCGGCGCTGATCGCGCTGTACGGTCGCGAACCGGCCGGGGAAAGTATCGCCGAGCTGTTCAATGACCCGGCCTTGCTGGACACCTTGCTGGAAAACGGCTTTCGCCTGCCCTTGCGTGAAATCAGCGTCAACGGCCAGACGTTTTTGCTCGACGCCACGCCGATCACCGATGCCGGCGCCCTGCTCACCCTGTACCAACCCAACCGCATCGGCGAACAACTGTCGGCGCTGCACCACGATCATGCCGAAGGCTTTGATGCGTTGCTGGGCGAATCCCCGGTGATCCGCACCCTCAAGGCACGCGCACAACGGGTGGCCGCGCTCGATGCGCCGCTGTTGATCCAGGGCGAAACCGGCACCGGCAAGGAGTTGGTGGCGCGGGCCTGCCACGCCATCAGCGCGCGCCACAGTGCGCCGTTTTTGGCGCTGAACTGCGCGGCGCTGCCGGAGAATCTCGCCGAGAGTGAATTGTTCGGCTACGCCCCCGGCGCCTTTACCGGCGCCCAACGCGGCGGCAAGCCGGGGCTGATGGAGCTGGCCAACCAGGGCACGGTGTTTCTCGATGAGATCGGCGAAATGTCGCCCTATTTGCAAGCCAAGTTGCTGCGTTTTCTCAACGACGGCAGCTTCCGCCGGGTCGGCGGCGACCGCGAGGTGAAGGTCAATGTGCGCATCCTCAGCGCCACCCACCGCGACCTGGAAAAAATGGTCAGCGAAGGCACCTTCCGCGAAGACCTGTTCTACCGCCTCAACGTGCTCAACGTGGAGGTGCCGCCCCTGCGTGAGCGCGGCCAGGACATCCTGCTGTTGGCCCGCTACTTCATGCAGCAGGCCTGTGCGCAGATCCAGCGCCCGGTGTGCCGCCTGGCGCCCGGCACCTATCCGGCGCTGTTGGGCAACCGCTGGCCGGGCAATGTGCGCCAGTTGCAGAACGTGATCTTCCGCGCCGCCGCCATCTGCGAAAGCAGCCTGGTGGACATCGGTGACCTGGACATCGCCGGCACCTCCGTGGCGCGCCAGAGCGACGGCGAAGTCGATAGCCTGGAACAGGCCGTCGAGGACTTCGAGCGCAGCCTGCTGGAGAAACTCTACGTCAGTTACCCCTCGACCCGGCAGTTGGCCAGCCGCCTGCAAACCTCACACACCGCCATCGCCCACCGCTTGCGCAAGTACGGCATTCCCGCAAAACCCTGAGCGCCTGCCTCACCAGAACGCACGCCGGCCACGATGCTTGATAACGCCGGTGGCGCTGAAAAACAGTTGCGTGGCCATGGGCGGGCTGATGCGCGAATAGTAGATCGCGATGGCCTCGTTGTCGGTTTTGTCGAGCAGGCTGCGAAAACTCATGAAGCGCTGCTCCGGCCTTTTCAGATGGCCGGCGTTGTAGGGTAAATCGGGGTCCGTGGGCGACGAGTAATGAAAGTGCGCATAAGCCAGGACCTTGCCCTGCCTGTCCTTGACCACATACTCCTGCAGGAAATCATCCACCCGCTTGAGCGCAATACGTCCCTCGATGCGCAGTATCTGCACCTGGTCCCGGGCCTGGAGCCAGGCAATCCCATCCTCATCGGGCGGCAAGCGCTTGATCATCTCGATGCGTAATCCTCGCCCCTGCTCCAGAGAGTGGCTGGCGGCCTGCTCCAGCTCATCGATCAGCGCCTGGGCCGCGGTATCCGGCGTTGACGGCAGCGCCTTGCGGATCTTTTCGGCAACCGCCTTGATGCCCTCGGACTGCCGCGTCAACCGGGCTTCGACGCTGGCCGGCAGCGTGGCACTGCGCGCTTCGTCGCGGGCCTGCTGCAGCACCAGCGGTGCCCTGGCCAACAAACGGCGCGCGTCGGCCTTGAGGTTTTCCAGGGAACGCGTCGGCCGCGGCATCACCACGCCAGCCTCGGTGATCGCTTCGAACGCATCCGAACCCGGCTGCTGATGCAGGCTGACCACCACGGCCTGGTCAATCGGGTTGATGACATCAACGATGTCTTCGGTCGCCTCCGGCGTGCGGGCGCGAACCCGTCCCAATTGATAGCGCTTCTTCGAATCGCGGATCAACCGTTGATCGGCCTCAAGGGAGCGTACCCGGCCAGGCTGAGGGTTGCGCTCGTGCTCACGCAGCAGCTTCGCCAGGGCGATTCTCGACTCCTGTTCCAGGCTGAGGATCGTGGCTTGCACCGGCACCTCGACATCCCCATGGATCAATTCCGGCGCGGCGGCACGGTATTCATCCAGGAGCGCCAGGGTTTTCGCGTATTCGTGCAGCACCGCCCGGGTGCCGTCGATGCGCTGTTGCACACTCAGCACGCCTGGCTCATCGATGGTTTTCTGGGACTGGGCCGACTGAATCGCCTCATCCATGGCCGCGTCGATCCGACTGTAGTCATCCTGTTCTTCAGGCAGCGGCAGCCGGCGCCACAGCTGCTCCTTGAGCACCTGCAACTGCACGGTCCGCCAGTCCAATGGCAGCCCGTATGAGGACGGTTGCAACTCACCGATGTAAGACTTGTAGGCAGGAATGCTGAGCAACCGCTCGTAATTGACCCGTTCCCAGAAGCTCAGGTTGACCATCTTGTCGTGAAACTCGCCGATCCTGCGGCTCTCTTCGGTCAAGGTCCCGATCACCGCCTGGGCCGCGATCGCGTCCTCCCCCGCCACCCGCTCGGACAGTTGCGCGAGATGCGCTTCGGAAAACTGCTCCTCGCGGCGACTGAAGGTCAGCACGAACATCTGCCGGCGCATGTTCAGCACGATATCTTCCAACTGCAGGCACTGTTCCCGTTCAAAGCCGTCCAGGGGCTTGTTGGCGTTTCTGCGCATCAGCACATTGAGTTTTTTCTGTTGCGCATCGGCCTTTTTTTCCAACTCACGCAGGTAGCGCGCCCGGGCATCGCGCCGGTGCTGCTCGGTGAAGGCCGCCTCGGAGGTCAGGTGCGCCTTCTCACACAGGTCTTCGGCCGCGGTCACGACACGCTCCAGGCTCTGCAATTCGCTGCTTGCCGCGCTGTATTCGTGCTCAAGCTCAAGCTTTTGCCGCTCGATGTGGGCACGCCGCTGGGCCACCGTGCTCTTTGGCTGCCCGCCAACCAGGCGCAGGCCCAGGTCGACTTTCCACACCCCATGGGCATCCTTGTCCAGCCACGGGCCGAGACGCTGGGGTTGCCGCAGATCGACGACCCGCCAGCCATCCCTGACCTCCCTCACGCCATAGACTTTGCTGTCTATCAAGGTGTACTGCTCGTGACGGGCCGCGCTGCCGTCGCGCTGGACCAGCACCCGACCACGCACCGGGCTGGCCGCCGAGGCCAGTGTCGGCGAGTCGGGCCAGCGTTCGCCCTGCCTGGGTGACCATTGGAAGGTCTCGAGCTGGGCACGCTGTTGGGTCGTAAGCCTGGACCTTGAGTTGGCCCAGGAAAAATCCATTGCCGTGACGTCGGCGAACGAACGCTGCCAGGCAAACGTCGACGCCGAGTGGCGCGTGTGGCTGGCCGGGATCAAGTCAGGGGCCTGGGCACCGCCCGAACTCAAGCGCAGCCGTTGATCCAGCGTGACCACCGGGCTCATCAGCAGGCCGGCCACGCTGCCGATCAGCTCGGCGAAGGCATTGGCGGAATCTTCGCGGCTCGTCTCGAGCGGCAGCGCCAGCACCGCCTGGAATGTCCTGAAGGTCTGGGACAACCAGCCCGCCACCGCCACCGGCCCCCGGACCATCGGCAAAAGCGCGTTGAACACTTGCCACAGATCATTCTTGAACAGGGTCCACCGCAGCGCCTCGTTGGAAACCGACTGTTTGACGGCGCGCTGCCACAGGTCTCGGGCGTTTTCATCGAAGACGCTCTCAAGGAACTCGCCACGCACCGCTTCGTCACTCAGCAGCGCCGGGCTCGATGCGGGCAGCACGTCGAACTCATCGCCCTGCAGCACACGCTGGACATGAGGACGCAGAAAACCGCCGTTGGCAAACAGGGCACGGCTGTCCTGCGGTAAACGCTGCAGTACCACGCGTTGAAGATCGCTGCCCACCGTTGCGATCGCGTCTAGCAACGCCTGGCGGCTGGGAAACTGTTGCAGCATCGCGTCGGTTTGATCCGGCCGGTAGAGAATATGCGGCAACGTGCTGTTGTCGCGGGGACCGAGGACAAACAGGTTGTGTGCTTGATGGGCCAGCCCGCCTGCATGGGCAAGGAACGCCAGGGGCCGGGCGACGATCACCTCACCGTCGACCACACGCCGGAGCGGATCTTCCCGCAGCAACGCGTGCACCACCCGAGCGCCGGAGCGGGTAAAGCCGTTGCGTTGGCGCAGGCTGTTTTCAAGGGCGCGCATCGGCAGTTGCAGCGCCATCTGAGCGACAAACAAACGGCGCCGCCGTGCAGACTGCGTCGGGTCGGCGATCAGTGCGTGCTCCAGCAATGGCGGATACTGCTTGCCCACATCCACCCGTTCGATCAGCCCCTTGAGATAGGCCGGCGTGACCCAGTGCGGCACGTTACCTGGGGTGACCTGGTGGCTGATGTGCACACTGGCATAGGCGGTGGCGAAGGGGTTTTCCAGCGACCACTGGGTCAAGGTCCGGGTGGTCCGTTGCGTCCAGCCAACCGTGCCGCCCTGGGTGCGCTCGAAGGTCAGGAGGCAGTCGTCCGGGTTGATGGGGGCCTGCGCTGGATGATCCAGGCGCATTTGCCGTTGCAGCGCCTTGCGCGCGTACACATCGATCGGCTCGAGGCCATCGAGGAACGTTGCACCGCCGGTACTGCGCTGCAGCTGCGCCAGGCGCTCCAGCCACTGCCCGTAAGCCAGGCGATCCGCGCTGCTGGCCCGCTGCAACCAGAGCGGCAGCTGTTCTTCATGAGGTTGTTCGAGAGCGTCCGGGTCGAACCAGGCCAGTGGCGAGGTGAGCGTGGTGAACAGCTGTTCATAGCTGCCGATGTCGGGCAGTGCCGACCAGTCAACCCGCCGCACATCGCGAAGTTGGCGTTCGAGCAAGGCCTGGGCCAACGCATCGAACACATCGCCCTCGGGCTCGCGCAGTACCCATTGCAGCGGCGCCCCTGGCCGGTAACGGCTCATATAGCGCGGCAGCAGGTCACCCAAGGCGTCCAGGGATTCGAGCTGCACCAGGTTCATCACCGGGATATAGACGAGGGTGACCTGTTGCCCCTGGACTCGACGCTGCAAGACCAACAGCGGCAGCCATTCGCCCGGGTCCCCGGCCTGGGCCGCATAGACTTGATAGATATGCAGCGCATCGGCGTTACCCAAGGCCTCTCGATCCGCCCGATACCCCCAAAGCTGCTGTGCCTGCTCATCGCCCAGCCCCAGCAGCAGCCGCGCCTGCTCTGGCGTCAATGGCGGGTTCTGCCGCGCCGTGAGCAGGCATGCACGTAACTGGCTGCTGACCGCGTGCCAACGGCTGTCGGCCGAACCGTCCGACACGCGCGCGTTCCAGTAGTGCACCAAGCGCTCGGCAAAACCCGCCAGCACATCGGGCGCCAGGGTGTTGAGCATCCACTCGATATCGTCCACGTTGATGGCGCCGCTCGCCGGTTCGAACACCTGCGGTGCAGACTGCACCAACAGCACATGATGGCCTGGCGTGTAGTTCAGCGCGTCACCCTTCATGCAGCGCTGGATCAGCGCATCGCTCAAGGTAATAAGCGGCATGTGGCGGCGGCCGCTCGAGGTTGGCTGGATCACACCGATCCAGCTGTTACCGGCCTGCAGGCCGGAACCGGCAAACCACTGCCCGATCCATTCCTGGATCATTGCGCGGGCCACTTGGCCCAGTCCCAGGCGCCGCGCGAAGACCTTGGATAAATAGTCGCGAGACGTCCGCGCCTGGGAAATCTCGGGGGGAATAACCTTTGAAGCACTCATGGGGCGCATCCTGATGACGAAATGCGCCAACGGTAAAACGCCGGCTGGTCTCCCGGACGGTAGATAAATCGCGAAAAGCGACGTCCATGCGTACTGAAAGCGCTACAGTGGAACGATATCGCTACAACCTTGTTTTTTGCGCGCCATGCAAGGCTTTGATCCGCATAGGCTTTTTTTCGACGGCCGGACTGTAGCGAAATCGCTACACACAAATACGCTATCGTTATAACCGTTTTTGACAAGCTATTGATTAATAAAGGATTAATCACATTGGCCGCGATATTGCTAAGCAACTCCCCATTATTCCAATCCTGCCCACCAGACGATTCTGGCCCTGAGGAGTTTCCATGAGCGAGTTGCGTTTCACTGAAGATCACGAATGGCTGCGCGCCGAAGCTGACGGCAGCGTCACCGTGGGTATCACCGCTTTCGCGCAGAACGCGCTCGGTGATGTGGTGTTCGTGCAACTGCCGGAGTTGCAGGCCTATGACAAGGGCGCTGAAGCGTCCACGGTTGAATCGGTCAAGGCCGCCAGCGGCGTGTACATGCCGTTGGACGGTGAAGTGCTGGAAGTGAACGCCAAACTCGATGGCAACCCGGAACTGGTCAACGAAGACCCGCTGGGCGAAGGCTGGTTCTTCCGCTTTAAACCGGCCGATGCCGGGGCAGTCGCTAAACTGTTGGATCAGGACGCGTACGACCGTCTGATCAAAGCCAACGCCGAAGCCTGAGGAGCGCGCCATGACCATCAATCTCAGCACCGCCAATGAGTTCATCGCCCGCCACATCGGCCCGCGCCAGGAAGATGAGCAGCAGATGCTCGCCAGCCTGGGCTTCGATTCCCTGGAAGCCCTGAGCGCCAGCGTGATCCCGGAAAGCATCAAGGGCACCAGCGTGCTCGGCCTGGAAGACGGCCTGGGCGAAGCCGAGGCCCTGGCCAGGATCAAGGCCATCGCCAGCCAGAACCAACTGTTCAAGACCTACATCGGCCAGGGCTACTACAACTGCCATACGCCGTCGCCGATCCTGCGCAACCTTCTGGAAAACCCGGCCTGGTACACCGCCTACACGCCTTATCAGCCAGAAATTTCCCAAGGCCGCCTGGAAGCGCTGCTGAACTTCCAGACTCTGATCAGCGACCTCACCGGCCTGCCGATCGCCAACGCCTCGCTGCTCGATGAAGCCACCGCCGCCGCCGAAGCCATGACCTTCTGCAAGCGCCTGAGCAAGAACAAGGGCAGCAACGCCTTCTTCGCCTCGGTCCACAGCCACCCGCAAACCCTCGACGTACTGCGCACCCGTGCCGAGCCGCTGGGCATCGACGTAGTGGTGGGCGATGAGCGCGAACTGACCGATGTCAGCCCGTTCTTCGGCGCCCTGCTGCAATACCCGGCCAGCAACGGTGACGTGTTCGACTACCGCGCTTTGACTGAGCGTTTCCATGCCGCCAACGCCCTGGTGGCCGTGGCTGCCGATCTGTTGGCCCTGACCCTGCTGGCCCCGCCGGGTGAGTTCGGCGCCGATGTGGCCATCGGCAGTGCGCAACGCTTCGGCGTGCCGCTGGGCTTCGGTGGCCCGCACGCGGCGTACTTCTCCACCAAGGATGCGTTCAAGCGCGACATGCCGGGGCGTCTGGTCGGTGTGTCGGTAGACCGCTTCGGCAAGCCGGCCCTGCGCCTGGCCATGCAGACCCGCGAGCAACATATCCGCCGCGAGAAAGCCACCAGCAACATCTGCACCGCGCAAGTGCTGCTCGCCAACATCGCCAGCATGTATGCCGTGTACCACGGGCCCAAGGGCCTGACCCAGATCGCCAAGCGCATTCACCAGCTGACCGCGATGCTCGCCAAGGGCTTGACCGCCCTGGGCCTCAAGGTCGAGCAGGCACACTTCTTCGACACCCTGACCCTGCACACCGGCGCCGACACCGCCGCACTGCACGACAAGGCCCGCGCCCAGCGCATCAACCTGCGCGTGGTGGACGCCGAGCGGGTTGGGCTGTCGGTCGACGAAACCACCACCCAGGCCGATATCGAAACCCTGTGGGCGATCTTTGCCAATGGCAAAGCCCTGCCGGACGTCAACGCCACGGTGGACAGCCGCCTCCCCGACGCATTGCTGCGCCAGTCGCCGATCCTCAGCCATCCGGTGTTCAACCGTTATCACTCGGAAACCGAGCTGATGCGCTACCTGCGCAAGCTGGCGGACAGGGACCTGGCCCTGGACCGCACCATGATCCCGCTGGGCTCGTGCACCATGAAGCTCAACGCCGCCAGTGAAATGATCCCGGTGACCTGGGCCGAGTTCGGTGCCCTGCACCCGTTCGCTCCGGCCGAGCAAAGCGCCGGCTACCTGCAACTGACCTCCGACCTGGAAGCCATGCTCTGCGCGGCCACCGGGTATGACGCGATCTCCCTGCAGCCGAACGCCGGTTCCCAGGGCGAGTACGCCGGCCTGTTGGCCATCCGTGCCTATCACCAGAGCCGTGGCGAAGCACGTCGCGACATCTGCCTGATCCCATCGTCGGCCCACGGCACCAACCCGGCCACCGCCAACATGGCCGGCATGCGTGTGGTCGTCACCGCCTGCGACGCCCGTGGCAACGTCGACATCGAAGACCTGCGCGCCAAGGCCATCGAGCACCGTGAGCACCTCGCCGCGCTGATGATTACCTACCCGTCCACCCACGGCGTGTTCGAGGAAGGTATCCGCGAAATCTGCGGGATCATCCACGACAACGGCGGCCAGGTGTACATCGACGGCGCCAACATGAACGCGATGGTTGGCCTGTGCGCACCGGGCAAGTTCGGCGGCGATGTGTCCCACCTGAATTTGCACAAGACTTTCTGCATCCCCCATGGCGGTGGCGGCCCGGGTGTTGGCCCGATTGGCGTCAAATCCCACCTCACGCCCTTCCTGCCCGGCCACGCGGCCATGGCGCGCAAGGAAGGCGCGGTGTGTGCGGCACCGTTCGGCAGCGCGAGCATCCTGCCGATCACCTGGATGTACATCAGCATGATGGGCGGCGCGGGCCTCAAGCGCGCTTCGCAGTTGGCGATCCTGAATGCCAACTACATTTCCCGTCGCCTCGAAGAGCACTACCCCGTGTTGTACACCGGCAGCAACGGCCTGGTGGCGCACGAATGCATCCTCGACCTGCGCCCGCTGAAGGACAGCAGCGGCATCAGCGTGGATGACGTGGCCAAGCGCCTGATCGACTTTGGCTTCCACGCCCCGACCATGTCGTTCCCGGTGGCGGGTACGCTGATGATCGAGCCGACCGAAAGCGAGTCCAAGGAAGAACTGGACCGCTTCTGCGACGCGATGATCGCCATCCGCGAAGAAATCCGCGCGGTGGAAAACGGCACCCTGGACAAGGACGACAACCCGCTGAAAAACGCACCGCATACTGCGGCGGAACTGGTTGGCGAATGGAGCCACCCATACAGCCGTGAACAAGCGGTGTACCCGGTCGCTTCGTTGATCGAAGGCAAGTACTGGCCACCGGTTGGCCGGGTCGACAACGTGTTTGGTGATCGCAACCTGGTGTGTGCATGCCCGTCGATCGAGCTTTATGCCTAAAGCAGTTGTAAGCGGCAAGCTACAAGCTGCAAGTTAAAGCCTAAGGCTCTTTCTTGCAGCTTGTGGCTTGGAGCTTGCCGCTGCTCCTATAACAAGAAACCGGAGAACAACTCATGTCCTTAAGCGTGTTCGACCTGTTCAAGATTGGCATCGGCCCCTCCAGCTCCCACACCGTCGGCCCCATGCGCGCGGCCGCTCGATTCGTCGAAGGCCTCAAGCGTGACAACCTGCTGAGCGCCACCACCGGCATCAAGGTGGAACTCTATGGCTCCCTCGGCGCCACCGGAAAAGGCCACGGCAGCGACAAGGCCGTGCTGCTGGGCCTGGAAGGCGAACACCCGGACACCGTGAACACCCAAACCGTGGCCGCACGCCTGGCGCAGATGCGCGGCGACGGTCGCTTGAACCTGCTCGGCGAACACAGCATTGCGTTCAACGAGAAAGAACACCTGGCGATGATTCGCAAACCCCTGGCCTACCATCCCAACGGCATGATTTTTCGTGCCTTTGATGCGGCGGGCATCCAGATCCGCAGCCGCGAGTACTACTCGGTGGGCGGCGGTTTTGTGGTGGATGAAGACGCCGCCGGCGCCGACCGGATCGTCGAAGACGCCACCCCACTGACGTTCCCGTTCAAACATGCCAAGGACCTGCTCGGCCATTGCACCACCTACGGGCTGTCCATCAGCCAGGTGATGCTGACCAATGAAAGTGCCTGGCGCCCGGAAGCGGAAACCCGTGCCGGCCTGTTGAAGATCTGGCAGGTGATGCAGGACTGCGTAGAGACCGGCTGTCACAACGAAGGCATCTTGCCCGGCGGCTTGAAGGTCAAGCGTCGCGCCGCCGCCTTGCATCGCCAGTTGTGCAAGAACCCGGAGTCGGCCCTGCGCGACCCGCTGTCGGTGCTGGACTGGGTCAACCTGTACGCCCTGGCCGTCAACGAAGAAAACGCCAACGGCGGGCGCGTGGTCACGGCGCCCACCAACGGCGCGGCCGGGATTGTGCCGGCGGTGCTGCATTACTACATGCGCTTTATCCCCGGCGCGAATGAAGACGGCGTGGTGCGCTTCCTGCTCACCGCTGCCGCCATCGGCATTCTCTACAAGGAAAACGCCTCCATCTCCGGTGCCGAAGTCGGTTGCCAGGGTGAAGTCGGCGTGGCCTGTTCCATGGCCGCTGGCGCGTTGTGCGAAGTATTGGGCGGCACGGTTTCCCAGGTGGAAAACGCCGCCGAAATCGGCATGGAACACAACCTCGGCCTGACCTGCGACCCGATTGGCGGGCTGGTGCAGGTGCCCTGCATCGAGCGCAATGCCATGGGCTCGGTGAAAGCCATCAATGCAGTGCGCATGGCCTTGCGTGGCGACGGGCAACACTTCGTCTCGCTGGACAAGGTCATCCGCACCATGCGCCAGACCGGCGCCGATATGAAAAGCAAATACAAGGAAACCGCCCGTGGCGGTTTGGCGGTCAATATTATCGAGTGCTGACGCCTAAAGGCGCGCCGGCACGTTTTTCAGGAGCTGAACATGTCCACCGAAACCCTGTTGAAAACCCCATTGCACGCCCTGCACCTCGAGCTGGGTGCACGCATGGTGCCCTTCGCCGGCTACGACATGCCGGTGCAATACCCACTGGGCGTGATGAAGGAGCACCTGCACACCCGTGAACAGGCCGGGTTGTTCGACGTGTCCCACATGGGCCAGATCCGCCTGACCGGCGCCAATGCCGCCAAGGCCCTGGAAACCCTGGTACCGGTCGACATCATCGACCTGCCGGTCGGCATGCAGCGCTACGCCATGTTCACCAACGGCCAGGGCGGCATCCTCGACGACCTGATGGTGGCGAACCTGGGTAACGACGAACTGTTCCTGGTAGTCAACGCAGCCTGCAAGGACCAGGACCTGGCGCACCTGCGCCAGCATATCGGCGAGCAGTGCCGCATCGAGCCGCTGTTCGAAGAACGCGCGCTGCTGGCCCTGCAAGGTCCGGCCGCAGTGAAGGTATTGGCGCGCCTGGCACCGGAAGTCACCCGGATGACCTTCATGCAATTCGCCCCGGTGCGCCTGCTGGGCGTGGACTGCTACGTCAGCCGCTCGGGCTACACCGGTGAAGACGGTTTTGAAATCTCCGTGCCTGCCGCCAGCGCCGAAAGCCTGGCGCGCAGCCTGCTGGCCGAGGACGAAGTGCAGGCCATCGGCCTGGGCGCCCGTGACTCGCTGCGCCTGGAGGCCGGCCTGTGCCTGTACGGCCACGACATGAACACCGAGACCACCCCGATCGAAGCCAGCCTCCTGTGGGCTATCTCCAAGGCCCGACGCACCGACGGTGCGCGTGCCGGTGGCTTCCCGGGTGCCGACCGCATCTTCACCCAGCAGCAAACCGGTGTCAGCCGCAAGCGCGTAGGCCTGCTGCCCCAGGAGCGCACACCTGTACGTGAAGGCGCAGAGATCGTCGATGCCCACGGCAGCGTGATCGGCAGCGTATGCAGCGGTGGCTTTGGCCCGAGCCTGGGTGGCCCACTGGCCATGGGTTACCTGGACAGCGCATTCACCGCACTGGACACCGAAGTCTCTGCGTTGGTGCGTGGGAAAAAAGTGCCACTTCGTGTAAGCAAAATGCCATTTGTGCCGCAACGTTACTATCGTGGCTGATTGACTGTTCCTATAAGTAACGCGGTTGCGTTAACGTGCACTAATCTGTAACGCAACCGCCATAAAACAGTGCAGCAACGATAGGCATTATTATAGGAATTAACCTATAACAAGTGACCCATTCTATCGAATAAGTCGGCTTCACATTATTCAACGAAGTGTCATGCGACCGAGCAAAACCCGGGCTTTTGCCAGGGCTTGTTTTTTCTCCATTAGTTGGCGTAGAGTTTGCCCACTGTGTTTGCATGGGTCGCTTGGAACCTGGACCTGGGCAGTAGCTGAAGTAGTTGTGCTACAACCCGTTCGACGTCTCTTACTTTCCTGCAACCCAGCCCAGTACTCTTTCATGTGAAAGGGGCTGTCATTAATTTTTAGCGTCAAGGAAATAAGAAAATGGCTGATCGTCAGAGCGGTACCGTCAAGTGGTTTAACGACGAGAAAGGGTTTGGTTTTATCACTCCAGAAAGCGGTCCGGATCTGTTCGTGCATTTCCGCGCTATTCAAGGCAACGGCTTCAAAAGCCTGAAGGAAGGCCAGAAGGTCACCTTCGTTGCAGTTCAAGGCCAGAAAGGCATGCAGGCTGACGAAGTACAAGCAGAAGGCTGATCCTTCCTGCGACAAAAAGCCCCTGACATGACATCAGGGGCTTTTTTATGGGCGCTATTCCGTAAAATGATTTTTTTCCTCTGAGAGCCCTGCCATGTCCAAACCCTTGCTGAGTCCCCAAGGCGAGTTCCCCGCCGTTGGCCTGGGCCGTCGCCTGGCAGCGATGTTCTATGACTTCCTGTTGTGCACCGCGCTGCTGATCGTCACCGCGTTTATCTACAAGCTGGTGTGGATCGCGTTCGTGGGCGAAGCCAGGATGCGCACCCTCACCGAATCCGGCGCACTGGACGGTGACCCGCTGCTGTCGACGATTCTGTTGTTTGTGCTGTTTGGTTTCTTTGCCAAGTTCTGGACCCATTCCGGGCAAACCCTGGGCATGCAGGTCTGGGGCGTGCGCGTGCAAAACGCTGACGGCTCGCGGATCAGCCTGTGGCAGGCGCTGTTGCGCTTTGTGGTGTCGATTGCGTCGTGGTTATGCGTGGGGCTGGGGTTTGTCTGGTCGTTGTTCGACAAGCACAAACGCAGTTGGCATGACATCTACTCGGATACGCAGTTGGTGCGCATCCCGAAGCAAAAGAAATAACCCGCTGTCTGAACGAAATCAAAATGTGGAAGGGGGCAAGCCCTAATGCCGATCAGTTAAGAAGTAGAACGGGTAAAAATTAACCTGTGGCGAGGGAGCTTACCCCCTCCCACATTTTCAACCGAGCTCGCCTCGGTTCAGGCGTTACCCGCCAGCTTGAGGCGCGCCGCCTGGGTGAAATCCAGCATGCGCTTGAGCGGTCGCACGGCGTGCGGAATCACCGACGGCTCGACGAATATCTCATTACTGCCCTCACGCAGGCACTGCAGCGTACGCTCCAGCGTATTCATCGCCATCCACGGGCAGTGCGCGCAACTGCGGCACGCAGCGCCGTTACCGGCCGTGGGCGCTTCGACGAAGACCTTGTCCGGGCACAGCTGCTGCATCTTGTAGAAGATGCCGCGGTCGGTCGCCACGATGAAGGTCTTGTTCGGCAGCCGCTGTGCCGCCGCAATCAACTGGCTGGTGGAGCCCACCGCGTCGGCCAGTTCGATTACCGAGGTCGGCGATTCCGGGTGCACCAGGATCGCTGCGTCCGGGTACAGCGCCTTCATGTCTTCCAACTGCTTGGACTTGAACTCCTCGTGGACGATGCACGCACCGTCCCACAGCAGCATGTCGGCACCGGTCTGGCGCTGGATGTAGGTACCCAGGTGCTTGTCCGGGCCCCAGATGATGGTCTCGCCGTTGTCCATCAGGCTTTCGACGATTTCCAGCGCGCAGCTGGAGGTCACCACCCAATCGGCCCGGGCCTTGACCGCCGCCGAAGTGTTGGCATACACCACCACGGTGCGCTCGGGATGCTGGTCGCAGAACGCCGAAAACTCATCCACCGGACACCCCAGGTCCAGGGAGCACGTGGCTTCCAGGGTCGGCATGAGGATGCGTTTTTCGGGGGTGAGGATTTTGGCGGTCTCGCCCATGAAACGTACACCGGCGACCAGTACGGTCTTAGCCGGATGGGCAGCGCCGAAGCGGGCCATTTCCAGGGAGTCGGAGACACAGCCGCCGGTTTCTTCGGCCAGGGCCTGGATCACCGGATCGCAATAGAAGTGGGCAACCAGCACCGCGTCCTGAGCCTTGAGCTCGGCAGCGATGGCGGCACGCAGGCTCGCCTCTTCCTCGGCGCTGAGGGCCTTGGGCTGCTTGGCATCGAGGTGGGCTTGAACCAGTAGGCGTTCGGAAATGTGCGTCATGTTCGCAAGACCTGCAGGCGCAGTAGCGCGAAAGTCGAGTGTACCACCGGCTCTGGAGCCCTTCGGGCGCCGCCGGACGAAGTGATTGTGTTCATCAAGCACGGGTAAAGGTGAAGCTGCGCAAGGCTACAGAATATCCAATGGTTTCAAAAGCCTAATCTGGCTTTGACGCGTGCGCCTGTCGATTAAAAACCGCAATGGTACCTTGGGTCTCCCCCGCCTTCAGAAATCACCTCAAGCACATAGCCGTCAGCGGGCAGAGTTCATGCAGCAAGTTCGTTCAGACCGTTTTGGAAAGAGGCTCGAACTGGCATTGGTACCGGGCGTCCTTGAGGTTGCTTTCGAACTGTTCAAGACCGTCGTAGATGTTTTGCAGCCCTTCGATCTGGGCTTTCAGCTCGAGCTTTTTATCGGCAATGGCCTGGTTGGCCAAATCCCACGGCAGCTCCAGGCCCCGGTGGTCCTGCAGAATCGCCTGCATTTCCTTAAGCTTGAAACCCAGCTGCTGAGCACACTTGATGAACGTCAACAGCTCAACGCATTGCTGGTTATAGACCCGATACTTACCCTCGCGCACGGGCGGCGGCAGCAAGCCAATGTCTTCATAGTGGCGGATCGTCTTGACGGTAGTGCCCGATAGCTGGGCGGCTTTGCCGATATACATGAAAAGTCCTTTTTTGGCACAAGAGTGGGGAGAGCACTTTGGCGCGCCGCATCTTCACACATGTCTACGGGGTCGGAAACTCGAAGGTGGCAAAAGGCAGTGTAATTGGCAGGGATAAAGCCGGCATCGCCTGCTGCAAGGCGATGCTGTGCAACGGCCATGTCAGCAGCAAGCGATAGCCTGGGCTTGCTTGAGCCAGGCTTCCCGTTGGGAGGCGTCGGAACCGAGGATTGGCCCGAAGGAGAGAGTCTTCAACGGTCTGATGCCGCAGAACGCCAGCGTGGTCTTGCGCACCTGGTGCACGCCCGGCATGCGGTAGACCCACTTGTAGTACCACGGCGGGGTATCCATCGTGACCAGCAGGTGAGCCGTGCGCCCCTTCAAAAGCTTGTCGGGAAAGGCTTTGCCTTTGCGGTACTTGAAGGCAAAACCGGGAAGGAATATCCGATCGAAGAAGCCTTTCATCAGGGCCGGAATTCCGCCCCACCAGATGGGATAGACAAACGCCAGGTGCTCAGCCCACGTGATATCGGCCTGGGCCTTGAGCAGATCGGGCTCCAGCAACTGAACCTGTTTGTAGCCATCGCGCAGCACTGGATCAAACCGCAGTGCATCCAGACGTAATAGACGCACATCGTGCCCGGCCTCTGTGGCCGCCTTCACATAGGTGTCGGTCAACGCCCCACAGAAACTGTCGGTTGAGGGGTGCCCCAGAATCACCAGTACTCGTTTGCTCATCGTCACTTCATCCTGAAAAGTCGAACGGGCAGGATAGGGTGTGCCCGTAACAGGAGAGTCAACAGGGAGGTTTGCCAAATGCTGGTATAGCTTGGGTGCATTGCGCACCGGCAGGTAAGCACCAAATCGCAGGCAAAAAAAAACCCGGAAATCCTCACTTGCGTGGGCCTTCCGGATTTTCTAAACCGCCAAAAATGGTGGGTCGTGTGGGATTCGAACCTACGACCAATTGGTTAAAAGCCAACTGCTCTACCAACTGAGCTAACGACCCGCTGTGTGGTGGCGCGTATAATACTGATTTCTAAGGATTATTCAACACCTTATTTGAAATAAATCAGAAATAACGCGTCGGGTCCGTAATTCCGGCCATTTGGAAGCCCTCTGCACGCAGTCGGCAGCTGTCGCATTTCCCACAGGCACGGCCGTCATCGTCTGCCTGATAGCAGGAAACTGTCAGCGAGTAATCGACACCGAGTCCTACGCCAACCTTCACGATAGCGGCCTTGCTCAGGTTTTGCAGCGGTGCCTGGATCCGGAAACCCTGCCCTTCTACCCCGGCTTTTGTCGCCAAATTGGCCATACGTTCGAACGACTCGACGTACTCGGGGCGGCAGTCCGGGTAGCCGTTGTAATCAAGCGCGTTAACCCCGATGAAGATGTCACGGGCGCTCAGAACCTCCGCCCAGCCCAGGGCGAGGGACAGAAACACGGTGTTGCGTGCCGGTACGTAGGTGACCGGGATGCCTTGGGTGGGCCCCTCAGGGACGTCGATAGTGCTGTCGGTCAAGGCCGAGCCACCCATGCCGCCGAGGTTCAGGCCAATCACCTTGTGTTCGACCACGCCCAGGTCTCGGGCCACACGGGCGGCTGCCTCCAGTTCGGCACGGTGGCGCTGACCGTAGTCGAAGCTCATGGTGTAACAGCTGTAACCTTCGGCGCGAACCATGGCCACTAACGTCGCGGAGTCGAGGCCACCGGACAGCAGGATGACCGCGCGCTTTTGATCAGTCATCTCAGCGCCCCGGTTCGTCGTTCCACAGGTATTTATGCAGCTGCAATTGCAGGCGTACGGGCAGGTTATCGGCAACCACCCAGTCGGCCAGATCGCGCGCGTTCAGGTCGTGGTGGCTGGGAGAGAACAATACCTCACCGGCACGGCGATCAAGGCCGTACTGGATCAGCTTGGAGTTGGCCCAGTCGTAGTCTTCACGGGAACAAATCACGAACTTGACCTGATCGTTGGGCGTCAGCAGCTCGATGTTCTCGTAGCGGTTGCGGTGCACTTCCTTGGAGCCCGGCGTCTTGAGGTCAACCACTCGGCTGACACGCGGGTCTACAGCGGAAATATCCAGGGCCCCGCTGGTTTCCAGGGAGACCTCGTAACCGGCATCACACAGCTGTTTGAGCAAGGGGATGGCGTTGGGCTGGGCCAGGGGCTCGCCACCCGTTACACAGACGTAGCGGGGCCGGTAGCCGGCAACCTGTTCCAGGATGTCTTCGAGGGTGCGCACGGTGCCGCCACTGAAGGCGTAGGCGCTGTCACAGTATTGGCAACGCAAGGGGCAACCGGTCAGGCGCACAAAAACTGTGGGCAAGCCAGCGGTTCGCGTTTCACCCTGTAACGAGTAAAAAACTTCGGTGATGCGTAATGTGTCTTGCATAGTCGCCACGGGCGTAACAGCTAAACAGGCTGTCCGCCTCCGTCAGGCACTTCAAGGAACCCCGCCAACGCGTAGGCCCCAGGAAGCGTGTGTCATAAAAGGGCGTGGATTCTAACGAAAAAACCCGCGCCAGGCGCGGGTTTCTTCTAAACGGCTGCATCGCTTACAAGCGTTGCAGATCCCGTTGGGCCAACTGTGCAGCGGAGGTACCCGGATATTGGGCTACGACCTGCTGCAGAATGCCTTTGACCTTGTCGGTATGACCCAGGCGGCGTTCTACGTCAGCGAGTTTATACAGCGAGTCGGGCACCTTGGCGTGCTTGGGGTACAGCTGGCTGACCTTGGCAAATGCCTGGCCCGCCCCCTGCAGATCACCCTTTGCCAGATTCACCTCGCCCAACCAGTATTGGGCATTGCCCGCGTACTGGCTGTTTGGGTAGCGGCCCAGGAAGGCAGTAAAGGCTTTGCTGGCCTTATCGAAATCCTTGGCCTTGATCAGGTCGAAGGCTGCATCGTAATACAGCTTTTCCTTCGCCGGATCACCCGGTTCACTGCTGGCGGCAGGGGCCTGGCTCGCAGCGGCGGCCCCTGCTGCTGCACCACCGATAGCCGCGCTGGGCGCGCCACCGGCAGAAGAATTATCAGGAGTAGCGGCAGGTGTAACACCGGCTCCTATACGTCGATCAAGATCCTGGTAACGTTCCAGGCCTTCTTGCTTCAGCTGACGCACCTCATTTTGCAGAACTTCAATGGTGCCTTGTTGCTGCGCCAATTGATCCTGCATGCGTTGCAGCTGGTTGAACAGTTCGCCCTGTGCCGAGGGAGCGGACGTAGCCGCCCCCCCAGCATAGGCGCCGTTCGTGCCATAACCCGCTGGCGGATAGCTACTCCCGCTATTGTTATAGCCAGAGTTGCTGTCTTCCACAGGAACCGCAGCCCACACCGCAAGCGGGGCGAGGCTGAGAGCCAATACAGTTAGAGCACGACGGCACGTTCGCATGACGAATTACTTACGCAGTTCGACGCGACGGTTTTGAGCCCAGGACTGCTCGTCGTGGCCAGTAGCAACTGGACGCTCTTTACCGTAGGAAACCAGTTCCAGTTGGCCTGGAGCAACACCTTGCAGTACCAGGTAGCGCTGAACGGCTTTCGCACGACGCTCGCCCAGTGCCATGTTGTACTCACGAGTACCACGTTCGTCAGTGTTACCTTCCAGAACAACGCGAGCGCCGTTAGCTTTCAGGTCCTTCGCGTGAACGTCCAGAGCGCGCATGGCTTCTGGCTTCAGGTCCGAACTGTCGTATTCGAAGTAGAAAGTGGTGATAGCGCGCAGAGCAGCTTCTTCGCTCAGGGAGCCGTCAACTGCACCAGTGTTAGCGCCGTAACCAGCGTTTGGATCAACAGCTGCGCCTTCACCGGCATTGTCGCCGCCTTTAGACGAGCAACCAACGGCTACGGACAGAGCCAGAGCCAGAGCAGCAAACTTACCAAACTTCAGCATTTCCATCGTGAAACTCCTAATGAACCCCAGTGTGTTAAGTACTTCTTTTTGTAGCGCCGCGTCAGTTCAGGTAAGGGGACCAGGACGGTTCTCTGACTTCGCCTTGTGCGGTAGGAAGCGGGAGCCTTACGCGTCCATTAATGGACACGAGCATCAAGACTCCCCGGCCCTGCTGGCGGGTGGCGTAGATTACCATGGTGCCGTTGGGCGCAACAGTAGCTGACTCATCAAGGTTGGTATCTGTGAGGATTTTTACCGTTCCACGCTGCAAATCCTGGGCCGCAACCCGGAAATTAGTGAAACCATCCTGACGGTGAATCATCACCAACGTCTTTTCATCAGCCGAAAGCTTAGGATTGGCGTTGTAGTTACCGATAAAGGTCACGCGTTCCGCACCCCCGCCGCCAACGCTGGTCTTGTAGATCTGTGGCTTGCCGCCGCGGTCCGAGGTGAAGTAGATGGTCGAACCATCCTTGCCCCAGAACGGTTCGGTGTTGATACCAGGACCGCTGGTCACGCGGCTGATCTGGCGCGAAGCCATGTTCATCACGTAGATGTCCGGGTTGCCGTCCTTGGACAGTACGAATGCCAGGCGCGAACCATCCGGCGACCAGGCCGGTGCACCGTTGAGGCCTTCGAAGTTGGTGATCTGCTCACGACGGCCAGTATCGATGTGCTGGACGAAGATACGCGGACGCTTCTGTTCGAAAGACACGTAGGCAATACGCTTGCCGTCCGGCGCGAAGCGCGGCGACAGGATTGGCTCACGGGATTGCAGCAAGGTCACTGCCCGCGCACCGTCGTAGTCCGAACGCTGCAGGGTATAGCGAGTGTTGTCTACGGAGAAACGCTCGGCCGTTACATAAAGCAGGCGTGTCGAGAACGCACCCTTGATACCGGTGAGCTTTTCAAACGACTGGTCCGAGATGTAGTGGGCCATGTCGCGCAGTTGTTCGGCGGTACCCGATACGCTGCCGGTCAGGACCTGCTGCTCGGTGGCCACGTTGAACAAGGTGTACTGGATCTGCAGGCGACCGCCGGCCGGCGTGATGCTGCCGACCATCAGGTACTGCGCGCCCACCGCTTTCCAATCACGAAAGATGACTTCGCTGGCCTGGGTCGGCTGGCTGATCATGTTGCCTTTCGGAATCGGTGCGTAGTAACCGGAATTGCGCAGGTCGTCGCTGACGATCTGGGCCATGTCGTCCGGCAGCACGCTGCCGCCCTGCCAGCCAAACGGCACTACCGCGATCGGGGTGGCCCGATCGCTGCCGCTGGTGACCAGGATGTTCTTTTCATCCGCCGCCGCTATCCCTGCCATACAGCAAATAACGACAAGCATTCCTCGAAGAAGGTTTCTCACAAGGCTAGATCCTCAGGTGTGAATGTCATCTTGAATGAACGATAGGGAGCGAAGTCGCTTGGTTTCATTCCCTGCATCTCGGTCAACCGGCCAATATTCTTGACCGCGGCAACCGCCGAACTGTCGAACGAACCGTCACCACTGGACTTGGCCACGCTGACCGAAGTCACCGTACCGTCCGGCAACATGCCGATCTGCAGCACTACTGTCATGCCTTTGCGTGCCGAAGGTGGACGTGTCCAGCCTTCTGCTGCCCGTGCCCGAATCAGGTCGTCGAAACTGCCCGCGACTTCATCGCCACGTTCATCGGCCAAGGCTTGCTGACGCTGCGGCGTGTCGGAGAGCAAATCTGCCAAGGCCTGGGCCTTTTTCTCTTCGGCGGATTTACGCGCTGCTTCCTGGGCCTTTTTCTTGGTGGCATCGGCGGCAGCTTTCTTCTTCGCGTCGTCGGCGATTTTCTTCTTCGCCTCGTCTGCGTCAGCTTTTTTCTTGGCGTCTTCGGCGGCTTTTTTCTTCGCGTCTTCGACTATTTTCTTCTTGGCGTCTTCAGCGGCCTTTTTCTTGGCCTCTTCTTCGGCAGCCTTCTTGGCTTCTTCTTCAGATTTCTTCTTGGCTATATCAGCCAATTGTTTCTCTTCAGCTTTTTTAGCTTCGGCAGCTTTCTCGGCTTTCTTGGCTTCATCAGCCTTTTTCGCCTCGTCGGCCTTCTTGGCTTCGTCAGCCTTTTTCGATTCCTCGGCCTTTTGAGCAGCCTCTTCTTTCTTTTGTTCCGCAGCAGCCTTCACCGCTTCCTGCTCGACCTTCTTCTGTTCCATCTGTTCGACTTCAGTCTGGCGCGCAGCCGACTTCTGGGCCTCCCCCGCAATCTTCTGATTGGTCTGGGTGGTGGCCTGGCTTTTCGATTTCAGCTGATACAGGGTCGCCTGCACGATCGGCTTGGCTGGCGGCAGGTCCGGGGTCATGGCAAAGCTGACGAACAGCATGCCAAAGACCAGGACGTGCAGGGCAATTGCCCAGACGCTAGGCCAGAAGAAGCTTTCCGAGGCGGACGGCTCTCGCTGTTGGTGCATCAGGGCGCCTCGGTAATCAAGCCAACGTTACCGACGCCGGCCTTCTGCAGCCCGCCCATGGCGCCCATGACGGAACCGTAGTCGACCGACTTGTCGCCGCGGATGAACACCTGGGTGTGCTTGCCGCCTTCGTTGCCGGAGCGAATGATCTTGGTCACCGCATCGGTCATCGCCGGCAGGGTCAAGGCCTTGTCCTGTTGCTTCTGGGTGTCGACTTCGCTGCCAAGGTTCCAGTAATAGGTCTTGTCAGCCTTGATCGAAATGGTCAGGACCTGAGTGTTGTTGTCCTGCGGCAAGGCTTCACTGGAAACCTTGGGCAGATCAACCTTCACGCCCTGGTTGAGCATCGGCGCGGTCACCATGAAGATCACCAGCAGCACCAGCATCACGTCGATGTAGGGCACTACGTTCATCTCGGCGACCGGCTTGCGCTTTTTGCGAGCTCGAGCGATTAAAGCCATTGGGAATTACCTGCTTATTCTTCGCTGGTGTGCACTTTACGGTGCAGGATCGCCTGGAACTCATCGGCGAAGGTGTAGTAACGGCCGATCAACGTTTCGCTGGTGGCAGCAAAGCGGTTGTAGGCAATTACTGCGGGGATAGCGGCGAACAGGCCGATCGCGGTGGCGATCAGGGCTTCGGCGATACCCGGGGCCACGGTGGCCAGGGTCGCTTGCTGAGCCTGGGCCAGGCCACGGAACGAGTTCATGATCCCCCACACGGTACCGAACAGGCCGATGTACGGGCTGACGGAACCGACGGTAGCGAGGAACGGCAGGCTCTGCTCCAGCTTCTCTTCTTCACGGGAAATGGCGACGCGCATGGCACGGGCCACGCCTTCCATGACCGCTTCCGGATCAACACCCGGCTGTTGGCGCAGGCGCGAGAACTCCTTGAAGCCGGCGCGGAAGATCTGCTCGACGCCCGAGTCCGGGTCCGGATTGCTGCCGGCCTGGCGATACAGCTTGGACAGGTCGATACCCGACCAGAAGCGCTCTTCAAAGCTCTCCAGGGCACGTCGACCGGCGCGCAGCAGGTTGCTGCGCTGAAAAATCATGACCCAAGAGGTAACCGATGCGGCTACCAGGGTCAGCATCACCAGTTGAACCACGACACTGGCATTGCTGACCAGGCTCCACATGGAGGAATGGTCGACGACGGTAGGTTCCACGCTAAATCTCCTGCTTTGATTGTTTACCCGCGCCGCTCACGGCGGCAAAGGCCGCACGTAGAGTTTCGGGAATGGCCCGAGGTTTCAAACTGTTGGTGCGCACACACGCCACCAGGAACTGCCCCTCACAGAGCAGCGTTGCATCCGTTGCCCGCCTGACCTGCTGCTTGAAACGCAGGCTGGCACGGTTCAATTCGATTACTTCAGCGCTGACCAGCAACTCGTCGTCCAGTCGCGCCGGTGCGTGGTAGCGCGCCTCGCTGGAATGCACGACAAATAACAGGTCCTCCCCTGCCAGCTGGGATTGGGCAAAGCCCAGCTCCCGTAGCCGCTCGGTACGAGCCCGCTCCATGAACTTGAGATAATTGACGTAATACACGATGCCGCCGGCATCGGTGTCCTCGTAATAAACGCGACAGCGATGTGCGAACGACTGATCCCCGTTTTGCGCGCGCATACTCTAGTGCTTACTCCTCAGGTTGCCAATCCGCTGGGGCAACTGTTTTTTCATTCTCGAAAAACATATCCAGTGACTGAATGACGACACCAGCCACTAGGACAGCACAAACATCGAATAAATCGACTGGCGTGAAGCTTTTAATCGTCTACTGCATCAAGGAATTCGTCTACCACGGGCATCTCACCCAATCGTGACGGAATGTTTAGCCCGAAGTGCAGATAGGCATGGCGCGTCACCACTCGCCCCCTTGGCGTGCGCATGATATAGCCCTGCTGGATCAGGTACGGTTCCAGCACATCCTCGATGGTATGGCGCTCTTCACTGATGGCCGCCGCCAGGCTGTCGACACCTACCGGGCCGCCGTCGAACTTCTCGATCATGGTCAAGAGTAGACGTCGATCCTGATGATCGAAGCCGTGCTCGTCCACATCCAGCAGGTTCAGGGCCAGGTCCGCCACGGCCTTGGTGATATGCCCCTTGGCCCGGACTTCGGCAAAGTCACGCACGCGACGCAGCAGGCGATTGGCAATCCGTGGCGTGCCCCGGGCCCGACGGGCAATTTCGAACGCGCCTTCCGGGTCCAGGGGCAAGCCAAGAATACTGGCCGAACGGCTGACGATGGTCGCCAGATCGGCGGTGCTGTAGAACTCAAGACGTTGAACAATGCCGAAACGGTCTCGCAGCGGGTTGGTCAACATGCCCGCGCGCGTGGTCGCGCCCACCAGCGTAAACGGTGGCAGGTCGAGCTTGATCGAGCGCGCCGCCGGGCCTTCGCCGATCATGATGTCGAGCTGGAAATCTTCCATCGCCGGGTACAGGACTTCCTCGACGATTGGCGAGAGCCGGTGGATTTCGTCGATAAACAGCACATCGTGCGGTTCGAGGTTGGTGAGCAAGGCAGCCAAATCACCTGGCCGCTCCAGCACCGGGCCGGAGGTGGACTTGATCGACACGCCCATTTCCTGGGCAATGATGTTGGCCAGGGTGGTTTTACCCAACCCTGGAGGACCGAAGATCAGGGTGTGGTCAAGGGACTCACTGCGCCCGCGCGCGGCCTGGATAAACAACTCCATCTGCTCGCGCACGGTAGGCTGGCCGATGTATTCGGCCAGGCTCAGGGGACGGATGGCGCGGTCCTGGACTTCTTCACGGTCGCGCGGGCCAGTGGCCGCGATCAGACGATCAGCTTCAATCACTTAAATCATTCCCTTCAGGGCTCGGCGGATCATGTCTTCGCTGCTCAGGTTCTTGTCCTTGATGGCCGAGACGGCCTTGCTGGCCTCCTGGGGTTTGTAGCCCAGGGAGATCAGCGCACTGACGGCGTCGCTTTCAGCACTCGCGACCGGGCCCGCCGGCATGTCCGGCTGGTTCGGCACCAGGGCGAACATGCTCGGCACCACCTCCCAGGCCTTGAAGCGGTCCTTGAGTTCTACCAGCAGGCGCTCGGCGGTTTTCTTGCCCACGCCCGGCACCTTGGTCAGCGCCGAGGTGTCCTGGGCCGACACGGCACGTACCAGCTCATCCACTTCCAGGCTCGACATCAACGCCAGGGCCAATTTAGGCCCCACGCCATTGAGGCGAATCAACTCGCGGAAGAAGTCGCGGTCACGCTTGCCAATGAAACCATAGAGTAGTTGCGCATCTTCGCGCACCACCAGATGGGTATGCAGCGTTATGGGTTCACCGACCGACGGCAGGCGATACAGGGTGGTCATGGGCACTTCCAGCTCATACCCCAGCCCGTTTACATCCAGAATCAGGTGCGGCGGCTGTTTCTCAGCCAGGGTGCCGCGCAAGCGTCCAATCACGGTTCAGATCCTTAAAGCTTGGGGTCAGAGCGAGGCCTGACCGGAAATAACGATTGCGCTGATGCTATCAGAGACGCAGGCGCCCGCCACGACTGCGTGCCGTGCCCAAGCCGTGAGGCAACAGGCTGGAGCGCGTGTGTGCATGGCAAATGGCAATGGCCAGGGCGTCGGAGGCATCGATCTGCGGCTTTGAGGTGAGCTTGAGCATGTGCATGACCATCATCTGCACCTGCTCTTTATTGGCCGCGCCGGTGCCGACCACGGACTGCTTGACCTGGGTCGCGGTGTACTCGGCGATCTCCATGCCCTCCTCGGCGCCGGCGACGATGGCGGCGCCACGGGCCTGGCCGAGTTTCAACGCCGAATCTGCGTTTTTTGCCATGAACACCTTTTCGATGCCCATGGTCACCGGTCCGTAGGTCTGGATCACTTCACGCACGCCGCGATAGACGATCTGCAGGCGCTCAGCCAACTCGCCTGCGCCGGTACGGATACAGCCCGAAGCGACGTAGACGCAGCCGCGCGGGGTGTGTTGCACCACACCAAAACCGGTGATGCGCGAACCGGGGTCGATACCTAGGATTAAAGTCATAACGCCTGCAGGTCGGATAAACACATTTTTTGATACACCGTAGTTCTAATGTGGGAGGGGGCTTGCTCCCGATGGCGATCGTCCAGTTAGACATAGGCTGACTGATACACTGCCATCGGGAGCAAGCCCCCTCCCACATTTGGATCTACGTCATTCTTCAGCCTAGCTGTTCGGCCACGGATTCCGGAATGTCGGCGTTGGAATACACGTTTTGCACATCATCCAGGTCTTCGAGCATATCGAGCATCTTCAGCACTTTCTGCGCACCGTCCAGGTCCAGCTCGGCACTGGTGGTCGGCAGCATCACGATCTCGGCGTCCGAGCCTTTGAAACCGGCCGCTTCCAGGGCGTTACGCACGGCGTAGAAGCCGGCGAACGAAGTAAACACGTCGATGGAGCCATCTTCATTGGTCACCACGTCGTCGGCATCCGCCTCCATCGCCGCTTCCATCAGTGCATCTTCATCCACACCCGGCGCGAAGGAAATCTGCCCCTTGCGTTCGAACAGGTAGGCCACCGAACCGTCAGTCCCCAGGTTGCCGCCACACTTGCTGAACGCATGACGCACGGCGGCGGCAGTACGGTTGCGGTTATCGGTCATGCATTCGACCATCACCGCCACGCCACCCGGGCCGTAGCCTTCGTAGGTCAACTCGACCATGTCGTCGGTGTCGGCAGCGCCGGCCCCACGGGCCACGGCACGGTCGATAATGTCACGACTCATGTTGGCGCCGAGGGCCTTGTCCAGGGCCAGGCGCAGACGCGGGTTGGAGCCCGGATCACCACCGCCCTGGCGGGCAGCGACTGTCAGCTCACGGATCCACTTGGTAAAAATCTTGCCTTTCTTGGCATCCTGACGCTCTTTGCGGTGCTTGATGTTCGCCCACTTGGAATGGCCAGCCATAACACAACTCCGAAATTCTCTAGAAACCTTATCAACCCCACCCCGGGTGGGATACACCCCTTGTAACGCAAAGGCGCATCCGAAGATGCGCCTTTTTAGACTGCGTAAACCTCAGTGCGCTTTCACGCAGCAGCCTTACTCAGCCTTCGGCGTCTCGCGCAGGCGGATATGCAGCTCGCGCAATGCCTTGGCATCCACCACACCCGGAGCCTGGGTCATGACGTCCGCAGCACTCTGGGTTTTCGGGAAGGCGATCACTTCACGGATCGACTGGGCACCGGTCATCAGCATCACCAGGCGGTCGAGGCCGAAAGCCAGGCCACCGTGGGGCGGCGCGCCGTATTTCAGGGCGTCGAGCAGGAAGCCGAATTTCTCTTCCTGTTCCGCTTCGTTGATGCCCAGCAGGCGGAAGACCGCTTGCTGCATCTCTTTGCGGTGGATACGGATCGAACCGCCACCCAGCTCAGTACCGTTCAACACCATGTCATACGCACGGGACAGCGCGCCTGCCGGGTTGGCTTCCAGCTCTTCGGGCGAGCACTTCGGCGCGGTGAACGGGTGGTGCAAGGCGCTGAAGCTGCCGTCGTCGTTTTCTTCGAACATCGGGAAGTCGACGACCCACATCGGTGCCCACTTGCAGGTCAGCAGGTCCAGGTCGTGGCCCAGCTTGATCCGCAGCGCGCCCAGGGCTTCGCTGACGATCTTGGCTTTGTCGGCGCCGAAGAACACGATGTCGCCGTCGACCGCGCCCACGCGATCCAGGATCACATTGAGGTTGGCTTCCGGGATGTTCTTCACGATTGGCGACTGCAGGCCTTCAACACCCTTGGCGCGCTCGTTGACCTTGATGTACGCCAGGCCCTTGGCACCGTAGATGCCGACGAACTTGGTGTAGTCGTCGATCTGCTTGCGCGGCATGCTCGCGCCGCCAGGCACGCGCAGGGCGGCGATGCGGCATTTCGGGTCGTTGGCCGGGCCGCTGAACACCTTGAAATCAACTTCGGTGAGCTGGTCGGCCACGTCCACCAGTTCCAGCGGGTTACGCAGGTCTGGCTTGTCCGAACCGTAGCGGCGCATGGCCTCTTCGAAGGTCATGTGCGGGAATTCGCCGAACTCCAGGTCCAGTACTTCCTTGAACAGGTTGCGGATCATCTGCTCGGTGATGCCCATGATCTCTTTCTCATCGAGGAAGCTGGTCTCGATGTCGATCTGGGTGAATTCCGGCTGGCGGTCGGCGCGCAGGTCTTCGTCACGGAAGCACTTGGCGATCTGGTAGTAACGGTCGAAGCCAGCCACCATCAGCAGCTGCTTGAACAGCTGCGGCGACTGCGGCAAGGCGAAGAAACTGCCGGCGTGGGTACGGCTAGGCACCAGGTAGTCACGCGCGCCTTCCGGGGTGGCCCGGGTCAGGATAGGCGTTTCGACGTCAAGGAAGCCGTTCTCGTCGAGGAAGCGGCGGATGCTGGTGGTCATGCGCGAACGCAGGCGCAGCTTCTCGGCCATTTCCGGACGACGCAGGTCCAGGAAGCGGTAGCGCAGGCGGGTTTCTTCGCCGACGTCGGAGTATTCGTTCAACGGGAACGGCGGGGTTTCCGATTCGTTCAGTACTTCCAGCTCGTAGCCCAGCACTTCGATCGCACCGGACGCCATGTTCGCGTTCACAGCACCGGCCGGACGCAGGCGAACCTTGCCGGTGATCTTCACGACGTACTCGCTGCGCACACGGTCAGCGGCGGCGAAGCTCTCGGCGCGGTCCGGATCGAATACCACCTGGGCCAGGCCATCACGATCACGGATATCGAGGAAGATCACCCCGCCGTGGTCGCGGCGACGGTGAACCCATCCGCAAAGGGTGATTTCCTGACCATCCAGGGTCTCGTTCAGTTGGCCGCAATAGTGGCTGCGCATCATGGTAGTGGTTTCACTTCTCGTAATTCGAAATTCGGTGGAGGCCTGCCTCGTCACCGTACATTAAAGCAGGGGACGGATAATGCAGGAGCCTGCGCATGGAGTTCAACTCAGTCTGCTTTGTCGCCGCCCGCCAGGTTCTTCTTCGAACCGGTCTTGAAATCGGTCTCGTACCAGCCGCTGCCGCTCAGGCGGAAGCCCGGCATGGACAACATCTTCTTGAGCTCGGGCGCCTGGCAGGCCGGGCAATCGACCAGCGGCGCTGCGCTGATCTTCTGGATGGCTTCCAACTGATGTCCACAGGAAGCACATTGATAGTCGTACATGGGCATGGCGATGTCTCGGCGGTCGATCGTTACTGTGCCGCGCCCGCTCCTGATAGAGAGCAGAGGGAGAAAGCCCCGGCAGCAGCAAAGCGCGGGATTATATCTGGTAAATCAAGGCAGCGCAGCCGGCTTTCTGCCCGGAGCCTGGTCCACCTCCACGGCGGACCTGCCCCGGGACGTGCCGATTACTCAAGGTTGGCTGAGACGGCACGGCCTTTTAACAGATGAACCACACACACCACCCTGACCAACCCACTGAAGTTCTTCACTCCTCCATACCGGAGGTGCACTTCCCGATCGACATAGGACAGCAATGCGCTGACAGAGCAGGCATTGATCCTGGCTATTTCCGTGAGGATATTCCAATAGATCTGCTCAAGCCGAAGACAAGTGGAAAACCCATTGAGCCTTACCGATCGGGACAATGGCTTGGCCAGCCCCATATCGAACCCCTTGGCGAAGGGGTCGACGCTTATCTTGTGGAAACCACCGGTTTCCATCACTCCCACATCCACTCCACGTGACATACACCTGACACTCCATTGCCAAACAACAGCCCATGGGCTCTCCCATTGGACAATGGCCCTATAAGACAGCAGGACGAAGCAGGCAGCCAGAAGACGGGGCGTTGATAGGCGTAGGACAACGCCAGGAAATGCGTGGAAACAAGCAAGTGGCGCCACAACGGCGCCACTGTGGGTGACGTTTACTGGTTTTCGAGCAGGGAGCGCAGCATCCACGCGGTTTTCTCGTGAACCTGCATGCGCTGGGTCAGCAGGTCCGCGGTCGGCTCATCGCTGACCTTGTCGAGCAACGGGAAAATACCGCGTGCGGTACGCGTGACCGCCTCCTGGCCCGCCACCAGTTGCTTGATCATCTCTTCTGCGCTGGGAACGCCCTCTTCTTCCTTGATGGAGGAAAGACGGGCGTAGATCGAATAGGCGCCCGGTGCCGGGAAGCCCAGGGCACGGATACGCTCGGCTATGGCGTCCACCGCCAGCGCCAGTTCGTTGTACTGCTCTTCGAACATCAGGTGCAGTGTACGGAACATGGGGCCCGTGACGTTCCAATGGAAGTTGTGGGTCTTCAGGTACAGTACATAGGTATCGGAGAGCAGTCGTGAAAGCCCATCGACGATGGATTTACGATCTTCTTCACTGATACCGATATCGATTGCCATGTTTATCCCCTTCAATTGACAAGCATTCATTGATCAGGTGCACGACCACTCTAGCAAGAGCGGGGCAGAGACGCAGCCCGACACCCTCGGGCGACATGCGGCAAATCGCCCCTGCACGACCTGTCAGCCCGTGCAGTACAAGCCTTTGGGCACGTCGGAAATTTCTTTTAAGGCCGCAAGAAACCCCTGCACATGTCTAGGACAAGCGTTTCACGCAGAAATGCCACGCCTCTTTCAACCGCGGAAAATGCTCGATTTGAGTAGGCACGGCCTTTGCTGTTAAATAGGCAGCGTGTCGCCGTCGTTAATTTCCACGGCAAGCGGCATAGGCTGATACCCGCGCGCGTGCCCAACGCCTCCCATTGTTCAGAAGCGAACCGTGCCAGTCAGCTCTTCCTTGTGATCCGTCTTAACGTGAGTTAATCAAAATGTTGAAAATCGTCCACCTGCTAACGGGCGTTGCAGCGTTGCTGCTGTCCTTTATCCCGAGCCTGCAGCCTGAAAGCCTGCCCTACCTGCAACAACACGACGCTCTGTACCTGGCCTTGTTCGGCCTTCTTAACCTGACGCTCGCTCCCGTAATCCCTTACTGGAACAAAGGCACACGTCATCAACTGCAAAACCTGGTCAGCGCACTGCTGGTACTGACCGTTGTCGTACAAACCCTCACCCTCCTGGCACCTATGCCTGAAGTGGGCGGCCATCCGGCCATCCTGCTCAGCCTGGTGATTGCTGTGGTCGCCATCGTTCTTCACCTGGCCATCAGCTTCTACCGTTCGTCCCCGGCGGCCGCGTCGCAAAACTACGACATGACCAATCGGGATACCGGTACCGTCAAGTGGTTCAACACCTCCAAAGGCTTCGGCTTTATTTCCCGCGATTCGGGCGACGACATCTTCGTCCACTTCCGGGCTATCCGTGGCGAAGGTCATCGCGTCCTGGTGGAAGGCCAGCGCGTGGAGTTCTCCGTGATGAATCGCGACAAAGGCCTGCAAGCCGAAGACGTGATCGCTGCCCTGCCGCGTCGCTGATTCCAGCCTTCGCAGCAAAAAAAACCGCGATCCAGCCTGGCTGGGTCGCGGTTTTTTTATTGCCCTCGGATTAATAGTGCGGTGGCGGCGCCTCTTCCTCGGACGTCTCGAACTGGCCGCCCATTTCTTCCTGACGCTTGAGCAGCGCGGTCATCTGCAGTTGCAGGCGCTCAACCGCGCGCTGCTGGGCGACCAGGATGTCATTGAGGGTCTCGATGGTGTCGTCCTGAAAGGCCAGGCGGCTCTCCAGATCGGTAACGCGGTCTTGCAAGTCCATGGTTCAACCCTGGGTAAAGATAAAGTCGGCAGGCAGCAACGCGCGCAGGCGCACACGAATGGCCGCCACTTGCTCTTCAGTGTACGGCTGGGCCGGATGCTTGTCCCAAACCGGCGCAGGCCACGCGGCGTCATCACGCTTGCGTACGATCACATGCACGTGCAATTGGCTGACGACATTGCCCAGCGCACCGATATTCATCTTGTCGGCGCCCAGGCCTTCGTTGAGTAACTGCGCCAGCAGCGTAGTTTCCTTCCAGAGGATCTGTTGATCTGCGACATCCAGCTGAAACACTTCGCTGATACCGTTGATGCGTGGCACCAGGATGAACCAGGGGTAATTCGAGTCATTGGACAGCAGCAGGCGGCACAACGGGAAGTCCCCGATCACCAGTGTGTCTTGTTGCAGGCGTTGGTCTAAGGCGAACACCACGGGCACTCCGTTTGGCAGGTCAAGTTCTGGCGCCCAGCATACCTTTGAATGCAGGCTGCTTCACGGCGAATGCGGGAGAACCTCGGCGCATCCGGAGAAAAAAACGCCCCCTTTCGATGCAGGCGAATAATTGAGCTACGCTAACTCGGGCCTCACCGGGATGCACCAAAATGACCCACTTGTGCCTCAAAGAGATCCGCCAACTACCCACTCATGGGGGTGGACCGGTAACGTTTTTCTCGGGCAAGGTTTTTTTGCACCCCCGAACACCGGTAACACACGGGCGTCAAGCCCAAACCAAACGGCGTAAAAAGCCCGTGCTTATGCGGTTTTTACCCCGTCGTAACGTTTTTCACGAAAAAATGACATTCAGTTACCGGTTTGGGCGCGCTTGTTGCATTCACCCCCCTATCGTCGACAACGGCACCTGCAGGGAAGTGAGTGTTTCGCGATAAATAACAGTGGCGTTTCAATGTATACCAAGGAAGACGACAAACGCTGAAAGGCGTTTGAAAACAGCATTGAAGTTGTCAGTCCCGTTACATTCGGACTGTGAATTTGCGACATGGAACTAGCAATTTACGACAGCCTCGTAAAGAAGCTGAAAGGAAAGATGGGTAAGTATCGTCAATAGAGTCTGCGTGATATAACTTTGCGCCGACACAAAAAAGAAAGAGCCGCCCAGATAAAAATACAGGTGGGACGGCAGTACTCTTCCTAAAACCAAAGGAGCAAATCACGATGCGCGTGATGAAGTGGAGCATGATCGCCCTGGCTGTTTCAGCAGGCACCTCGCAGTTCGCAATGGCGTCCGCCCAGGACGATTCCAAGGGCTTTGTTGAAGACAGTACGTTCAGCATCAATACTCGCGCGCTGTACTTCAGCCGCGATTTCCGTAATGAACCAGCGAACGGCTACGCCACGGTCAACGGCAAGCGCAAAAGCCGTGCTGAAGAAACGGGCTTGGGCTTCAATGCACTGTTCGAATCGGGCTTCACCCAAGGCACTATCGGCGTCGGTTTCGATGCAATCGGCCTGCTGGGCGTCAAGCTCGACAGTGGCAAGGGGCGCGCAGGCACCGGGCTGTTCCCCACCGGTTCCGACGGTCGTTCGCAAGACGACTACTCCAAAGGCGGCGGCGCCATCAAGTTCCGCTTCTCCAACACCGTGCTGAAAGTCGGTGACCAATACACCACAGCCCCTGTGTTCGCTTCCGACGACAGCCGTCTGCTGCCGGAACTGCCACAAGGTATCTCGATCACCAGCAACGAGATCAAGGGCCTGAAACTGGAAGGCGGCCACTTCACTTCCAGTGTTGCGCAGAACCAGACGTTTCATGACAGCCTGGGCCTGACCAAGACCGACTTTGTCGGCGGTGTATACTCGTTCACTCCAGAGCTCACCGGCAGCCTGTACTACGCTAAAACCGAAGACTACTTCCGCAAGTACTACAGCAACGTGAACTGGACCCACGCGCTCAGCGATGACCAGTCCTTCGCTCTGGACTTCAACATCTACGACACCAAGAGCGACGGTGCCGGCCTGCAGCGCGCCGAAAAAGATGGCACGACCAAGCTCGACAACCGCGCGTTCAGCTTGCAGGGCGCCTACACCATCGGCGCTCACACGTTCACCCTGGCAGCCCAGAAGGTTACCGGCGACGGCGACTACGGCTACGGCGTAGACGGCGGCGGCACGGTCTTCCTGGCCAACTCCGTTGCCCGTTCCGACTTCAACGCCGAAGGCGAGAAGTCCTACCAGGCACGTTACGACATCAACATGGCAACCTTTGGCGTTCCTGGTTTGAGCTTCATGACTCGTTACATAACCGGTAGCGGCGCCGACACCGGCACCACTAACAATGGTAAAGAGTGGGAACGCGATATCGAAGCCAAGTACGTGATCCAGAGCGGTCCAGCCAAAAACCTGAGCCTGCGTCTGCGTCAAGCGACCTATCGCTCCGGCGATGGCGTGTACTACGGTTCGCCTTCGATCGACGAACTGCGTCTGATCGCAAACTACCCGCTGAACATCTTGTAATTGCCGGTTCAATTACAACGATGACTTAAGGCCCCGGCCTTAAACAAAAAAGCCGCTCCCCTGTTTACAAGGGAGCGGCTTTTTTATTGCAGTTTTATTTCAACGAATAAATAACTAGCAAGCTAACTAACGAGATTCAGGTGACACGTTTAACCTGACCTTTCGGCCAAGTTAAACGCGCTTCTTTCACTTACTTCGGAGCTGCTTCCTGCATCACTCGAATAACGCGCTGCGGAAATGGAATATCAATCCCCGCTGCCTTTAAACGATCACGCGCCAGTTCATTCAGCATGAACACTACATCCCAATAATCCGGGGTATTGGTCCAGCAGCGCAGGGAAACCGTGATCGAGCTATCGCCCAGGGTCGACACCACGGCCACCGCAGCAGGATCCGTCAGTACGCGCGGATCTTTTGCCAGGTCCAGCAGTACTTCACGGGCCTTTTGCAGATCCGCCTCGTAGTCCACACCCACGTCAAACACCACCTTGCGGGTCGGCTGACGGTTGGTGTTGGTGATGATGCCGTTGGACAGGATGCCGTTGGGCACGATGACGGTTTTGTTGTCACCGGTACGCAGCACGGTGTGGAAGATCTGGATGCTATCGACGGTCCCGGAGGTGCCCTGGGCTTCGATCCAGTCACCAATGCGGAACGGGCGGAACAACAGGATCAGCACGCCACCGGCAAAGTTGGCCAGGCTGCCTTGCAACGCCAGGCCGATGGCCAGGGTAGCGGCACCGATGGCAGCCACGAACGAGGTCGTCGCCACGCCGATCATCGAGGCCACGCTGACAATCAGCATGACTTTCAGCGCAATGTTCGCCAGGCTGGTGATGAAGTGCTGCAGCGCCAGGTCCGCGTTACGCATGGCCAGCAGGCGGCCCACGCGATGGGTCAATACGTTGATCAGCCACCAGCCAATGGCCAGGGTGATCACCGCCAGCAACACCCGGCTGCCGTATTCCATGATCATCGGGATCCATGACTGCGAGGTCTTGATCAAGTGATCCATTTCAGCGTTTAAATCCATGTAGCTTCTCCTGTATGGCGGATGTGCGGCTTATTGACTGCCTGAAAACGCAAATGAGCCCCGTAGGGCTCAAGAGCAGGCGCTGGCTCTGGGGCGTGGGACGCCGAAAACGCCCACAGGTTCCCCAATGTGCCATCAGTCGCGGAAGTTATTGAACTGCAGCGGCATGTCGAAGGTCTTGGCGCGCAGGGCGGCAATGGCCTCCTGCAGGTCATCACGCTTCTTGCCGGTGACACGAACCTGCTCACCCTGGATGGCAGCCTGTACTTTCAGCTTGGCATCCTTGATATGGGCAACGATCTTCTTCGCCAGCTCCTTGTCGATACCTTCCTTGAGTACGGCTTCCTGCTTCATCAGCTTGCCGGAGGCGTAGGCGTCCTTGATTTCAAGGCACTGCGCGTCGATCTTGCGCTTGACCAGCGACAACTTGAGGATCTCGATCATCGCTTCCAGCTGGAAATCGGCTTCAGCGGTCAGGTTGACGGTCAGTTCCTTTTCCTTGAATTCGAAGCTGCCCTTGCCTTTCAAGTCATAGCGGCGGTCCAGCTCCTTGACGGCGTTCTCGACGGCGTTGGTGACTTCGTGTTTGTCCAGTTCAGATACCACGTCGAACGAAGGCATGTGATTTCTCCAATATAAGGGGCGGGTTCAGTAGAGATGGAGCGCGCCCGAGCTAAAATGCCGGGGCATTATAGCGGTTCTTTCGTCCCGTTCACTGTGAGCGACCCTGCGGAGCAAAAACTGATGTCGACCACCTGGCATATTCTCGGCGCGGGCAGCCTGGGCACACTGTGGGCCACCCGCCTGGCTCGTGCCGGCTCGCCCGTCAGGTTGATCCTGCGCGATGCCACGCGCCTGGCCAGCTACCGGGCTTCACCCGGCTTGACCCTGATGGAACACGGCGTCGCCCATACCTACCCGGTGTTCGCCGAAACGCCCGACAGCCCCGAGCCGATTCATCGCCTGCTGGTAGCGTGCAAGGCCTACGACGCCCAGAGCGCTGTCGCACAACTGCAACACCGTCTGGCACCGGACGCCGAGCTGATCCTGCTGCAGAACGGCCTCGGCAGCCAGGACGCGGTGGCCGCGCAACTGCCCCAGGCGCGCTGCATTTTTGCCTCCAGCACCGAAGGCGCGTTTCGCGACGGTGACTGGCGCGTGGTGTTCGCCGGCCATGGCTACACCTGGCTGGGGGACGCGAGCCACCCTACCCCACCGCGGTGGCTGGACGACCTGCACGCTGCGGGCATCCCCCACGAATGGAGTACCGACATCCTGACGCGCCTGTGGCGCAAACTGGCGCTCAATTGCGCGATCAACCCGCTGACGGTGCTTTACCAGTGCCGCAACGGCGAACTGCAGAACCATCAATGTGAAGTCGCGACCCTGTGTGCCGAGCTTGGCGAACTGCTGGAATGCTGCGGCCAACCCGCCGCCGCGCTGGATCTGCACCAGGAAGTGGAACGGGTCATCCAGGCCACGGCCGCCAATTATTCCTCCATGTTCCAGGACGTGGCCAACGCCCGCCGCACCGAAATCAGCTACTTGTTGGGCTATGCTTGCCAGGCGGCCGCCCGTCACCAATTGAGCCTGCCCCATGTGCAACAGCTGCAAGTGCGCCTGGTCGAGCAGTTACTTGCACGCGGATTGCTCCGCGACTGAGCCACGCGCTACCCTGCCCGCCTGTCTATCACCTGGGAAAACCCTGATGCCGCTGCGCCAGCGTCTAGAAAACCTACCGGTCGGGCAGAAACTGCTGGCCGCCCTGCTGGTGCTGCTGACCACCGTCCTGCTGGTGGCCAACCTGACCTTTATCAGCGCCGCCTACTGGATCTCCCAGGAAAGCATGGCGCCCCAGGCCTTGCAGGCCATCGGCCGGCTGGTGTCCAACCCGGCCCTCGCCGCCGAAGCCCTTGAATCCCCGGCCAAGGCCGATGCGCTGCTCAATGAACTGACCAGCTATTCGCCCCTGCGCGCCGCCGCCCTGTACGACGGCGAAGGCAATCGCCTGGCGCAGATGCAACACGGCGATCGCCTGCACCTGCCGGACAACTACCGGCATATCGAAGCCTGGCGAGTGACCGAATTTCGCAGTAACCAGGTCATCACCCTGCCCCGTCCCGGCCAACCGTCCGGCCACCTGTTGCTGGTGGCCAGCAGTGAGTTGCCGGTGGCCTTCTATACCGGCACATTGACGGCGAGCCTGGGCATCCTGATTTTCAGTGTGCTGCTGTGGTTGATCATTGCCCGGCAGATCAAACGCCTGATCACCCGGCCGATCCATGAACTCGAAGAGCTGTCACGCCAGGTCACCCGCGAAGAGAACTACGCCCTGCGCGCCGGCCCAGGCAACCACGACGAAATCGGCAGCCTGGCCGAAGCCTTCAACACCATGCTGTCGCGCATCGAAGCCCGGGAGCAGCAGCTCAAGCGCGCGCGGGACGATTCCCAGGCGGCCTACGACCAGGCACAAGGCCTGGCCGAAGAGACACGCCACACCAACCGCAAGCTGGAGCTGGAAGTCCAGGTACGCAGCAAGATCGAGAAAAAGCTCACCGGTTTCCAGAACTACCTGAACAGCATCATCGACTCGATGCCTTCGGCACTGATCGCCCTGGACGAACAGCTCTACGTCACCCAATGGAATCAGGAGGCCACGGCCCTGTCCGGCACACGCCTGGACGAAGCGCTGAATCAACCGATCTACCTCGCCTTCCAGCCGCTCAAGCCGTACCTGCCGCAGATCAAGGCCACGGTGGAGCAGCACACGGTGGAACGCATCGAGCGCGTCACCTGGATCAAGGACGACGAACCCAAGCATTACGCCCTGACCTTCTACCCACTGATGGGCGGTGCCGGGCGCGGCGTGGTGATCCGTATCGACGACATCACCCAGCGCCTGTCACTGGAAGAGATGATGGTGCAGTCGGAAAAAATGCTCTCCGTCGGCGGACTTGCCGCCGGCATGGCCCACGAGATCAACAACCCGCTGGGGGCGATCCTGCATAACGTGCAGAACATTCGCCGGCGCCTGTCCCCCGACTTGCCCAAGAACCTGGAACACGCCGAGCAGGTGGGGGTTGAGCTGGACACCGTCAACCGCTACCTGCAAAGCCGCGAAGTGCCGCAACTGCTCGACGGTATCCAGCAGGCGGGGGCACGGGCGGCGAAAATCGTCACCCACATGCTCAGCTTCAGCCGCCGCAGCAACCGGCAGATGGCGCCTTGCGACTTGCCGGCGCTGATCGACCAGGCGGTAGAAATCGCCGGTAACGACTTTGACCTGGCCATTGGCTTCGATTTCAAGGGCCAGGCGATCATCCGCCAGTTCGACCCACAACTGGGCCCCGTGCCCGGCACGGCCAACGAACTGGAACAGGTGCTGCTCAACCTGCTGAAAAACGCCGCCCAGGCCATTCACCTGCGCGAGGACGACAGCGAACCGGGGCGCATCATCCTGCGCACGCGCCTTAACCCGCCGTGGGCGGAAATCCAGGTGGAAGACAATGGCATCGGCATGAGCGAAAACGTGCGCAAACGCACCTTCGAGCCGTTCTTTACCACCAAGGAAATCGGCCAGGGCACCGGGCTTGGGCTGTCGGTGTCGTATTTCATCATCACCAACAACCACAAGGGCCAGATGGAGGTGCATTCCACCCTCGGCCAAGGCACCTGCTTCACCTTGCGCCTGCCCCTGGCGGGCCAACTGCCACCTTACGAACTCACCCAACTGGAGCACTGATCATGGGCTTTCGCCTGTCGAAGATTTACACCCGCACCGGCGATAAAGGCGAAACCGGCCTCGGCGACGGCCGCCGCGTGCCCAAGGACCATCCCCGGGTGGAGGCCATCGGCGAGGTCGATACGCTCAATAGCCAGTTGGGGTTACTGCTGGCGTATCTCGAAGCCCTCGGCGGGCAGCATCCAGGCTTACAGGACGTGATCGAGGTGCTTACGCCTTGCCAGCATCGATTGTTCGATCTGGGTGGGGAGTTGGCCATGCCGGAGTACAAGGCATTGAACGCGGCGGAAGTGGATCGGCTGGAAGCGGCGATCGATCGCTGGAACGAAGAGCTCGGGCCCCTGGAGAATTTCATCCTGCCCGGTGGTTCAGCGCTGATTGCCCAGGCCCATGTGTGCCGCAGCCTGGCGCGCAGTGCCGAGCGGCGCTGTCAGCATTTGAATGCTGTCGAGCCGTTGGAAGGGGTGGGGTTGGCGTATATCAATCGGCTGTCGGATTTGCTGTTTGTGGCGGCAAGGGTGATTGCCAAGCGCCAGGGTGTTGCAGAAGTGTTGTGGCAGGCGGCGGCGAAGCCACACTGATGATGATTCGGTGACTGATAGGGCCTCATCGGGGGCCAGCTCTCTCCCACATGTTGATCACATTCCAAAGTTGGAACCCGGTCGAATGTGGGAGGGGGCTTGCTCCCGATAGGGCCCTTCAGAACAGCCTCAAGCCTCAGGCCAGAACGCCCGAATCCCTGCGACACCTTGAGCGCCGGCTTCCCAAGCCTGTTCCCGCTCAGCAGGCCCTACCCCACCCAGCAGAAACACCGGTTTGCTGAACCCACGGATCAACTCTGCCGCCTGTTCCCAGCCCAACGGCTGCGCATCGGGATGGGTCTGGGTCGGCTGCACCGGCGACAGCGTGACAAAATCCACGTCCATCAACTCCGCCAACGCCAGTTCCTCCGCGTTATGGCATGACGCCGCCAACCAGCGGTCCTTCGGCAACGGCCGGCCCTTGCTCGCATATTTGCGCAGTTGGGCCGAAGTCATATGCCAGCCGGCCGCCGGGAAGTCCCCGAGCCATTCAAACGGACCCTTGAGCATCAACTGCGCCTTACCGGCGCACAGGCCCACCGCATCTACCGCAAGATCGCGGTATTTAGGGTCGTAACCGTTGGGCGCCCGCAGCTGGATCAGCTTGATGCCACCGGCGATAGCCTTCTGGATCCCGCGCAGGAGCGTGGGCGTTTCCAGCTCGCCCGGCGTGATCAGGTAATCGGCCGGCAAGCGCGCAGCCGCCACGATTGGCGCATTGGCGGCCGGGAACTCATAGTGGGGCAGATCGCGCGGGGCCACCCATTCCAGCGGTTGTCCCTCGGCACCGTGGGGCTCGCCGGTAAAGGCCGAGACTTCCCAGACATCCAGCAACACCTGCTTGTCCGGGTAGTCATGCTGCACCTTGATCAGCGGTCGCGCCGTGGTGACCTGGATACCCAGCTCTTCCTGCAACTCACGGGACAGGGCCGTGGCGACCGACTCATCGGCCTCCACCTTGCCACCGGGAAACTCCCACAGGCCGCCCTGATGCTGGGTATCGGCACGGCGCGCCAGCAGGATCCTGCCGTCGACACCGCGGATCACCGCTGCTGCTACATGCACTCGTTTCACCGCGCTTATCCTCTTCTATCAGGTGCGGTATTCCGCATTGATCTTCACGTACTCGTGGGACAGGTCGGTGGTCCAGATGGTTTCGCTGCACTCACCGCGACCGAGTTCGATGCGGATAGTGATTTCTTCCTGCTGCATCACCGCCGAACCCTGGGCTTCGGTGTAGGTCTCGGCACGGGCGCCACGGCTGGCGATGCATACGTCGCCCAGGAACACGTCGATCTTGCTCACGTCCAGGTCCGGCACGCCGGCACGGCCGACGGCAGCCAGAATACGGCCCCAGTTCGGGTCGGAGGCGAACAGCGCGGTCTTGATCAGCGGCGAGTGGGCCACGGTGTAGCCGACATCCAGGCATTCCTGGTGGTTGCCGCCGCCGTTGACTTCAACGGTCACGAACTTGGTCGCGCCTTCACCGTCACGCACGATGGCCTGGGCCACGTCCATGCACACCTCGAACACCGCCTGCTTCAACGCCGCGAACAGCGGGCCGCTGGCCTCGGTGATTTCCGGCAGGTTGGCCTGGCCGGTGGCGATCAGCATGCAGCAGTCATTGGTGGACGTATCGCCATCAATGGTGATGCGGTTGAACGACTTATTGGCGCCGTCCAGGATCAGGCTGTGCAGCACATCTCGGGAAACCTTGGCGTCGGTGGCGATGTAGCCAAGCATGGTGGCCATGTTCGGGCGAATCATGCCCGCGCCCTTGCTGATACCGGTCACGGTAACCGTCACGCCGTCGTGCACGAACTGACGGCTCGCTCCTTTGGGCAAGGTGTCGGTGGTCATGATGCCGGTGGCGGCTGCCGCCCAGTTATCCGCAGACAGGTCGTCCAGCGCAGCTTGCAGGGCGCCTTCGATTTTTTCGACCGGCAACGGCTCACCGATGACGCCGGTGGAGTATGGCAGCACTTGGCTGGCGTCCACGCCGGCCAGTTGGGCCAGCTTGGCACAGGTGCGTGCGGCGGCGACCAGCCCAGGCTCGCCGGTACCGGCGTTGGCATTGCCGGTGTTGGTCAGCAGGTAACGAATCGAGCCGGCAACACGCTGCTTGGCCAGGATCACCGGCGCGGCGCAGAAGGCGTTGAGGGTAAACACGCCCGCAACGGTCGAGCCTTCGGCACAGCGCATCACCACCACATCCTTGCGCCCTGGACGCTTGATGCCGGCCGAAGCGATACCGAGCTCAAAACCGGCAACCGGGTGCAATGTGGGCAAAGGACCAAGACCAACAGCCATGAATGCGCTCCTTAAAAATAGGTGATGTCTGTGCCGTCGTGATCGACGGTGAAATTAATGGCAAAACGCCGCGACGGCAGGGGCCGGTCGCGGCGCGGGGTGTAGCAGCGTCAGGCAAAAATCTTAGTTGATTTCGCCGTGGCAGTGTTTGTACTTCTTGCCCGAACCGCACCAGCACAGTTCGTTGCGGCCCAGCTTCTGCTCGTTGCGAACCGGGGTCTGGGCCAGGACTACATCGACCTCTTCACCCAATACTTCAGGCGCTTCCAGACCCGGTGCCTCGTCGTGCTGGAACTGCATGCGCGCAGCCAGTGCCTCGGCCTCCTGGCGCAGGCGCGCTTCTTCCTCGATCGGGTCTTCGCGACGCACCTGAACGTGGGACAGCACGCGAATCGAATCGCGCTTGATCGAATCCAGCAACTCGGAGAACAGCGTGAACGACTCGCGCTTGTACTCCTGCTTCGGGTTCTTCTGGGCATAGCCACGCAGGTGGATGCCGTGACGCAGGTGGTCCATGGTCGACAGGTGGTCTTTCCACAGGTCGTCCAGCACGCGCAGTACGATTTGCTTCTCGAAGGTGCGCAGTGCTTCGGCACTCGCCTGCTCTTCTTTCTCGTTGTACGCGGCCAGCAGCTCGGTCATGAGCTTCTCGCGCAGGGTTTCTTCGTACAGGTGGTCGTCTTCGTCGAGCCATTGCTGGACCGGCAAGTCGACACCAAAGTCGCTCTTCAACGCCGCTTCCAGACCGGCGACATCCCACTGTTCAGGCAGCGATTGTGGCGGGATATGTGCGCTGACGGTGGCGTTGAGCACGTCCTGACGGAAATCGGCGATGGTTTCGCCAATGTTGTCGGCGGCCAGCAACGTGTTACGCATGTGATAGATCACTTTACGCTGTTCGTTGTTGACGTCATCGAACTCGAGCAGTTGCTTACGAATGTCGAAGTTACGGCCTTCTACCTTGCGCTGGGCCTTCTCGATGGCGTTGGTCACCATGCGGTGCTCGATCGCTTCACCGGACTGCATGCCCAGGGCCTTCATGAAGTTCTTCACCCGATCCGAGGCGAAGATACGCATCAGGCTGTCTTCCAGGGACAGGTAGAAACGGCTGGAACCGGCGTCACCCTGGCGGCCGGCACGACCGCGCAGCTGGTTGTCGATACGACGGGATTCGTGGCGCTCGGAGGCGATCACCTGCAAGCCACCGGATTCCAGCACGGCCTGGTGGCGTTTCTGCCAGTCTGCCTTGATCTGGGCGATCTGCTCAGGGGTCGGATCGTCCAGCGAGGCCACTTCCACTTCCCAGTTGCCGCCCAGCAGGATGTCGGTACCACGACCGGCCATGTTGGTGGCGATGGTCAGCGCGCCTGGGCGACCGGCCTGGGCGATGATCTCGGCTTCTTTTTCGTGGAACTTGGCGTTGAGGACCTTGTGCTCGATGCCTTCCTTGTTGAGCAGGTTGGACACGTGCTCGGAAGTCTCGATGGTGGCGGTACCGACCAGGATCGGACGCCCCTGGGCCATGCCGTCCTTGATGTCGTTGATGATCGCCGCGTATTTCTCTTCGGCGGTCAGGAACACCAGGTCGTTGAAGTCTTTACGGGCCAGCGGCTTGTTCGGTGGGATGACCACCACGGACAGGCCATAGATCTGGTGGAATTCGAACGCTTCGGTGTCGGCGGTACCGGTCATGCCGGACAGCTTGTTGTAAAGGCGGAAGTAGTTCTGGAAGGTGGTGGAGGCCAACGTCTGGCTTTCGGCCTGGATGTTGAGCATTTCCTTGGCTTCGATGGCCTGGTGCAGGCCTTCGGACAGACGACGGCCCGGCATGGTACGCCCGGTGTGTTCGTCGACCAGTACGACCTGGCCATCCTGCACGATGTATTCGACGTTGCGATGGAACAGCTTGTGGGCACGCAGGCCGGCATACACGTGGGTCAGCAGGCCCAGGTTGTGGGCCGAGTACAGGCTCTCGCCTTCGGCCAGCAGGCCGATCTGGGTCAGCATGTCTTCGACGAACTGGTGACCGGCTTCGTTGAGTTCGACCTGGCGGGTCTTCTCGTCGATGGTGAAGTGACCTTCTTTGGTCACCACGCCTTCCACTTCCTCGATGTGCTGCTCAAGGCGCGGGATCAACTTGTTGATCTCGGTGTACAGGCGCGAGCTGTCTTCGGCCTGGCCGGAGATGATCAGCGGGGTACGGGCTTCGTCGATGAGGATGGAGTCGACTTCGTCGATCACGGCAAAGTTGAGTTCGCGCTGGAATTTTTCTTCCATGCTGAACGCCATGTTGTCGCGCAGGTAGTCGAAACCGAATTCGTTGTTGGTACCGTAGGTGATGTCGGCGGCGTAGGCGGCGCGCTTCTCTTCCGGCGGCTGGAA
The DNA here is from genome assembly GCF_001702295.1 of Pseudomonas sp. S3E12. Classification (NCBI taxonomy): domain Bacteria; kingdom Pseudomonadati; phylum Pseudomonadota; class Gammaproteobacteria; order Pseudomonadales; family Pseudomonadaceae; genus Pseudomonas; species Pseudomonas sp. S3E12. The sequence continues at coordinate 142,668 of NZ_MBDT01000008.1, forward strand.
CGGCGTTACCACGCCGACGGTCAGGCCGAGGAATTCATACAGCGGGCGCATCCAGTTGGCGTCCCGGCGAGCCAGGTAGTCGTTCACCGTCACAACGTGCACGCCCTTGCCGGACAGTGCGTTGAGGTAAACACCCAGGGTTGCTACCAGGGTCTTGCCTTCACCGGTACGCATTTCGGCAATCATGCCTTCATGCAAGGTCATGCCGCCGATCAACTGGACGTCGAAGTGGCGCATGCCCATGACACGCTTACCGGCTTCACGGGCAACCGCAAAGGCTTCGGGAAGCAGCTTGTCGAGGGTTTCACCTTTGGCTATGCGGGCCTTGAACTCTTCGGTCTTGGCGCGCAATTGCTCGTCCGAAAGGGCAACCATCTGCTCTTCGAAGGCATTGACCAGCTGCACCGTCTTGAGCATGCGTTTGACTTCGCGCTCATTCTTGCTTCCAAAAAGTTTCTTTAACAAAGGCGCAAACATATCGGCAGGTTCTTCCACACATAGGGATGGAGGGCGCACCGTGAGTGGCCCGAGCAGCCCTCACGGCCGCATGCGAACGCGCATTCTACCCGGAATCGTGGGTGAGGAAAGTGGCGTTGTTCCCCGAGGCGGGCAAGGGGCTGTGAGAGGGCTTGTTTAAAATAAGGGCTTTTGCGCGAACTTCAACCCGTGGAGCTCATTGATTTTGTGGATAAAGCCCCGGCAATGTATTGCCCGGGGCCGCATAGACGCTTTCTGCTAAGATGGCCGCTCTGTTACTTAAGGTGTCCAATCATGGCATTTCGCCCTCTTACAGCCCGCGCGCCCAGCGTGTTGCTTCGCGAAGCCAAGCCGTTGAAAGCCATCTTTGGCCATGCGCAACGCTTGGGCCATTTGCAACGCCTGCTCGAAAGCCAACTTCAACCGGCCGCCCGTGAGCACTGCCACGTGGCGTCCTGGCGTGAAGGCAACCTGCTGCTGATTGTCACAGATGGCCACTGGGCGACCCGCCTGCGCTATCAGCAAAAACGCCTGCAGCGTCAATTGATGGCGTTCGATGAGTTCGCCAGCTTGACGCGCATCCAGTTCAAGGTGCAGCCGCCGACCGTGCAACAAGGCGCGGCGGGCCACACGATGGACTTGTCGGAGACGGCGGCCGAGACGATTCAGGCCACGGCCGACGGGATCAGCGATCCGGGCCTGCGCGCGGCACTTGAGCGGCTGGCCGCCCATGGCAAGCCCAAACCCTGAACCGCTACTTGCGCTTGCTGCCGCCCAGCAAAGACCCCAGCAAACCACGCACCAGTTGGCGCCCCATCTGATTGGCGGCCTGCTGCATCGCGGATTTCAGCGCCTTGCCTGCGGTGGTTCCCAGAAACGCCCCGGCCTTGTCAGTGAAACTGAGCTCCTCGTCGGCCTGCCCGGCCTCTTCGGTCGGTCCAAGCGCCTTGCGCGCCATCAACACTTCATAGGCCGACTCGCGATCAATCGGCTTGTCATAGCGCCCCTGCAAGGGCGAACTGGCCACCAATGCAGCGCGTTCAGCCGAACTGAGCGGCCCGATTCGCGATTGCGGCGGCGCGACCAGTACGCGTTGGACGACTTCCGGCGTACCTTTTTCCTGCAAGGTGCCCACCAATGCCTCACCCGTGCCCAGCTCGGTCAACACCGATAACGCATCAAACGCCGGGTTCGGCCGGAACCCGTCTGCGACCGCCCGCAAGGATTTCTGTTCTTTCGTGGTGAACGCCCGCAGGCCATGCTGGATGCGCAAACCCAGTTGCGCCAGCACGGAGTCCGGCAGGTCGCCCGGCGATTGGGTGACGAAATACACCCCCACGCCCTTGGAACGGATCAGCCGCACCACTTGTTCCAAGCGCTCTTGCAAAGCCTTGGGCGTGTCGGCAAACAACAAATGCGCCTCGTCGAAAAACAGCGCGAGCAACGGTTTGTCGGCATCGCCGCGCTCGGGCAGTTGCTCGAACAATTCCGCCAACAGCCACAACAGGAAGGTCGCGTACACTTTCGGGGCTTCATGCACCAGGCGGCTGGCGTCCAGCAGATGGATACGCCCGCGTCCCTCGCGGGTGGGCTGCAAGATGTCTTCAAGTTGCAGGGCCGGCTCGCCAAACAACGCCTCGGCGCCCTGCTGCTCCAATACTGCCAGACGCCGCAACAGCGCCTGGCTGGAGCCGGTGGTCATCAGCGCCGCATCCTCGCCGAGCAACTCCGGGTGATAACGCAGGTGATTGAGCAGTGCCTTGAGGTCCTTGAGATCCAGCAGCAACAGGCCTTCGCGATCCGCCACCTTGAACGCTGCGTAAAGGGCCGACTGCTGGCTGTCCGTGAGTTCCAGCAAACTGCCGAGCAACAACGGCCCCATTTCGCTGATGGTGGTGCGCAATGGATGACCGGACTGCCCGTGGATATCCCACAGCGTGACGGGATACGCCTTGGCCGTGTAATTAAGGAACGGCATGCCGGCGATGCGCTCTGCGACTTTGCCCTGAGGGTTGGCGGCGGCACCCAGGCCACAGAGGTCACCTTTGATATCTGCGGCAAATACCGCGACGCCCGCATCACTGAACGCTTCGGCCAGACGTTGCAACGTGACCGTCTTGCCTGTGCCCGTGGCGCCGGCGATCAAACCGTGACGGTTGGCCAGGCGCATGGCCTGGGCAATAGGCTGGCCGTCAAGACCGGCACCGATAAGGAGTTGTGTGGAGTCAGGCATTTCGTCACCCATGGTTAATCTTTAGTGTCGCCAGGTCGATAAGACAGATGTGAGACCCACAAAGTCTAAAAAACGCTCAGATAGTTCCTACAGGGACCAACGGAAATATCAAACTTTTTTTGACGCTACCCTTCCGCGTGTTCCACAAGGACGCGCTTCGGATATTAAGACCTTAGCGGACCCTTCAAGCTATGAATAAAAATCTGCGCTTCAGCCATAAAATCCTGCTTGCAGCCTCCCTTATCGTCATCGCGGCATTTACGCTGTTCACGCTTTATAACGACTATTTGCAACGTAACGCGATACGCGAAGACCTCAATAGCTACCTGCACGAGATGGGCGACGTCACCGCCAGCAGTATCCAGACCTGGCTGACCGGACGTATCGCACTGGTGGAAAACGCCGCACAGAACATCGCCATCAACCCTGAACCCGCTGCGGTTGCCAGCCTGCTGGAGCAGAAAACCCTGACGTCATCGTTCATGGCCACCTACGTGGGTGACAGTCAGGGCGCCTTCACCATCCGTCCCGACACCAAGATGCCGGACGGCTTCGATCCACGCGTTCGCCCCTGGTACAAAGGCGCCCAGAGCAGCAACGGTTCGACCCTGACCGAGCCCTACATCGACGCAGCCACCGGGCAATTGATCATCTCCATCGCCACCCCCAGTGCCAAGGGCAGCCAGAGCATCGGCGTGGTCGGCGGCGACCTGAGCCTGCAGACCCTGGTGGACAACATCGGTGCACTGAACTTCGGTGGCATGGGCTATGCGTTCCTGGTCAGTGCCGACGGCAAGGTGCTGGTACACCCGGACAAAAGCCTGGTGATGAAGTCCCTCTCCGATGTCTACCCAAAACACACGCCCACCATCAGCGGCGACTTCAGCGAAGTCGAAGCCAACGGCAAGGACAACATCGTTACTTTCACACGGATCAAGGGGCTGCCCTCGGTGAACTGGTACCTCGGGGTATCGGTGGACAAGGACGAAGCCTACGCAATGCTCAGCAAATTCCGCACCTCCGCCGTAATCGCCACCGTGATTGCCGTGGTGATCATCATCGCCCTGCTCGGTATGCTGATACGCGTGCTGCTGCAGCCGCTGCACGTGATGACTCGCGCGATGCAGGACATCGCCGACGGCGAGGGTGACCTGACTCGCCGCCTGGCCATCCAGAATCACGATGAGTTCGGCACCCTGGGTAACGCGTTTAACAGCTTCGTAGAGCGCATTCATACATCGATCCGCGAAGTGTCCTCAGCCACCCAACAGGTGAATGAAGTCGCACTGCGGGTTGTCAGTGCGTCCAACTCGTCGATGGTCAACTCCGACGAACAGGCCAACCGCACCAACAGCGTTGCTGCCGCGATCAACGAACTGGGCGCCGCCGCACAGGAAATCGCGCGTAACGCCGCACAAGCCTCCAACCAGGCCAGCGATGCACGGCAATTGGCCGAAGACGGTCAACAGGTGGTTGAACGCAATATCAAGGCGATGACTCAGCTGTCTGCAATGATCAGTGCCTCAAGCAGCAATATCGAAGCACTTAACAGCAAGACGGTGAATATCGGCCAGATTCTTGAGGTAATCACCAGTATTTCCCAGCAAACCAACCTACTGGCACTGAATGCCGCCATCGAAGCCGCACGCGCCGGGGAAGCCGGGCGCGGGTTTGCGGTGGTCGCCGATGAAGTGCGCAACCTGGCCCATCGCACCCAGGAGTCGGCACAGCAAGTACAAAAGATGATCGAGGAACTGCAAATCGGTGCCCGTGACTCGGTCAGCACCATGAGCGACAGCCAGCGCCACAGTCATGACAGCGTGGAAATCGCCAACCTGGCCGGCGAACGCTTGAACAGCGTAACCCAGCGCATTGGCGAGATCGACGGCATGAACCAGTCGGTGGCCACCGCGACCGAAGAGCAGACCTCGGTCGTGGAGTCGATCAACATGGACATCACCGAGATCAACACCCTCAATCAGGAAGGCGTGGAAAACCTGCAATCGACGCTGCGCGCCTGCGCCGACCTGGAACAGCAGGCGGCACGGTTGAAACAGCTGGTGGGCAGCTTCCGGATTTGAACTACCGCAGGAGCCGGTCAGGCTCCTGCACTGTTTTCACGATGAACGCCAACCGAACATCTATCCTTAGCTCAGGTCCACGTTAGGAGAGCAATGGATCGGAGGGATGTTCATCGTGCATATCGCTGACATAACCATGTTCTACGCCCCGACAAGCGGCGGCGTGCGCACTTACCTGGACGCCAAGCACCGACGCCTGAGGCTTAAGCCCGGCATTCGCCATAGCCTGCTGATTCCCGGCGCGCAATGGAGCAATCAGGATGGCATCTTCAAGGTACCGGCTCCCGCGCTGCCCTTCGGCAAAGGCTACCGCTTCCCCCTTCGCCTCTCCCCCTGGCGAAATGTCCTGCACGATTTACAGCCCGATCTGATCGAGGTAGGTGATCCCTATCTCACCGCCTGGGCCGCGCTGGATGCCCGGCGCCAGCTGGATGTGCCGGTGATCGGCTTCTACCACTCCGACTTACCGTTACTGGTGAGCAACCGCATGGGGTCTTGGTTTGCCCCGAACGTTGAAGCCTATGTCAGCAAACTCTATGGAAGTTTCGACCGGGTGCTGGCGCCCAGCCAGGTAATGGCCGACAAGCTCATGGGGCTCGGCGTGAAGAATGTGTTCGTCCAACCACTGGGCGTGGACCTGCAAACCTTTACCCCTGACGCCCGCGACCCAGGCCTGCGCGCCGAGCTGGGGATCGGCGAAGACACCCGCCTGCTGATCTTTGCCGGGCGCGGTTCCAAGGAAAAAAACCTGCCGATCCTGCTTCGCTGCATGAAACGCCTGGGGGACGGCTATCACTTGGTGCTGGTGGGCTCCGGCATGCCGAGCAGCGTGCCGGCCAATGTCACCGTCATCGAGGGGTTTCGCCCGGCACAGCATGTCGCCCGGCTGATGGCCAGTGCCGATGCCTTGCTGCATGGCGGCGACCAGGAAACCTTTGGCCTCGTCATCCTCGAAGCCATGGCTTGCGGCATACCGGTAATCGCGGTGGCGGCTGGCGCGTTCACGGAGATAGTCGACGAACGCTGCGGCCTGCTGTGCGCACCAAACAACCCAAGGGCGATGGCCGATACGGTGCGCGAGCTGTTCAACTTCGGCAGCAGGCGCCTGGGCGCGCAGGCTCGGCGTCATGTAGAACAACATTACGCCTGGTATACGGTGGTCGACAGCCTGCTCGGCCACTACCACGCGGTAATGGGCAGTCACAAGCCGATGCCTTCCCATGCATGAGCGCTCGGTATTACTGGTGCTGCACGATGTGGCGCCGCACAACTGGGCCGATTATCGGCCCTTTGTCGAAGCCGTCGATGCCCTGGGCACCGTGCCAATCACATGGTTGGTGGTGCCGGACTTCCATCATCGCGACGCCTTGACTGCCCACGGCGATTTTCAACGCCTGCTGGATCGCCGCGTGACCAAGGGCGATGAACTTGCCTTGCACGGTTACTACCATTGCGATGATCAACCGGCACCGCGCACACCCAAAGACTGGTTCATGCGCCGCCTCTACACCCATGAGGCTGAGTTCTATCAACTGTCTCAAGCCCAGGCTCTTGATCGTCTTCAGGATGGCATTGAAGTATTCCGGCGTCATGACTGGCCGTTGCACGGCTTCGTCGCACCCGCCTGGTTAATGAGCCAGGGCACTCGCGAGGCCCTGCGCCAACTACCGCTGAGCTACACCAGCAGCCCGCAGCATCTGTATCGACTACCCGATTTCACGCCGATCGACGCCCCGGGCCTGACTTGGAGTGCGCGCAGTGCATGGCGCCGAGGGGTGTCCAGAGTCATCAGCGATCGTCGCGAACAGCGCTGGCACGCCGCCCCGGTGATTCGCCTGGGCGTGCACCCGGTGGACATGCGCCACGCATTCTCTCGCCGCTATTGGCTTGAAACCGTACAACGCCTACTCGACGCAGGGCGAGCACCGCTGACCAAGGCTGCCTGGCTGGCTGAACAGGTGGTCGCTCAAGCACCTCGGCCAGGGGATCCGGGCAATTCATCGGCCTCCTGCAATTGCTCCCACAGCTCGGCTGCTCCCGGAAAGTCCGTACCGTCTTCCGGCTCCAGCGCATCCGGGTCGTAACGACTCAGGCAGCCCTCACCCAAGGTAGCAGGCGCCTTGGACGTGGCTTTATCAAGTGGGTCGGTCATGGCCTGGTCCTGAAGTGCGGGGAATGAAAAAGGGCCTGCAGCGATTTAACGCCCAGGCCCTTCTTTGTTCAACCAAGACGCTTGAATCAGAATACGACCGTCTTGTTGCCGTGCACCAGCACGCGGTCTTCCAGGTGATAGCGCAGGCCACGGGCCAGCACCATCTTCTCGACATCACGGCCAAACCGCACCATGTCCTCAATGCTGTCACTGTGGCTGACACGCACCACGTCCTGCTCGATGATCGGACCGGCATCCAGCTCTTCGGTGACGTAATGGCAGGTTGCGCCAATCAACTTCACGCCACGCAGGGAAGCCTGGTGGTAAGGCTTGGCCCCCACGAACGACGGCAGGAAGCTGTGGTGAATGTTGATCACCTTGCCTGCGTATTCGCGGCACAGCTCAGGCGGCAGGATTTGCATGTAGCGCGCCAGCACAACCACGTCGGCCTCATGCTGCTTGACCAGGCGAGAGACCTCTGCGAACGCCGGCTCCTTGTCCTGCGGGTTGACCGGCACGTGGTAGTAAGGGATGCCATGCCACTCGACCATGCTGCGCAGGTCGTCATGGTTGGAGATCACGCACGCAATCTCGCAGTCCAGCTCGTCGCTGTGCCAGCGGTGCAGCAAGTCGGCCAGGCAGTGGGATTCGCGGCTGGCCATCAACACCACGCGCTTTTTCTGCTCGGTGTCGGTGATGTGCCAGGTCATCGAAAACTCTTCCGCGATGGGCGCAAATGCCTCGCGGAACGCTTCAAGACCAAAGGGCAGCGAGTCGGCACGGATTTCGTGACGCATGAAGAACCAACCACTGAGGTTGTCCGAGTGATGGCTCGCCTCGGTGATCCAGCCGTTGTGGGAGGCCAGAAAGTTACTGACTTTGGCAACGATGCCGACCCGGTCCGGGCAAGCAATCACCAGCCGAAAAGTGCGCATTAGGGGGGAACTCCAGAACTTCGCAAAGGCCGCCATTCTAGCGATTGTGCAGAAAAACTGCAGTATTCGATGAGCCTTATTCTGATCCGTTGCCCTGGCCACATCCCTTAATAGCGCATGGTTTTACCATTGCTATATGAATGAACAGCGCACGCTGCAGCAATTATGCGAATTTCAAGGAGATTATTTTCGGGGTAGCCCCTACTAATTAACTCGATTGCATAGCGTCTTCACAAACATTCAAAGTAATTCACCTGAATACGCGCTTAAATGTTTACTTGGGGAAACCGCCTGACTATTATTGGGCCACTATCCCTGTCAATCAGCGTTCTACATAAGGTAGTCCACATGTCTCTGATCAACGAATACCGTGCCACCGAAGAAGCTATCAAAGAGCTGCAAGCTCGTTTGAAGAACCTGTCCCAAGATGACAAACTGAAAACCGAGCTGGAATTCGAAGGCAAACTGCGCACCCTCATGGGTGAATACTCCAAATCCCTGCGTGACATCATCGCGCTGCTGGATCCAGAGTCGAAAGTTAAAGCACCCCGTGGCGCCGTGAAAACTACCGGTACCAAGCGTGCGCGCAAGGTCAAGCAATACAAAAACCCGCACAACGGTGAAGTGATTGAAACCAAAGGCGGCAACCACAAAACCCTGAAAGAATGGAAAGCCAAGTGGGGCGGTGACGTGGTTGAAGGCTGGGCTACCCTGCTGGGCTAAGCCTCACCCGGTCTGCGCTTGATACGCAACCCATTAAAAACGCCAGCTTGCTGGCGTTTTTTATTGACCGTCTTTTCTACAAACCGCTATTACCGATTCACACGAGCGGCTAAAGAGTCGGCATATCTCTGCCATTGCTCCAGCACCTGCTGCTGAAACGGCGTCGCACTAACGGCCAACTCCTGCCGGGCTTGATTAAATGCCTCCAAGGTATTCGGCGCGCCGAATTCAGGATTTGCCAAACGTTGCTGACAGAAAAGTTTCCAACGTTGTAGCTCCTCGCCGTTCAGCGTATCGGGGAAGTTACGCGCCCGGTAACGAAACAATAATTCAGGCAAACGGTGATCATCAAAAGGCCACTGCTGGCTGGCTAACTGCGCAGGTTCCGCCGCCCGGACTTGCTCACATAACCGTCGATCACGATCCCCGATAAAACCTTCGTAAAGCTGCTGTTCCGGGTCTGCGTTCGGGGCAAAATCCTCCTCGGCGTAAATAACCGCCAACTTATCGCGCCAAAGTTCCTGTGCGTCAGTTAGCCGCAGGGCTCGCGCCTGGAAAATATCCATATCCAATTGCAGGCGCCCACGGTCCTCGGCCCGCAGTACGTTCAAGGGCGCGACCACGGGGCAACGGTTGATATGCACCAACTTGAGCGGCACCGGCAGCTCGCCTTCGGCAAGGTCCTCGCGACGGGTGTACAGGCGTTGGCGCAAGGCCGCGGCATCCATGTCCAGCAGCCCTTGGGGGTCGAGCCCCAGGTCGCAGACAATCAGCGCATTACGGTTGCGCGGGTGCCAGGCCAGGGGCAGCACGACACCCAGGTAATGACGCTCGGCGGAAAAACGTCCGGAGATATGCACCATGGGTTGCAGCAGGCGCACCTGGTCCATCACCCGTTGCTTGCTGCGCAGTTGAAACAGCCATTCGTAAAGCTTGGGCTGCTTCTCGCGCACCAGGCGCGCCAGGGCGATGGTGGCACGCACGTCGGATAACGCATCGTGGGCCTGGCCATGGTCAATGCCGTTGGCGGCAGTCAGGCGCTCAAGCTTGAGGGTCACGCGCCCGTCCTGTTGCGGCCACTCGATGCCTTCCGGGCGCAGGGCGTAGGCAGTGCGAACCACGTCGATCAGGTCCCAGCGGCTGTTACCGCCCTGCCACTCCCGCGCGTAGGGGTCGAAAAAATTGCGATACAGGCTGTAGCGCGTCATTTCGTCGTCAAACCGCAAGGTGTTGTAACCTGCGCCGCACGTCCCCGGGGCCGCCAGTTCGGCATGTACACGGGTCATGAAATCGGCCTCGGCCAGGCCTTTTTCCGCCAGTATTCCAGGGGTTATACCGGTAATGGCACAGGCAGCGGGATGGGGCAGGATGTCGTCGCTGGGCTGGCAGTAAAGATTGACCGGCGGGCCGACCTCGTTGAGATCAAGGTCCGTACGAATGCCGGCAACCTGGAGTGGGCGATCGCTGCGCGGGTTGATGCCGGTGGTTTCATAGTCGTACCAGAAAATGGAGGTCACGGGCTATTCCTGTGCTGAAGATCGACAAAGTCTAGGCGTTCAGCCGTGTTCGCGGCCAGCACCAATTATACTGTACAAACATCCAGCAAAACCTTGAGTAGTTGCTTCCATCACGGACACTGTTAGCATCCGTGTCTCCAGCCGCTCTGCACTGCCAAGGATCGCGATGCCATCAGCCCCATTGGACACCCTCTACCAGATCGAGACCCCGGAGGGCATCGACCTGCCGCTGCGCCCAGCCGGCTTGGTGCCACGGGCGCTGGCATTTGCCTTCGACCTCGGCGCGCGTGCAGTGATCATGGGCGTGCTGCTGGTGCCATTGGCGTTGCTCGGCAATATCGGTATCGGCCTGGGATCGCTTCTGCTGTTCCTGGTCAGTTGGTGGTACATGGTGCTGTTCGAGGTGCTCAACCAAGGCTGCTCACCGGGCAAACAGGTCATGGGCTTACGGGTCGTGCAGGACGACGGCACCCCCATAGGCTGGTCGGCGTCGCTGATCCGCAACCTCCTGCGGTTTGTCGACATGCTGCCTTTCGGCTACTTTCTCGGCGCCATCAGTTGCCTGCAACATCCTCACTTCAAACGCCTTGGCGACCTGGCCGCTGGCACCTTGGTGGTTTACCGCGAACAGCCTCTGGCACGTCCCCAGGTACCTCAAGCCGCGGCACTGCGCTTGCCGTTTGCCCTGGACCTGAGTGAGCAGCGAGCGATTCTTGGCTTCGCGGAACGCCAGGGTGAACTGTCCGCCGAAAGGGTACACGAGCTCGCCTCGATCCTTGCGACGCCACTGCAGGTGTCCCCGGCCCGCGCCGTGGAGCAACTCAACGGTGTGGCCCGCGGCCTGCTGGGGCCGACATGAAGCAGAGTCTTTTCGAAAGCCGTTACCAACACCAATGGCAAGCTTTTGCCGAACAACTGAAGCAGTTGGAACAAGGCAAGGCCAAGGCCAGTGATATGGCCGATTTCCCTCATCAATACCGGCGTCTATGCCAGCTCCTGGCCCTCGCCCAGGAGCGCGGCTACAGCAGTTACCTGGTGGATCCCCTGCAACAACTGGCATTGCGCGGCCATCAACAACTGTATCGCCACCGCAGCCAATTGGCGGCGAATGTGCTGAGTTTCGTCCTGGCCGACTTTCCGCGTCTGGTGCGAGAACAGTGGCGTTTCGTGTTGATTGCCAGCCTGCTGTTCTTTGGCAGCCTGCTGGGCATTGCCCTGCTGGTCTACCTGTTTCCCGACCTGATCTACAGCATTGTCAGCCCCCAGCAGGTGGCCGAGATGCAGGGCATGTATGACCCCGAGGCCAGCCGGCTGGGGCGCGCTGCCGAACGTGCTTCGAGCGAAGACTGGATGATGTTTGGCTACTACGTGATGCACAACATCGGTATTGCCTTTCAGACATTTGCCGCCGGTTTGCTGTTCGGCCTGGGCAGTGTGTTTTTCCTGATATTCAACGGGCTGATCATCGGCGCGATTTCCGGGCACCTGACAGAAATCGGCTATGGGCAGACCTTCTGGTCATTTGTCGTCGGCCATGGGGCCTTTGAGTTGACGGCCATTGCACTCGCCGGTGCCGCGGGCCTGCAACTGGGCTGGGCGTTGATCGCCCCGGGGCAACTGACCCGTGGCGAATCCCTGCGGCTCGCCGCTCGCAAGAGTGTGCAACTGCTATGCGGTGTCATGGTGTTCCTGCTGATCGCAGCTTTTATCGAGGCCTACTGGTCTTCCACCACCCAGATCGCCCCTTGGATCAAATACCTGGTGGGTGCTGCACTTTGGCTGCTGGTGGCGACTTACCTGACCCTTGCCGGACGGACTCGCCATGCGCCTGAGTAATGCCAGCGTGGCGATTCGCCCGCGTACCGCATGGGAGGCCATGGACCTTGGGGTATTAATGGCCCGGGAACATCGCCTGCTGTTGATGAGCAGCTGGGCGCTGGTGACACTGCCGGTTTTTGCCCTGCTTACCGCGTTGCTATGGCAATACCCGTCCACAGCCATGTTCCTGTTCTGGTGGCTCAAACCGGCGTTCGACCGCTTGCCTTTATATATCCTCTCCAAAGCCCTGTTCGGCGAAACACCCAGCCTTAAGCAGGCCGTGCGCCAATGGCCAAGACTGCTTAACCACCAACTGCTGGCCAGCCTGACCTGGCGCCGACTTAGCCTCAGCCGCAGTTTTGTAATGCCGGTCAGCCAGCTCGAAGGCCTGGACGGCCAGGCGCGCCAGAAACGCCTGGGCGTGCTGCAGCAGCGCAATGCAGGAGCCGCGCGCTGGTTGACCACCGTTGGGGTGCACCTGGAAATCGGCCTGTGGTTCGGCTGCATGGCGCTGTTCTATCTATTCATTCCGCAACAACTTGAACTGGATTGGGATTGGCAACGGCTGGCGCTGGCGACGGGCTCCGAGGGAGTCTGGCTGGAACACTTGAGCAACGCCTTCTACGCCTTGATCCTGGTATTTTGGGAGCCCATCTATGTCGCCTGCGGTTTCAGCCTTTATCTCAATCGCCGCACCCTGCTGGAGGCGTGGGACCTGGAGCTGGTATTCCGCCGCCTGCGCCAGCGTCTGAGCAGTGTGGTGCCACTGTTAGTGCTGGTGATCGGGCTGACCTTGCTGCCATTCAACCTGCCCGCCATGGCGGATGACGCCAAGCCACTGCCTCCCCAAAGCGCAAGCCAGTCCATCAAGTCGTTGCTGGACAAGCCGCCCTTCAAAAATCCGGAAACCGTCACCCGCTATCGCTTTGGCGAAGAAAAGTCCGTCGTTAAAAACAAGGCACACAGTGACGGCAAACTTCCGGCGTGGCTGCAGGCACTGCTGGACAACCTCAACAGCAACACGTTCAAGCCTGTAGCCCAAGGCCTGGAAGTACTGTTATGGAGCCTGCTGATCGGTGGCGTGGCCCTGGTGGCCTGGCGTTATCGGGACTGGTTGCGCACCTTTGTCAGCCTGCGCGGGGCACGTACACCCAAAGCAGCGAAACCACCACCCGCGCAATTGTTCGGCCTGGAACTGGGCGCCGAGACCCTGCCCGAGGATATCGCCAGCGCCGCCGAGCAACTCTGGTCTACCCAGCCACGGGAGGCCCTCGGCCTTTTGTATCGTGGCCTGCTGAGCAGGTTGCTGCATGACTTCAACCTGCCCCTTAAAAGCGCTGACACCGAAGGCCAGGTCCTGCAACGGGTTCACCAATTGCAGCAGCCGCAGTTGCTGGCCTTCAGTGATGAATTGACGCGGCACTGGCAAAACCTCGCCTATGGCCATCACCTGCCCCCGGTCTCAGTCCAGCAGAAACTGTGCAACGATTGGCGTGCCCTGTTCAGTGCGGGAGGCGCCCGATGAACCGGCCATTACTGTGGGTGGGGCTGCTGTTGGCGTGCCTGCTTGGAGCGGGCGGTTTTTACGCCTGGAGCAAAGCGATTCCCTATGAAGAAGTGGTGGACCGCGGCCCCTCCCCGGAAGCCCTGGCCAATCCTTACCTGGCAGCCGAACACTTTCTGCGCCAGCAAGGCCTGGCCGTGGTGCATGCCAACGGCCTGGAACGTCTGGCGAGCCTGCCCGCCAAGGGCAACAGCCTGCTGTTGCTGGGTGAACGCGGCAACATGTCGCCACGCCAGGTAGGGCAACTCCTGGACTGGGCCAGGTCCGGCGGCCATCTACTGGTAGTCGCCGAGGCCCTGTGGGACGAAGAAACCGGCAAGAGCGGCGACCTGCTGCTCGATCGCCTGCCTATCCACCAAGTCCTCAGCGATGAACCCGATGCCCCCGCGCCGGCCCGCAAAAATAAAGCACCGGACCTGACCAAACTCTATGTCGACAACGACACAGCCCCGGTCTATTTCAGTTTCGACACCGACTTCAATCTCATCGACCCCAAGCACCTGGCACAATTTTCAGCCAATAGCGCCAGGTCGAGCCATTTGATGCAACTCGACCTCGGGCAAGGCCGCGTAACGGTGATCACCGACAGCGAGCTGTGGAAAACGCCAGACATTGGCAAACACGACAATGCCTGGCTGCTGTGGCATCTGACCCAGGGCACTGCCGTAACCTTGTTGTTCAACGGCGACGTAGATGACCTGTTCACCCTGCTGCTGCGTTATTTCCCCCAGGCGTTGGTGGCGCTCATTGCCCTGATTGCCCTGGCACTCTGGCAGGCAGGTATGCGCCAGGGCCCAATCCAGGCGCCCGCCCCCAAGGCACGCCGGCAATTGCAGGAGCACCTGAAAGCCAGCGCCGACTTCCTGCTGCGTCGCAGCGGCCAAGGCACCCTGTTGCAGGCCTTGCAGCGCGACATCCTGCGCGCCGCACGGCGGCGTCACCCCGGCTTTGAACATCTCGACAACACGGAACAGGGGCGAGTACTTGCCCACCTGACGCGCCAACCCTCTCACGTCATCAGCCAGGCCCTCGGCCCACTCCCGACGAAACGGCTTTCCAGTGCCGATTTCAGCCGGCAGGTGGCGTGCCTGCAAACCCTCAGGAATGCCCTATGAGCGAATTTCCCAGCGCTAACACCCTGCCCGGCGACTCTCTGCAACGCGCCAGCCAGCAGGCCCAGGCCCTGCGCATTGAACTGCGCAAGGCGGTGATCGGCCAGGATCAGGTGATCGATGATGTACTCACCGCGCTGATCGCCGGCGGCCACGTATTGCTCGAGGGTGTTCCCGGGCTGGGCAAGACCTTGCTGGTGCGGGCCCTGGCCCGTTGCTTTGACGGCGAATTCGCGCGGATCCAGTTCACCCCGGACCTGATGCCCAGCGATGTCACCGGCCACGCGGTGTACGACCTTCACACCGAACAGTTCAAGCTGCGCAAGGGGCCCGTATTCACGCACTTGTTGCTGGCCGACGAAATCAACCGCGCTCCGGCCAAGACCCAGGCAGCCCTGCTCGAAGCCATGCAGGAACGGCAAGTCACCCTCGAAGGCGAGGCGCTGCCCATCGATCAGCCGTTCATGGTCCTTGCCACGCAAAACCCCATCGAACAGGAAGGCACCTACCCGCTGCCGGAAGCCGAACTGGACCGTTTCATGCTCAAGGTACGCATGGACTACCCCGATGCGCAGCAGGAACTGGATATGGTGCGCGAAGTGACACGCTCATCACGGGCCGACATGCTGGACGTGCAACCGTTGCGCACCGTGCTGGAGGCCGAGGACGTGCTGCAGCTGCAGCTGGTCGCCAGTGAACTGCCCCTGGATGAACATGTGCTCGACTATGCCGTGCGCCTGGCGCGAGCAACCCGCAGTTGGCCGGGATTGGCCATAGGCGCCGGCCCGAGAGCCTCCATCGCCCTGGTACGCGGCGCCCGCGCACGGGCATTGTTACGGGCAGGCGAGTTCGTCACACCGGATGACATCAAGGGCTGTGCCCTGGCGGTACTGCGTCATCGGGTACGTCTTGCGCCAGAACTGGATATAGACGGGCTGGAGGTCGACCAGGTGCTCAAGCAGCTGCTGGACCAGATTCCGGCCCCCCGGCAATGACCCGTTCATGAAACCGACCCGTCTGTTATTAGCCTGGCTCAGCGTACTGCTGGGCTTGAGTATCCTGCTGGGCGCTGCGGCCGCCTTGCAGTTCAAGGTACCCGAGACCTTGCACTCAATAACGTGGGGCTTGCTCCTGGCGCTGTTGCTGCTGGCCATGCTCGACGCGCTGCGACTGCGCCGCCGACCCTCACCACGCGTGCACCGGCAGATGCCCGGCAGCCTGGCGCTGGGGCGCTGGGGCGAAGTCCGCCTGTCCCTGGAACATGACTACCCACAGGCGCTGACAGTGCAGGTGTTCGATCACGTCCCCGACGGACTGAGCTTGGAAAACCTGCCCCAGTCCATCGAATTGCGCCCTGGTGAACGCAGTGAGCTGGGTTATCGCCTGCGCCCCTTGCGCCGTGGGCATTTCGCGTTCAGTCGCTGCGAAATCCACCTGCCCAGTCCCTTGGGGCTCTGGTCTGCACGGCGCTTTATCGAAGCCGAGGACGCCACCCGCGTCTATCCGGACTTCGCCCGCCTGTACGGGGCACAACTGCAGGGTGTGGATAACTGGTTGAGCCAACTGGGGGTCCGTCAACGGCAACGACGAGGATTGGGACTGGAATTTCATCAACTGCGCGAGTTTCGTGAGGGCGACAGCCTGCGGCAAATCGATTGGAAAGCGACCGCGCGGCAACGTACCCCCATCGCCCGGGAGTATCAGGACGAGCGCGACCAGCAGATCGTGTTCATGCTCGATTGCGGCCGACGCATGCGCAGCCAAGATGACGAGCTGTCCCATTTCGACCACGCCCTCAATGCCTGCCTGCTGCTTAGCTACGTGGCCCTGCGCCAGGGCGATGCGGTGGGGTTGTGCACCTTTGCCACTGACCAGCCACGCTACCTGGCACCGGTCAAGGGCAGCAGCCAATTGAACCTGTTGCTCAATACGGTCTATGACCTGGACACCAGCCGCCGAACCGCCGACTACCAGGCAGCGGCCAGCCAACTGCTGGCCCGGCAAAAACGTCGGGCATTGGTCATTATTGTCAGCAACCTGCGGGATGAGGACGACGAAGCCCTACTCTCCGCCGTCAAGCGCATCAGTCGTCAACATCGGGTGCTGGTGGCGAGCATGCGTGAGGAAGTACTCGATCGACTGCGCCAATCCCCCGTACAAACCTTGCCCGAAGCCCTGGCCTACAGCGGTACTGTCGACTACCTCAATACTCGGGATGAATTGCATGACCGCATGAACGCCCACGGCCTGTCGGCGTTGGATACGTTACCATCAGAAATGGGCGCGGCCCTGGTGACACGCTACCTGGGTTGGAAGAAAGCCGGAGTATTCTAAAAAAGCGCACGACTGCGGCAGGGACAGCAGCACCCCGGCCGCGTCGACAGCGCGCCGCTTCTAGGCCGAAGCCTGCAAGGGATCAAAACTGAAGTACTGCAACAGCACGTTGATCAGTTGCCCATATTCCTCGGGAGCCTCAAGCACGCTGAACCCGGAATCGTAGTGCTGCGGGTTGATATCTTCATGGCTCCACAGGCAGGTCGCCGTGATGTCAATGACATGGAACGTGTCGTCAGCACCAGGTATCTTCAAGCGCAACTCGAAGTCCACATCGACCATCATGGGTAACTGGCTGACCAACATCAGCCCGTCGTCAGAGACGTTACCCAGAAAACCTATGGGTTTGTCGGTGAGACGGTTAAACACTTGCAGGAAATACGGTAGTTGATGCCGCTCGATCCGTCGGTCGGTAAACATGGTGAGATCGCCATCCAGTGGCCATGACTCTGGCCGTGCCAGTGATTCGGAACGAGCGCAATTGCTCGCTCTCCCTGGATCTCGGTGTGACAACGGACAACATTTTGTCACTCGACAGCTGCCGAATCCGGGCCCTGCATCCGTTCGAATAGAAACTTGTACAAACGAACGTTAAAAGAATAGCCCAAGACTGGCAACGGGCCAGTTATTAAATGACGAATGCCATTACAAAGAAGCGGGCCGCGGCTGTGCCACGCTCGCACCGGGGTAATGACCCAGTTGCTGCAAGGTGTCCAGCCTCGCGCGGGCACGGTAGGCGTACTCGCTCGACGGGTACTGGTTAATGATGAATTGATAGGTTTGCACGGCGTCGACAAACAGTTTCTGGCGTTCCAGGCATTGTCCGCGCAACATCGAAACTTCCGGTTGTACATAACGCCGTGTACGGCTCTCGCGGTCGACCTGGGATAGTTCCAAAGTGACGCGCTCGCAATCACCGACCTTGTACGCACGGTAGGCATTGTTCAAATGGTGGTCCATCGACCAACGGGTGCAGCCGACAACACTGACGGCCAGGGCAGCAATGAGCAAAATTCGCATGAAGGTTCTCCTGTCTTGTGCAGTGTATCGACCCCTCGTCAAAAATCTTCAAGGATGTTCATCTATTCAACCGGCGCGAAAACAAGCGAATCGTCGATAAGTAGTGCAAACGAACAATGACTACAACCAAAGAGCATAGTAGCCTTCCTCAGCGCTTGAACTCAGGAGTCTGTGCATGTCCGTCCGTCGTACCAAAATCGTCGCCACCCTTGGCCCGGCCAGCAACTCGCCGGAAGTCCTCGAACAGCTGATTCTGGCTGGTTTGGACGTTGCCCGTCTGAACTTCTCCCACGGCACCCCGGACGAGCACAAGGCTCGCGCCAAGCTGGTGCGTGACCTGGCCGCCAAGCACGGCCGCTTCGTCGCACTGCTGGGTGACCTGCAAGGCCCGAAAATCCGTATCGCCAAATTCGCCAACAAGCGTATCGAGCTGAAGATCGGTGACAAATTCACCTTCTCCACCAGCCACCCGCTGACCGAAGGCACCCAGGACGTCGTAGGTATCGACTACCCGGACCTGGTCAAGGATTGCGGCGTCGGTGACGAGCTGCTGCTGGACGACGGTCGCGTGGTGATGCGCGTCGACACCGCGACCCCGACTGAACTGAACTGCACCGTGATCATCGGCGGTCCGCTGTCCGATCACAAAGGCATCAACCGTCGTGGCGGTGGCTTGACCGCCCCAGCCCTGACTGAAAAAGACAAGGCCGACATCAAGCTCGCCGCTGAAATGGAAGTGGACTACCTCGCCGTGTCCTTCCCACGCGACGCCGCCGACATGGAATACGCCCGTAAACTGCGCGACGAAGCCGGCGGTACCGCCTGGCTGGTGGCGAAGATCGAACGCGCCGAAGCCGTGGCCGATGACGAAACCCTCGACGGCCTGATCAAGGCGTCCGACGCGGTGATGGTTGCCCGTGGCGACCTGGGTGTGGAAATCGGCGACGCCGAGCTGATCGGCATCCAGAAAAAGATCATCCTGCACGCACGCCGCCACAACAAAGCGGTAATCGTCGCGACCCAGATGATGGAGTCGATGATCCAGAATCCGATGCCGACCCGCGCCGAAGTGTCCGACGTGGCTAACGCCGTGCTCGACTACACCGACGCCGTGATGCTCTCGGCCGAAAGTGCCGCCGGCCCGTACCCACTGGAAGCCGTGCAGGCCATGGCGCGTATCTGCGTCGGTGCCGAAAAGCACCCGACCAGCAAGACCTCCAGCCACCGCATCGGCAAAGTGTTCGAAAGCTGCGACCAGAGCATTGCCCTGGCCGCCATGTACACCGCCAACCACTTCCCGGGCGTAAAAGCGATCATTGCCCTGACCGAAAGTGGCTATACGCCGTTGATCATGTCGCGTATCCGTTCTTCGGTACCGATCTACGCGTTCTCCCCGCACCGCGAAACCCAGGCCCGTGCGGCCCTGTTCCGTGGCGTGTACACCGTGCCGTTCGACCCGGCGTCGTTGCCGCCCCATGAAGTCAGCCAGGCGGCCATCGACGAGCTGATCAAGCGCGGCGTAGTGGAGAAAGGCGACTGGGTCATCCTGACCAAAGGCGACAGCTACCACACCATCGGCGGCACCAACGGCATGAAGATCCTGCACGTTGGCGACCCAATGGTCTGAGTGACAGGCTGAAAAACAAAAGCCCTGCCATGTGAATGGCGGGGCTTTTTGCTTTCCGTGTGGCAGGGAGCATGTCGAATCGTCGCACCCACATGGGGTTAGCGCTTGTCCATAAACCCCGACAACGCCGCAATCGCTTCCGGCGACTTCAAACGCTGCACAAACAACGCCCCCTCTTCCTCGATTACTTGCCGCAACTGCTCACGGTCCACGCTCTTCATCAACTGCTTGCAGACCTGCACCGCTCCCGGCGCCAGGGTTTCAAAGCGCTCGGCCATTTCCCGCGCCTTGGCCAATGCCGCTTCGCCACTGCCCAACGCTTCGGTAGCAATCCCCCACGCGGCCGCTTGTTCGCCGCTGAAGCCCTCACCCAGCAACAGCAGTTCAGCCGCCTTCGCGTGCCCCAATAAACGCGGGAGGATCAGGCTCGACCCAAACTCCGGACACAGCCCCAAATTGACGAACGGCATGCGCAACCGTGCATCGCGGCTGATGTACACCAGGTCGCAATGCAGCAGCAGGGTGGTGCCGATCCCCACCGCCGCACCCGCTACAGCTGCGATCACCGGCTTGCGGCAGTTGAGCAGGCTTTTCATAAAGTGAAACGGCGGGCTGTCGAGGTCGCTGGGCGGCTGTTCAAGAAAGTCGCCGATATCGTTGCCGGCGGTAAAACACTCGCTGCTGCCCTGGATCAGCACGGCATTGATCTGCGGGTCCGCATCGGCCTGCTCCAACGCCTCGGCCAATTGGCTGTACATGGCTCGGGTCAGGGCGTTTTTCTTATCCGGGCGATTGAGCTGCAGGGTCAGCAGCCCGCGCTCGCGTTGCAGCAGGATAGCGTCGGTCATGGCGAATCTCACGGCAGTGGAATTCAGCACTCAACCACGGGGCAGGAACACATCGGCCAGCAGTTGATTGCGCGGCAGTCCCGCCAGGAACAGGCGCTTGGAAAACGCATCGACGCTGAGGGGATGCCCGCAGAGTAAGGCCAGGGTTTGCCGGGAAACAAGCCGCAGTTGCGCCAATGCCTGGGCCGACTCGGCCGCAGTCCACAGCTCCACCGTCAGGTTGGGATGACGCGCAGCCAGTTCGGCCAGGGGTCCGGCCAGGTAATGACCGTCGGCATCATGGGCCAGGTGAATCATACGGATGGCGCCCTGGTGATCCTGGCGCAACGCCTCGCGCAGCACACCCCACAAAGGGCCCAGGCCGGTACCGGAAGCCAGCAGCCACAGCGGCCGGGATTGCCAGTCGGGATCGTATTGCAGTGCGCTGCCACGCAGTTCTCCCAGGCGCAGGCGATCACCCACCGACAACGCGCGCGCGGCATCGCTGAATGCGCCGGGCTGGCGGCAATCGATATGAAACTCCAGGAAGGCATCCTCCTGAGGCAGGCTGGCCAGGGAATAAGGCCGTGCCACCTGCCCGACCCACAACACCAGGTGCTGCCCGGCGCGATACCGCAGTCCACGCTCCGGTTGCAGCCGCAGGCGCAGCACCGAGGCATTCAACCAATCGGCCCCCACCACCTGGGCCGGCAAACCGTCACGCAGTGGGTCGAACGCCTCGACCTGCAGATCGCCGATCACCTGGCACTGGCACGCCAGGCGCCAGCCCTCCTGGCGTTGTGCCGGGCTCAAAGCAGCGGGCTGCAGGTCCTCGACCTCGCCCTGGCACCGCACCAGGCACGCATGGCAACTGCCGGCCCGGCAACTGTAGGGCACGGCCACACCCGCCTGACTCAAGGCATCCAGCAGGTTGCTGCCGGTGGCTACCGACCAATGGCGTTCGCCGACGTACAGTTCAGGCATAGCAGGACTCGATCACAAGGGGCGCGCACAGGGAATCATGCCTGCGACAGTTTGACCATAGTCGGGTGTATCGGCCACCGTGCCGGGTTATACTGCCGCGCCTTTTTAGCGTCGCGCCTGCACCACTTGGCGTGCCTTGGAAAGGTGGACTCAGCCGACCGATGCACCCCACTGAGCCCACCTTTATTGAATGTTCCCTTATAGAGGAGCGCGACTCATGACCGTGATCAAGCAAGACGACCTGATTCAGAGCGTTGCCGACGCCCTGCAATTCATTTCCTACTACCACCCCGTTGATTTCATCCAGGCGATGCACGAGGCCTACCTGCGCGAAGAATCGCCGGCAGCCCGTGACTCCATCGCGCAGATCCTGATCAACTCGCGCATGTGCGCCACCGGCCATCGCCCGATCTGCCAGGACACCGGTATCGTCACCGTGTTCGTGCGCGTGGGCATGGACGTACGTTGGGATGGCGCCACCATGGGCCTGGACGACATGATCAACGAAGGCGTGCGTCGCGCCTACAACCTGCCGGAAAACGTCCTGCGCGCCTCCATCCTGGCCGACCCGGCCGGCGCACGTAAGAACACCAAGGACAATACCCCTGCCGTGATCCACTACTCCATCGTCCCGGGTAACACCGTGGAAGTGGATGTGGCGGCCAAGGGCGGCGGTTCCGAGAACAAGTCGAAAATGGCCATGCTCAACCCGTCCGACTCGATCGTCGACTGGGTGCTCAAGACCGTTCCGACCATGGGCGCCGGCTGGTGCCCACCGGGCATGCTCGGCATCGGCATCGGCGGCACCGCCGAGAAAGCCGCGGTGATGGCCAAGGAAGTGTTGATGGAATCCATCGACATCCACGAGCTGAAAAAGCGCGGCCCGCAGAACCGTATCGAAGAGATGCGCCTGGAGTTGTTCGAGAAGGTCAACCAACTGGGCATCGGCGCCCAGGGCCTGGGTGGCCTGACCACCGTGCTCGACGTGAAGATCATGGACTACCCGACCCACGCCGCTTCGCTGCCGGTGTGCATGATCCCCAACTGCGCCGCCACCCGTCACGCGCACTTCGTGCTCGACGGTTCGGGCCCGGCGTCGCTGGAAGCGCCACCGCTGGACGCCTACCCGGAAATCGTCTGGGAAGCCGGCCCATCGGCCCGTCGCGTCAACCTCGACACCCTGACCCCGGAAGAAGTGCAGAGCTGGAAGCCGGGCGAAACCGTACTGCTCAACGGCAAGATGCTCACCGGTCGCGACGCCGCGCACAAGCGCATGGTCGAGATGCTGAACAAGGGCGAAAGCCTGCCGGTGGACCTCAAGGGTCGCTTTATCTACTACGTCGGCCCGGTTGATCCGGTGCGCGAAGAAGTGGTTGGCCCTGCCGGTCCGACCACGGCGACGCGGATGGACAAGTTCACCCGTCAGATCCTCGAGCAAACCGGCCTGCTGGGCATGATCGGCAAATCCGAGCGCGGCCCTACCGCGATCGAAGCGATCAAGGACCACAAGGCCGTGTACCTGATGGCGGTGGGCGGCGCCGCTTACCTGGTGGCGCAGGCCATCAAGAAATCGCGTGTGGTGGCCTTCGCCGAACTGGGCATGGAAGCGATCTACGAGTTCGACGTGAAAGACATGCCGGTCACCGTTGCGGTGGACAGCAAGGGCGAATCCGTCCACATCACCGGTCCTGCCATCTGGCAGAAAAAGATCAGTGAAAGCCTGGCGGTAGAAGTGCAGTAAGCACCCTCCCCCAAGACTGAGGCGACCGCGGCCCATGGCCCGGTCGCTTTTTTATTGCCTGCTGATTCACCTATGGCAAGCGGGTTTATTGTGGTGAGCGGGCTTGCCCCGCTCACCACAAGAAGCCCACTCTCCCCTTCAGCCACGACAGCCCCTCACCACAAGACCCAAGCCGCTCATGTTATGGTGCACTCCCCTTACCGTGCCTGCCCATCACCGTATGATCGTGATCCCGCGTCCCCTGCGCCTGACCTTCTACTCCCTGCTGATCATCGCCGGTGCGCTGCTGGCCGCGGCCTTAGCCACGCGCCATGCCGAACGCCAGGCGTTGGTGGACGATGCGGCCCGCGCCAACCAGCAGCTGGCGCTGTACGCCAACTCCCTGCACACCCTGATCGAACGCTACCGCGCCCTGCCCGCCGTGCTGGCGCTGGACTCGGAGATGATCAACGCGCTCAAAGGCCCGTTGGACCCCGGCACCCAGGACCTGCTCAACCGCAAGCTCGAACGCATCAACGGTGCGGCGCAGTCCTCCACCCTGGAGTTGATGGACCGCACTGGCCTGGCTGTGGCCGCCAGCAACTGGAACTTGCCGAGCAGTTACGTCGGGCACAACTACGCGTTTCGGCCGTATTTCAGCCAGACCAAGAGCCAGGGCACCGGGCGCTTTTACGCGGTCGGCGTAACCACCGGGATCCCGGGGTATTTCCTCTCCAGCGCCGTGCTGGATGAACACGAGCAGTTCCTTGGCGCCATGGTGGTGAAACTGGAATTCCCTGAGCTGGAGCGCGAATGGGCCCAGGGCAATGACCTGTTGCTGGTCAGCGACGCACGCGGCATCGTGTTTATCGCCAATCAACCGGGCTGGCGTTATCGCAACCTGCACCCGTTATCGGCCAGCGATCTGGCCGAACTCAAGGCCACCCGCCAATACGACAAGAAACAACTGCAGCCGCTGGACACCCAGACGTTGCAACGCTTCGACGAAAACAGCCACCTGATGCGCGTCAACGGCCCCGAAGGCAACGCCAATTACATCTGGGAGTCCCTGCCGCTGAAAGCCGAGGGCTGGACCCTGCACCTGTTGCGCAAACCCCAGTTCGCCTTTGAAGACCAGCGCAACGCCGGCCTCGCCGCCGCCGGCTCCTGGCTGGCGCTGGTGTTCCTGGTGCTGTTCCTCAGCCAACGCTGGCGCCTGGCCCGTTTGCGCCAGCGCAGCCGCGAAGAACTCGAACAGCTTGTGGAAGAGCGCACCCAGGCCCTGCGCACGGCCCAGGATGGCCTGGTGCAATCGGCGAAATTAGCGGCGTTGGGGCAGATGTCCGCCGCCCTCGCCCATGAGATCAACCAGCCGCTGACCGCCCAGCGCATGCAGTTGGCGACCCTGCGGTTGCTGCTGGACCACGGTCGGGTGGACGACGCCTACAAGGCCCTGACCCCACTGGACGACATGCTCACACGCATGGCCGCGCTGACCGGCCATCTCAAGACTTTTGCGCGCAAAAGCCCCAGTGGCCTGCGCGAACGCCTGGACCTGGCCACCGTGGTCGACCAGTCCCTGCACCTGCTCGACGCGCGCCTGCGTGATGAAGCCATCGGCAGCGTGCTGGACCTGACCCGCCCCGCCTGGGTACGCGGCGACGCGATCCGCCTCGAACAGGTGCTGATCAACCTGCTGCGCAACGCCCTCGACGCCATGGCCGACAAACCCCGCAAGCGCCTGGAAATCCGCCTGCATGCCGACCAGCAACTGTGGCAACTCACGGTCAGCGACAGCGGCGGCGGGATTGCCGAGGAGCACCTCAACAGCGTGTTCGATCCGTTCTTCACCACCAAGCCGGTGGGCGACGGACTCGGCTTGGGCCTGGCGGTTTCCTACGCTATCGTGCACGAATTGGGCGGGCGCCTGAGCGCCAGTAACCGTGGCGACGGCGCGGTATTCACCCTGACCTTGCCTATCGCGCTGGAGACACCCGACTTATGTTGAACGCGGTGATTGTGGTCGATGACGAAGCCAGCATTCGTACGGCCGTCGAGCAATGGCTGAGCTTGTCGGGGTTCGAGGTGCAGTTGTTCAGCCGCGCCGAAGCCTGCCTGGCGCAACTGCCCAAGGACTTTCCCGGAGTGATCCTGAGCGACGTGCGCATGCCCGGGCTCAGCGGCCTGGAGCTGCTGGCCGAAGTGCAGCGCCGTGACGCCGACCTGCCCGTCATCCTGCTGACCGGACATGGCGATGTACCGATGGCCGTCGAAGCCATGCGCGACGGCGCCTACGACTTCCTGGAAAAACCCTTCAGCCCCGATGCCTTGCTCAACAGCCTGCGCCGCGCGTTGGACAAGCGCGGGCTGATCCTCGAAAACCGCCGCCTGCACCAACAGGCCGATCATCGGGCGCAGTTGGAGTCGAGCCTGCTCGGCGTGTCCCGTGGCTTGCAGAACCTGCGCCGGCAGGTACTCGACCTGGCGACCTTGCCGGTCAACGTGCTGATCCGTGGCGAGACCGGCAGCGGCAAGGAGCTGGTCGCCCGCTGCCTGCATGACTTCGGCCCACGCGCGAAAAAACCGTTTGTGGCGCTCAATTGCGCAGCGATCCCCGAGCAACTATTCGAGGCCGAACTGTTCGGCCACGAAAGCGGCGCCTTCACCGGTGCCCAGGGCAAGCGCATCGGCAAACTCGAGTACGCCCATGGCGGCACGCTGTTCCTCGATGAAATCGAAAGCATGCCCCTGGCCCAGCAAGTGAAGCTGTTGCGGGTGTTGCAGGATCAGAAGCTGGAACGCCTGGGCTCCAATCAAAGCATTCATGTGGATTTACGCATCATTGCCGCCACCAAGCCGGACCTGCTGGAAGAAGCCCGCGCCGGGCGCTTTCGCGAAGACCTGGCCTATCGCCTGAACGTTGCACAACTGCGCCTGCCGCCTCTGCGCGAGCGCCGCGAAGACATCCCGCTGCTGTTCGATCACTTTGCCCAAAGCGCCGCCGAGCGCCTGGGCCGCAACGTGGAACCGCTGAGCGGCGCGCAGTTGGGCCGCCTGCTCAGCCATGACTGGCCGGGCAACGTGCGTGAGCTGGCCAACGTCGCCGAACGCCAGGTGCTGGGCCTTGGCGAGCCGGAGCCGGAAGGGATCGAAGCCGGGCAATCGCTGGCCGCGCAGCAGGAGGCGTTCGAGGCCCATTGCCTGAAGGCTGCATTGACCCGGCATAAAGGCGATATCAAGGCGGTGCTGGCGGAGTTGCAGCTGCCACGGCGCACCTTTAACGAAAAGATGCAGCGCCATGGGTTGGCCAGGGACATGTTCCTGAAAGACGAATGAGCGGATTTCCGCTCATCACCTCAAAAACATCAGCGACTTTCCGCCCAAAATAAAACCCAGCCCCTTCTAGACCGGGCCTTCATCTACCTGGCACAGCTCCTGCTATAGCCCCAGCCAGGCTGCGCTCGCGCCGCTCCATAAAAACAACTAGATGAAGGATCCTTCAATGGATAACTCCAACACCTTGCCCCTGGGGTCGGCGGCCGCGCCGGCTAAAGAACGCACCACCACCAGCCGCATCAAATCGATCTTCAGCGGATCGGTCGGCAACATGGTCGAGTGGTACGACTGGTACGTCTACGCCGCGTTCTCGCTGTACTTCGCCAAAGCCTTTTTCCCGAAAGGCGACACCACCGCCCAATTGCTCAACACCGCTGCGATCTTCGCCGTGGGCTTCCTGATGCGCCCGATCGGTGGCTGGCTGATGGGCCTGTACGCCGACCGTGCGGGTCGCAAAGCAGCACTGATGGCGTCGGTCCTGCTGATGTGCTTCGGTTCGTTGATCATCGCCCTGAGCCCCGGTTACGAAACCATCGGCGTCGGCGCACCGATCCTGCTGGTGTTCGCCCGCCTGCTGCAAGGCTTGTCGGTCGGTGGCGAATACGGCACCTCGGCCACCTACCTGAGTGAAATGGCCACCAAGGAACGTCGCGGTTTCTTCTCCAGCTTCCAATACGTGACCCTGATCTCCGGCCAGCTCATCGCCCTGGCCGTGCTGATCGTGCTGCAGCAGATCCTTACCACCGAGCAACTGTACGACTGGGGCTGGCGTATCCCGTTCGCCATCGGCGCCCTGTGCGCAGTGGTCGCGCTGTACCTGCGTCGCGGCATGGAAGAAACCGAGTCGTTCACCAAGAAGGAAAAAGCCAAGGAAAGCGCCATGCGCACCTTGATGCGCCACCCCAAGGAACTGATGACCGTGGTCGGCCTGACCATGGGCGGCACCCTGGCCTTCTACACCTACACCACCTACATGCAGAAGTACCTGGTGAACACCGTCGGCATGAGCATTTCCGACTCCACCACCATCTCGGCGGCAACGCTGTTCCTGTTCATGTGCCTGCAACCGATCGTCGGTGGGCTGTCGGACAAAGTCGGGCGTCGGCCGATCCTGATCGCCTTCGGCATCCTCGGCACCCTGTTCACCGTACCGATCCTCACCACCCTGCACACTATCCAGACCTGGTGGGGCGCGTTCTTCCTGATCATGGCCGCGCTGATCATCGTCAGCGGCTATACCTCGATCAACGCCGTAGTCAAGGCTGAACTGTTCCCGACCGAAATCCGCGCCCTGGGCGTGGGCCTGCCCTATGCACTGACCGTGTCGATCTTCGGCGGTACCGCTGAATACATCGCGCTGTGGTTCAAGAGCATCGGGATGGAAACCGGTTACTACTGGTATGTGACCGCGTGTATTGCAGTGTCGCTGGCGGTCTATGTGACCATGAAGGACACACGCAAGCATTCGCGCATCACCACGGACTAACGGTTGGATGCAGTAACAAATGTGGGAGCGGGCAAGCCCGCTCACCACAGTTACAGTGTTCCTCCTTAACTGACTGGCATTGGGGTTTGCCCGCTCCCACCTGTTGAATCAGGACACCTCTGCTACCGGGCTCCGGCCATACCGCCGCTGTGCATACGACGCCCCGACAATCATCACCACCAGCACCGCCGCCAATACCGCCGACGATCCAATGGTGCCGAAATCCAATCCGCCCTTTTCATGGGGCTTGGTCAGGAAGTCGCCCAGGGTTGCACCAAACGGCCGGGTCAGTACAAACGCCACCCAGAACAACAGCACCGACGAGATTTGGGTGAAGTACTTGAGCGCCACCACCGCGGCAATGGTCGAGCCAATCAACAAGGCGCCACCGGCAAAGCCGAGCCCCGAATCGTCCGCCAGGAAGTCGCCCAACGCAGTGCCCAGGGTGTTGGAGAACAGGATCGCCATCCAGTAGAACAGCTCGCCTCGGAAAGTCTGCACCTTGTTCACGTTCAGCGAGTCACCACTGAGATGCCACAAGGCAAAGATGATCATCAGGATCACGATCAGGATCATCGACCCGGTGGCGTAGCCCAGGCCCAGGGTGCGGTCCATGAAGTCCGACATGGTGGTGCCGGCGGTGCTGGTGGACAGGATCACGATCCAGTACAGCACCGGGTTGTAGGTTTTCGACCAGAGTTGTGTCACCAGAGTGACCAGGAACACGCTGATGAGGATCATCGAGCTGATGGCGTAACCGACGTTCAGGGTCATCGACAACAAATCCCCGGCGGTTTCGCCGAGGGTGGTTGCGCAGATTTTCATGACCCAGAACGCCAGCGTGATCTGAGGAAGTTTATTCATGCGGTAGAAGGCTCCGAGGCTCAGTCTTATAGGGGGTATCGACCTTGGGCGCAGACTGAACGGGCCGCTGTGAAAAATAGGTGGCCGCTGAATGAAAATTCCATAGGATCGATGGAAATTCGTCGCCGTGGATTGCACTATGACGGCCTCCCAGAACCCCGCAGCAGGAACCCGGCCATGCCTGACGATATCCACTTCTACGAACCGGCCAACGGCCACGGCCTGCCCCATGACCCGTTCAATGCCATTGTCGGGCCACGGCCGATTGGCTGGATTTCATCCCACGACAGTAACGGGCGCCTGAACCTGGCGCCCTACAGTTTTTTCAATGCGTTCAACTACATTCCACCGATCATTGGGTTTTCCAGCGTCGGGCGCAAAGACAGCCTGAACAACATCGAACAGACCGGCGAGTTTGTGTGGAACCTGGCCACCCGCCCGCTGGCCGAGCAGATGAACCAGAGCTGCGCGGCCGTCTCGCCGGAGGTGAATGAGTTCGAGTTGTCCGGCCTGACACCGGTGGCGTCGAAAATCGTCGGCGTGCCGCGAGTGGGCGAGAGCCCGGTGTCGTTCGAGTGCAAGGTGACGCAGATCATCCAACTGCAGCGCGCCGACCAGCAGTTGGTGCCCAGCTGGCTGGTGCTGGGCGAGGTGGTCGCGGTGCACATTGCCAAGTGGCTGCTCAAGGATGGGGTGTACGACACTGCCGCCGCCGAGCCGATCCTGCGTGGCGGTGGCCCGGCGGATTACTTCCAGCTGGGCCCGGAGGCGTTGTTCAAGATGTACCGCCCAGGCGCCACCCAACCCTGACTGAAATACACCAAAAAAGTGGGAGGGGGCTTGCCCCCGATGGCAATGGCACATCCAACATCGTTGTTGGCTGACACACTGCTATCGGGAGCAAGCCCCCTCCCACATTAGAGGGTCGGCGTTGCTCAGCTCGCGGCGCTCGCCCAGGTCAATTGACCCTCTTCATCCACACCGATCAACCGCTCAAGCTGCACGGTGGCGGCATCATCGGCGTCGGAGGCAGTCTTGAACGTCTGTCCATCCAGGATCTTGTGAAACTGCGGGGCGCCCATGCCATCCAGTGCCTTGACGGCGACGGCGGCGCTGTAGCCCCCTTCACCCGGTACTACGGCGGAAACGGCTTCGTGGTGGGCAAATTGTTTACGTGCCATGTTGCAGGTCCTGGCCAATGGAAAAGTTGGCCATTCTAACCATTAACCGGCCAGTTGCAGGTACTCGCCGTAGGCATTGGCGGCGGAGGCATCGGTGAAGGTCTGGAAGTCCATGCTGCGCACGACCATGTCGTTCAACAGCTCAGTGAAGATCATCAGGGCCGGCGAGTTGAAGTAGGCGCTCATCGCCTGCTCGCTGCTCCAGAAACCCGAGATCAACCAGACATCGGGATCGACCTGGGAATGCTGCAACGAAAATTGCAGGCAACCCTGAGCCTGACGGCCCGGTTCGATCAAACTGCTCAAGCGTGCACCCAGTTCGGTGCTGCACCCGGTGCGGGCGCGGATAAAGGCCATATGGCTCGCGGGAATGGGGGTGGACATGTTCGACTCTCCCGTTGAGAAGTGATGCTCGGCAAGCACTGTGGGGGCGTGTTGCCACAGGATCAAAGATAACGGCGCGGGTGCGGGCGCGGTTAGTCAATTCCTGCAGGCTTATTGCACAATCCTGCGAGAAGCGTAGGAAGGACGGAGGGACCGCCGATTCGATTCCACAGGCAAACGCCTTGTTTCAGGGACATGACAGCCCGAGAACTTGCCTGATTCACGACGCGTCGCAGGATCAGGCAAGGATTGTGCAGAATCGACCTAACACTGTTTGAAAAGCCGCCGCTAAGCTGAGCCCATCAAAAAAGCATGCAGAGGACGCCTTATGCCGTCGCCCGAACATCAGTCCATGCCCCTCGACGCCGAGACGGAAAAACAGCGCGCCGAGTTGGCGAGCATCGTACATCGTCACACCTGGGAAGACGGCTCCTATGGCACGGCGATTACGTCACTGTTCCTGAACCGCCACAACACGCCGCGTGACTTCATGCCGGTACTGGTGGAGCCGGCGTTGTGCATCCTCGCCAACGGCAGCAAGGAAGTGCGCCTGGCCGACGAAATCTTTGCCTACGACCCGCTCAATTACCTGGTGTTCTCGGTGGCGATGCCCGTGGCCGGGCGAATCATCGATGCCACGCCGGAAGATCCAAACCTGTCAGTGCGCATCAATATCGACCCGGCGCAGCTGACTGCCTTGATCGCCGAGGCCGGCCCCATGGGCGTGCCCACGCGCCCGACATCGCGCGGGATGTATGTGGACCGCATCGATCCCCAGTTGCTCGACGCCGTGCTGCGCCTGGCGCGCCTGCTGGATACGCCCAAAGACATTGCCATGCTGGCGCCGCTGATCAACCGTGAAATCCTCTACCGCCTGCTGCGCGGTCCCCAGGGTTATCGTCTGTATGAAATTGCCGTGGCCAACAGCCAGAGCCATCGCGTCAGCCAGGCAATCAAGTGGCTCAATGGCAACTACGAACAACCGCTGCGCATCGATGACCTGGCCAAGGAAGTGAACCTCAGCGTCTCGACCCTGCATCACCGTTTCAAGGCAATTACGGCCATGAGCCCGCTGCAGTACCAGAAACAGCTGCGCTTGCAGGAGGCACGTCGGCTGATGATTGCCGAAGGGCTGGAAGCGTCGGCGGCGGGGTATCGGGTGGGGTATGAAAGCCCGTCGCAGTTCAGCCGGGAGTACAGCCGGTTGTTTGGGGCACCGCCGCTGAGGGATTTGGCCAGACTGCGCCAAAGCGTCTGACCCATATTTGCCCAACCGTGTTTTTCAGTCCAGGGTCCGGGGCAGTTGCAACGTCACCCGCAAGCCGCCCTCACGCAAATTCTGCAAACTCACTTCACCGCCATGGCTATGGGCAATATTGCGCGCAATCCCCAAGCCCAAACCGTAACCCTGCTGCTGGCCGGCCAGGCGAAAATGCGGTTCGAAGACCTGTTCCAGGCGCTGTTCCGGCACGCCAGGGCCTTCGTCGTCGACGTGCAGGATGAACTCCGCGCCATCGTCCTCAATACGCAAATGGGCGTTCTGCCCGTACTTCAAGGCATTGTCGATCAGGTTGCCGATGCAGCGCTTGAGCGCCAGCGGCTTGCCCGGGTACGCCGCCACCGCTGCGCCGTCCAGGGTGACCCGGCCGTTGCCGTTGGGGGCCACATAAGGCTCCACCAGGCATTCGAGCACATGGTTGAGGTCGACCGGCTGGATGTTCTCGTGGATATCGGTGTCTTTCACACATTGCAGCGCGCCTTTGACCAGCAACTCCAACTCATCCAGGTCACGGCCGAACTTGGTTTGCAGGTTCTCGTCTTCGAGCAATTCCACGCGCAGGCGCAGGCGGGTAATCGGTGTGCGCAGGTCGTGGGAAATCGCGCTGAACAACTGGCTGCGCTCCGTGAGGTAACGGCTGATGCGTTCGCGCATGGCATTGAACGCGCGGCCCACTTCCACCACTTCACTGCCGCCGCCTTCAGCCACCGGCTCCACATCGGCGCCCAGGGACATGTCACGCGCCGCCCGCGCCAGGCGCTTGAGCGGCCGGCTTTGCCAGTGCACCAGCAGGCCGATGAACAGCAGCAAAAAGCCGCTGGTCAGCACGATAAACCACACCTGCTGGGACGGCAGGCCCTGTTCTTCCAGGCTGGTGTAGGGCTCGGGCAACAGCGAAGCGATGTACAACCATTCGCCGGGGGCGAGTTCGATCTGGGTCACCAATACCGGCGGGTTGACCGGCTCCAGGGTCAGCGCGTAATGCGCCCAGGAACGCGGCAACTCATCCAGTTTCAAGCCGGCGTTGAAGATGCGCAGGTCTTCGGCGCTGACGAACTCCACCGAGATAGGCACGTCGGCGCCCAGGGTCTGGCGCAGGACTTCATCCACGGCCACCAGCACCGCCTGCTTGCGCGGGGTTTGCGGCAACACTTGCATGTCGAGGGGCCGATCATTCAGGGTCACGACAAAACGGGTGCCGCCCATGCTGCGCAGCTGGTCAAGGACCAACGGCCGATAGGCCACCGGCAACGAACGGAAATAACTCACGCTGGCAGTCATCGAGTGCGCCAGGCTACGGGCGCTGGTGACCAGGCCTTCGAGCTGGGTGGCGCGCAACTGCGAGACCCAGATCACGCTGGACAGCGCCTGGGCGAACAGCACCGCGAGCAAGGTCAGCAGCAACATGCGCCCCAGCAGCGAGCGCGGTACCGGGAAGCGGCGACGGCGTTCGCTCAGCGGCTCAGTGGGCATTGCCGGCAACCACGCTGGCTGCCAGTTGATAACCGCTGCCGCGCACGGTGCGGATCAGCCTCGGGGGTTTTTCGGTGTCGCGCAGGCGTTGACGCAGGCGGCTGACAGCCATGTCGACGATCCGGTCCAGCGGCATCAGGTCGCGGCCACGGGTAGCATTGCCGATGGTGTCGCGGTCGAGAATCTGCTGCGGGTGATCGAGAAACAGCTTGAGCAGGGCAAAGTCGGCACCGGAGAGGATCACCTCTTCGCCATCCACGTGGAACAGCCGATGGCTGATCATGTCCAGGCGCCATTCATCGAACACCAGCACATCGCCATTACCGCTGCGCTCCTGGCCGAACTGGCAGCGGCGCAGCAAGGCCTTGATCCGCGCCTGCAACTCGCGGGGGCTGAAGGGCTTGCCGATATAGTCGTCGGCCCCCAGTTCCAGGCCGATCACGCGGTCGGCTTCGTCGGAACTGGCGGTGAGCATGATGATCGGCACCTGCGCCTGGCGCGGGTGCTGGCGAATCCAGCGGCAGAGGCTGAAACCGTCTTCGTCCGGCAGCATCACATCGAGGATGACCAGGTCGCACGGCGCCTCGTTCATCGCCTGGCGGAACCCCGCGCCATCCGGCACGCCACGCACCTGGAAACCGGCGCGACTGAGGTAGGTCTGCAGCAATTCGCGGATTTCCTGGTCGTCGTCGACGAGGAGAATCGATTTACTGATTACGCTCACGGGGTCCTCCTTGTTGTTATAGGGGGTGCGGGTCAGGCAAACGCCTGCTCCAATGCGACGCCCGCCCCGGTCAACCCGGAATACGGCGCGGTCACCAGCCACACCGGGATGCCCTTGAAGTAGTCGCTCATGCAGCCTTTGTCACTGAAGCTCCTGGCAAAACCGCTGTGGATGAAGAAGTCGGCAAACCGCGGAATCACCCCACCCACGATATACACACCACCGCGCCCACCGGTGGTCAGCACATTGTTGCCGGCTACCCGTCCCAGCCAGATGCTGAATTGATCCAACACTTCCATGGCCACCGGGTCGCCCGCCAGGCCCGCTGCCGTGATGGCTTCGGGGGTGTCGAGCACCGGGGTGTGGCCATCGACCGCGCAAATCGCACGGTACAGACGCGGCAGACCGCCACCGCTCAAGGCGGTTTCTGCGCTGACGTGGCCGATCTCGGTGTAGATATGCTGCCACAGCTGGGTTTCCCGTGGGCTGCTCAGGGGCAGGTCGACATGGCCACCCTCCCCCGGCAACGCCGCAAAGCGGCCTGCGCCGAGGTCCAGCAGGGTACCGACGCCCAGGCCGGTGCCCGGACCGATCACCACCGCCGGGCGCAACGGTTCCGGCGTGCCTTCGCAGACCACGCGGAATTCGTCGGGCTTGAGGCGAGTCATGCCCAGGGCCATGGCCGAGAAGTCATTGACCAGCAACAGCTCATCCACCTGCAAGGCCTGGCAAAACGCAGTCTTGCTCAAGCGCCAGTGATTGTTGGTGAATTTAAATTCATCCCCGCTCACCGGCCCGGCGACCGACAGGCACACCGCACCGATGTCGCCGATTTGCAGGCCTTCTTCCTTGAGATAGACCTTGATCGCGTCCTCAGGGCTTTGGTGATCCGCCGTGGCATGCACCCGGATCGAATGCAGTGCCTGATCTCGCCACAACGCAAAACGGGCGTTGGTACCCCCGATGTCACCGACCAGCGCTAGCTTCACTTAAGCGTCTCCAAGGCACAGGTAAAGGCGCTGGCGCCCTGCTCTGCGGAGCTTGCGGCCAAGCGCATAAATGCAAACAGCTCGCGACCGGCCCCCACGTTATTGCCCAACAGGCCCGTGGCAGGCGTGCGCGCTGCAAATTCTTCGGCGTCCACCTTAAGCTCCAAGGTGCCCTTCACGCCATCCACGCGAATGATATCGCCATCTTTGACCCGTGCCAGTGGCCCGCCGCTCTGGGCTTCGGGGTTGACGTGAATCGCGGCGGGGATCTTACCCGACGCGCCGGACATACGCCCGTCTGTCACCAGTGCGACTTTGAAGCCACGGTCCTGCAGCACGCCGAGGAACGGCGTCATCTTGTGCAGTTCCGGCATGCCGTTGGAGCGCGGGCCCTGGAAGCGCATCACGGCGACAAAATCCTTTTCCAGCTGGCCGGCCTTGAACGCATCGGCCAGGTCCTGCTGGTCCTGGAACACCACCGCCGGCGCTTCGACGATCTGATGCTCAGGGGCTACGGCAGAGACTTTCATGACACCGCGGCCGAGGTTTCCTTCCATCACACGCAGGCCACCTTCCGGCGAGAACGCGCGCGCCACCGGGCGCAGGATGGTTTCGTCGAGGCTTTCGATCGGGCCGTCGCGCCACACCAGCTCGCCGTCGACCAGGAATGGTTCCTGGACATAACGGCTCAGGCCCTTGCCCGCCACAGTGTTGACGTCGTCGTGAAGCAGGCCGGCTTCAAGCAGCTCGCGGATCAGGAACGACATGCCGCCCGCTGCCTGGAAGTGGTTGATGTCGGCCTTGCCGTTTGGATACACGTGGGACAGAGTCGGCACCACCTCGGAGAGGTCGGCCATGTCGTCCCAGGTGAGGATGATGCCCGCCGACATGGCGATGGCCGGCATGTGCAGGGTGTGGTTGGTGGAACCGCCCGTCGCATTGAGCGCAACGATGGCATTGACGATGGATTTCTCGTCGACGATCTCGCCGATCGGCGTGAAGTTGCCGTTGGCCTTGGTCAGGCGCGTGACCTGGTGCGCGGCTTCGCGGGTCAGGGCGTCACGCAGCGGCGTGTACGGGTTGACGAACGAGGCACCCGGCAAATGCAGGCCCATCACTTCCATCAGCAGTTGATTGGTGTTGGCGGTGCCGTAGAAGGTGCAGGTGCCGGGGCTATGGTAGGACTTCATCTCCGATTCCAGCAGCTCTTCGCGAGTGGCCTTGCCTTCGGCGTAGCGCTGGCGCACATCAGCCTTCTGCTTATTGGAGATGCCCGACGGCATCGGCCCGCCCGGTACGAAGATCATCGGCAGGTGGCCGTAGCGCAGCGCGCCCATCATCAGGCCGGGCACGATCTTGTCGCAGATGCCCAGCATCAGCGCGGCGTCGAACATGTTATGGGACAGCGCTACCGCCGTGGACATGGCGATGACTTCACGACTGAGCAGGCTCAGCTCCATGCCGGGCTCGCCCTGGGTCACGCCGTCGCACATGGCCGGGGTGCCGCCGGCGAACTGGCCGACCGAGCCGACCTCGCGTAGGGCTTTCTTTATTTGTTCCGGGAAATGTTCGTACGGCTGGTGCGCCGAGAGCATGTCGTTATATGACGAAACAATTGCCACGTTGGCGGCGTTCATCATGCGCAGGCTATTTTTATCTTCGGTGCCGCAACCGGCCACGCCATGGGCGAAGTTGGCGCATTGCAGCTTGCCGCGCATCGGACCGTCGCTGGCTGCGCCGCGAATGAGCGCAAGGTAAGCCTCACGAGTGGCGCGGCTGCGGGCGATAAGCCGTTCGGTGACCTCAAGGACGCGGGGATGCATGTGTAGAACTCCAGGCTAACGGATGTGGCGACCTGAGTGTCTATGCTGATCAAACGCCCGCAGCTCATGGGATGGCAGAGAGTCGTTTGGATCATCGGACCAGTTGATTCAGGTCACTCGTTGTAGATTGAACAAAATATTGCCACTAAAAAGGCTTGTTTTCTATTTTTATGCGAATAATCTTGTAATTCTTACAACAAATCGACGACAGGCACTTTCCAATGACTCTTCGTATCGCAATCAATGGTTTTGGCCGTATCGGCCGTAATGTCCTGCGCGCACTGTATACCCAAGGCTATCGCCAGGATTTGCAGATCGTCGCCATCAATGATTTGGGCGACAGCTCGATCAACGCCCACCTGCTCAAATACGACACCGTGCACGGCACTTTCGATGCAGAGGTCGCCCACGATCAGGAAAGCCTGACCGTCAATGGTGACCGGATTGCCGTCAGTGCCATTCGCAACCCGGCCGACCTGCCGTGGGCGACGCACAAGGTCGACGTGGTGTTCGAATGCACCGGCCTGTTCACCGACCGTGACAAGGCTGCCGCCCATATTACCGCCGGCGCACGCAAGGTGATCATCTCCGCCCCGGCCAAAGGCGCGGACGCGACCGTGGTCTACGGCGTGAACCACGACATCCTGCGTCAATCCCACCAGATCATCTCCAACGCGTCGTGCACCACCAACTGCCTGGCGCCGGTCGCCCAGGTGCTGCACCGCGAATTGGGTATCGAAAGCGGCTTGATGACCACGATTCATGCCTATACCAACGACCAGAACCTGACCGACGTCTACCACACCGACCCGTACCGCGCGCGTTCGGCCACCCAGAACATGATCCCAAGCAAGACCGGCGCCGCCGAAGCGGTGGGCCTGGTGCTGCCGGAGCTGGCAGGCAAGCTGACCGGCATGGCCGTGCGTGTACCGGTGATCAACGTGTCGCTGGTGGACCTCACCGTGCAGTTGAAGAAAGACGCCACTGCCGACGAAGTCAACGCACTGCTCAAGGAAGCCAGCCAACACTCGAAGATCCTCGGCTATAACACCCTGCCGCTGGTCTCCAGTGACTTCAACCATAACCCGCTGTCGTCGATCTTCGATGCCAACCACACCAAGGTCAGCGGCAAGTTGCTGAAAGTGCTGGCCTGGTATGACAACGAGTGGGGCTTCTCTAACCGCATGCTGGATAACTGCCTGGCGTTGTGCAACGCCGAATAACGCGGTCCTGTGGGAGGGGCAGTACAAGCCCCCTCCCACATTTGTTCTATGCAGACACAGAGAAATAGCCACTTGCCATTTGAGTTGATGATAAGCATTATCATTAACTGCAAATCGGTCTGGTATCACTGTGAGCCAATCTCGCTTCAACCAAGTCTTTCTCACCCAACGGGTGATTCTGCTACGCACCTTGCAGCGGATGGTGAATAACCACAGCACCGCCGAGGACCTGTTGCAGGAAACCTACCTGCGCGTCACCCGGGCCCTCAGCGAGCGGCCGATCGATCACCTCGAACCCTTCGTCTACCAGACCGCACGTAACCTGGCGCTGGATCACTTGCGTTCACGCAGGATTCAAGCGCGCACCCTGCAGGAAGATGTACCGCTGGAGATCCTGCAAAGCGTCGCCGCCCCCATCAGCACCCCCGAAGACGCAACCCAGGACGAGCAATTGCTTGAACACCTGAGCATCAGCCTCGGCCAGTTGAGCGCACGCCAGCAGCAGATTTTCATCCTCAGCCGCCTGCACGGTTGCAGCTACCAGGAGATCGCCGATCAGTTGGACGTGTCCTTGAGCACCGTGCAAAAGGAACTGAAATTGATCATGGCCATTTGTGTAGGTGTGGCCGAAAGACTGGATCGGCCTTAAGCTTCAGCCGACAGAATTGTCGACCCAAGCTGTAGGAAAGATGAATAAAACGTGGCGAAGACCCGAGGAACACCGTGACGGACCCGAATAAACTGCGCCCCCATGAGCTGGCTCATGAGGTGTTGCAAGACACGGCTATGGACCAGGCCCTCGATTGGCTGATCGCCTTGCAGTGCCCAGCGCCCGGGCAGCAGGCCGAGTTTGAAGCCTGGCTGGCCCAAGACCCGGCCCACGTCCACGCCTTCGGCAAGGCCCAGGCCGCCTGGGGTGGCGCGCCGGTGCACAGCGCCGCCGTCGCCCTGGCCGCGCCGCGCAAGCCCAGGGGCTGGCGTCGGATCAGGCCGCACTGGAAACCGCTGGCCACCGCCGCCGTGCTGTTGATCGGCCTGTTCAGCTTCAGCAACCTGCCGGTACGCCTGCAAGCCGACCATCTCACGGTGGTGGGCGAACGCCAGCGCCTGCAATTGGACGATGGCTCGAAAGTGTTGCTGAACACCAATTCGGCGTTTTCCAGCAGCATCAAGGACCACCAGCGGATCGTCCGCCTGTACCAGGGCGAAGCCTTTTTCGAAATCATGCCTGGCCATGGCCTGCCGCTGGAAATCGACGCCGGCCCCGTGCGCGCCAGCGTGCGTGATACCGCCTTCGCCGTGCGCTACCTCAACGGCGAAGCCCAGGTGCAGGTGCAGCGCGGCGATGTCGACCTGAGCAACACCTTCGACGATGCCCGCGTGCGCCTGAGTGCCGGCGAAAGCATCCGCATCGGGCCCAAGGGCTTTGGCCAACCGGCCAGGCTGGATGCCAGCAAGGACCTGGCCTGGGTGCAAGGCCGGCTGATTTTCGAAAACTGTCCGATGAGCGAAGTGCTCGCCGAGCTGCGTCGTTACTACCCCGGCTGGATCGTCAACACCAACGACAAGCTCGCCAGCGTTGCCGTCACCGGCAATTACCGCCTCGACCAGCCCCTCGACGTAGTGCGCTCGCTGGCCCACATCACGTCCGCCAAGTTGTCGGAATACCCCGCGCTGGTGATTTTGAACTAAATGAGAATTATTTTTACTCGATAGCCTTCGGCGGTACGTCTCGTCTTAGCCAATGCAACTGATTCCTATTTGGTTCGGTTCGCAACTATAAGATTCGTATACCTTCCGGAGCGCTCTCGATGTCCTCTCGTTTCAACCGCCGGTCCTCCCCCCCCGTGCTGTCCTTGCTGACCGCCGCCATCCTGCTGGCCGGTTCGCCTGTGATGGCCGCCACTGCCGCCGAACCTGCCGCCCGCAGCCACGGCAACTACAGCTTCAGCATCGAGCAACAGCCACTGGTTTCGGCGCTGAACGCCTTTACCAGCGTGACCGGCTGGCAAGTCGGCCTGCCCGCCGAGCTGGGCCAGGGTGTGTCGTCCCCTGGAGTGCGCGGCGCCCTGTCGCCGGAGAAAGCCCTGGACCGGCTGTTGGTGGGGACCAACCTGAGCTACCGCAAGCTGGGCAATAACAACATCGTCCTGGAAAAGCGCACGGCGGGCAGCACCCTCAACCTGCAACAGGTGACCATCAGCGCCACCCGTAACGCGCAGGATGTGAACAGCGTACCGAGCACCGTCAGCGTGCATGATCGCGAAGAACTGGACCGCCAGAACGTCAACACCATCCGTGAGCTGGTGCGCTACGAGCCCGGCGTCTCGGTCGGCGGCGCAGGCACCCGTGCCGGCAATGCCGGGTTCAACATCCGCGGGATCGACGGCGACCGCATCCTCACCCAGGTGGACGGTGTGGAAGTGCCCGACAACTTCTTCAACGGCCCCTACGCCAAAACCCGCCGCAACTACGTCGACCCGGAGATCGTCAAGCGCGTCGAGATCCTGCGCGGCCCGGCCTCGGCCCTCTACGGCAGCAGCGCCATCGGCGGCGCCGTGAGTTACTTCACCCTCGACCCGGACGACATCATCAAGCCCGGCCAGGACGTCGGCGCACGCCTGAAGACCGGCTACAGTTCCGCCGACGAAAGCTGGCTGACCTCCGGCACCGTCGCCGGCCGCGTGCAGGACTTCGATGGCTTGCTGCACCTGAGCCAGCGCAATGGCCATGAGACCGAATCCTACGACGGCAACAACGCCACCGGCCTGGCCCGTACCGGCGCCAACCCCGAGGACGCGCGCACCACCAACATCCTGGCCAAGCTCGGCTGGAACTATGGCGATGACAACCGCTTGGGCCTGACCTATGAGAAGTACAAGGATGATCGCGACGTCAACCTGAAGAACGCGGTGGGCGGCCCGTTCATCGGCGGCCGAGGCTTCAACCTCTACCGTGATCGCCGTGGTAACGACACCATTACCCGCGAACGTTTCGGCCTGGAAAACAGCTTCGCCCTTGAGTCGCCGATTGCCGACCGGATCAAGACCAGCCTCAACTACCAGATCGCCAAGACCGACCAGACCACTGCCGAGATCTATCAGTCAGGTCGTCGTGTCCTGCGTACCCGCGACACGCTGTACCAGGAAAAACAGTGGATTTTCGATGCTCAGTTGGACAAAGCCTTCAGCCTCGGTGAAACCGATCACCAAGTGACCTACGGCACTACCCTCAAGCAGCAGAAAGTCACCGGCTCGCGCGAGGGCGGCGCGACCTGTGTGGCCGTCGGCAGTGGCTGCACCGCCATCGGCGCGCCCAGCCCGATTGCCACTGACAGCGTGAAGAAGTCCAGCGACTTCCCCGACCCAACCATCAACACGTATTCACTGTTCGCACAGGACCAGATCAGCTGGGACAAATGGACCTTTTTGCCCGCCGTGCGCTACGACTACACCCAGCTCAAACCCAAGCTGACCCAGGAGTTCCTCAACACCGTCAACCCGACGGGGACGGACCCGGTGAGCGACAAGGAAAAAACCTGGCACCGTGTGACGCCCAAGTTCGGCCTGACTTACGCCCTCACGGATCAATACACCTGGTTCGGCCAATATGCCGAAGGTTTCCGTACGCCCTCCGCCAAGGCGTTGTACGGCCGCTTTGAAAACCTCAACCTGGGCTACACCGTCGAGCCCAACCC
The DNA here is from genome assembly GCF_001702295.1 of Pseudomonas sp. S3E12. Classification (NCBI taxonomy): domain Bacteria; kingdom Pseudomonadati; phylum Pseudomonadota; class Gammaproteobacteria; order Pseudomonadales; family Pseudomonadaceae; genus Pseudomonas; species Pseudomonas sp. S3E12. Next base: position 184,251 of record NZ_MBDT01000008.1, read on the forward strand.
CGACCTCAAGCCAGAAACCAGCAAGGGCATCGAGACCGGGATTCGCGGCAAATTTGACGAGGGATCCTTTGAGATCGCCGTGTTTTACAACAAGTACCGCGACTTTATCGATGAGGACAACGCCGTCGTCGGCGGCACGGTCGAACAGTTCCAGGCCATCAATATCAAGCGCGCCACCATCAAGGGGGCCGAAGCCAAAGGGCGCCTGAACCTGGATGCATTCGGCGCCCCGCAAGGCCTCTACACCCAGGGTTCGGTTTCCTATGCCTACGGTCGTAACGACGATAACGGCGAGCCGCTGAACAGCGTCAACCCGCTCAAGGGCGTGTTTGGCCTGGGCTACGACCAGGACAACTACGGTGGTCTGTTGAGCTGGACCCTGGTGAAAAAACAGGATCGCGTCGACAGCAGTACCTTCCACGCGCCGGACGGCGACACCAGCGGGCCCTTCAAGACTCCGGGCTTCGGTGTTGTCGACCTGACCGCCTTCTACAAAGTCACCCAGGACGTGACCATCAACGGCGGCCTCTACAACCTCACCGACAAGAAGTACTGGAACTGGGATGACGTACGCAGCTACGACAGTGTCGGCGAAGCCGCGGTGACCGGACCGGCCAACCTCGACCGCCTGACCCAGCCGGGCCGCAACGTTGCGATCAACCTGATCTGGGACATCTGACGACGCCCGACTCACCTCGTCGACATTTCAATGACGAGGTGAGGATTTTTTACTGTGCCGCGTCTTCTTGTTCGTCTAGTTGATAACAGCTCTCTTTAAGGGCCATAAGGCGCTCCCCCTTCTCAAGGACTTTTTCATGACCGCTTCTTCTACCGCAGAACGCCCAAGCCTGCGCTCCCAGCGCCTGAACCAGATTACCCACGAGCCACACACCAGGCTGGACGCGTTGGTGAAGGCCCACGCGCCGTTTGAAACCCAGGCCAACTTCGCGCGTTTCGTAGTGGCGCAGTACCTGTTCCAGTCGGAACTGGTGGCCCTGTACAACGATGCCGAACTGATCAAGATTGTGCCTGACCTGGCCGAACGCTGCCGCGCCGAAGCCGCCAGGCTGGACCTGGCTGACCTGGATACAGAAGTGCCAGCACCGGTCCCCGGCGCGCTGAAGAACCCAAGCAAGGCCGAGGCCCTGGGCTGGTTGTTCGTGTCCGAAGGTTCCAAGCTGGGCGCGGCGTTCCTGATCAAGCGCGCCGTAGGCCTGGGCCTGAGCGAAACCTTCGGTGCCCGCCACCTGGGTGAGCCGGCCGGTGGTCGCGCCGAAGGCTGGAAAAGCTTCACTCGCACCCTGGATGCGTTGCAATTGAGCGCCGAGGAAGAAGCCGCAGCGGAAAAAGGCGCGGTGGATGCGTTTGTACGCTTCACCGTGTTGCTGGAACAGGCGTACGCTAGCGCCCCTGAACTGGCCTGATCGCCCACATTGAAATGCAATCAACTGTGGGAGGGGGCTACACCCCGATGGCGGAGGGTCAGGTACCTATTTGTTGGCTGATGCACCGCTATCGGGAGCAAGCCCCCTCCCACATTTAAACCGCATTTCAATGCCGACTCTTTTGTTATCCCCTACTTTGCACACACCATGACCCGCAAACCCCAATCCACCTCGAAAATCGCACAGATCCTCTTCGGCCTGCTGGCCTACGTCAGCCTGGGCATCGGGCTGGTGGCGATTGTGGTGCCGGGTTTGCCCACCACCGAGTTCATCCTCCTGGCCGCCTGGGCCGCGACCAAAAGCTCGCCGCGCCTCAGTGCCTGGCTGGAAAACCACCGCCTGTTCGGGCCGATCCTGTTCAACTGGCGCAACGGCAGGATCATCGCGCGTCGGGCCAAGGTCAGCGCCACCGTGAGCATGCTGCTGTGCGCCATCCTGATGCTGGTGATGCTCGACCACGGCTGGCCGATCTACCTGGCGATTGCCGGGATGAGCCTGGGCAACCTGTGGATCTGGTCACGCCCGGAACGGCTCGCACAGCCCGTGTGACGCCGGCTGTAGCCGTTCTCCTACCGCTCATCGCCTGCCTCTCATGAATTAATTTGTTACGCCGATGTTTCAGACATAGCGCTGAATGGACTTGGCCTGCACTGCGAGCCCTCCAACATGCCCATTCGTGAGTGAACCTATGTTCGACACCCTCTCTATCCGCTTGAAAATCGTGCTGCTGTCCGGGCTCTGCCTGTTGGGGGTGATTGCGCTGGTGGTCGGCATCAACATCTACAACACCAACCAGAACGATCAGTTGGTCAGCGACTCAAGCTCGCGCATGCTTACCGACGGCGTGGAACAACTGCTGCAAGCCAGGGCCGCCGAACAGGCAGTGCAACTGCAGAAAACCTTCGGCGACAGCCTGCTGGCGCTGACCGCACTGGCCGACCAGGTCAAGGACCTGCGCACCATGGCCAGCAAGCGTGGCCTGGACGCCGGCGCGCTGCGCGAAGAAATCAACCAGAGCCTGAAAACCACGTTCGATCGCAACAGCAAAGTGCTGGGTTTCTGGCTGTCGTTCGAACCCAACAGCCTGGATGGCAAGGACAGCGAATTCGTCGATGACAAAGCGCGCGCCTCCAACGAAAAAGGGCGCTTCTCCAGTTATTGGAGCCGTGCCGGCGGCGTAGGCTTGAACACCGTCATGGTCGAAGAGGACCTGAACAAGACCACCCTCACCCTCAACGGTACGCCCTACAACATCTGGTACACCTGCCCACGGGACACCCGCACTACCTGCCTGCTGGACCCATATGAAGATACGGTGGGCGGCAAAAAGGTGCTGATGACCACCATCGCTTCGCCGCTGATCGTCGACGGCAAACTCATCGGCGTCATCGGTGTGGACATTGCCCTCACCGCCCTGCAAGCCACCACCGACGCCGCACAGAAAGACCTGTTCAACGGCGCGGCGCACCTGGAGATTCTTTCCAGCACCGGCCTGATTGCCGCCTACAGCGGCGAACCGGACAAGGTCGGCAAGAACCTGATCGACACCCTTGGCGCCGAAGGCAAGGAAATCGTGCAATTGCTGGCCAGTGACAACCGCATGATCCGCGAACAGGGCGACACTATTCGCGCCGTGTACCCGGTCAAGCCACTCGCCGATGCCAAGTCATGGGGCGTGGTGATCAAACTGCCCAAAAGCGTGATGCTGGCCGATAACGTCAAGCTGCAGGCGGTACTCGACGACGCCCAGGCCAGCGGCACGCTCAAGGCCTTGCTGGTCGGCGCCGCCGCCGGCCTGCTCGGCTTGCTGCTGATCTGGCTCACCGCCACCGGCGTGACCCGCCCGATCAACAGCGTCGCCGCCATGCTCAAGGACATCGCCAGCGGCGACGGCGATCTCACCCAGCGCCTGGCCTATGCCAAGAAAGATGAACTGGGCGAGTTGGTGAACTGGTTCAACCGCTTCCTCGACAAGCTGCAACCGACCATCGCGCAGATCAAGCAAAGCATCACCGAAGCCCGTGGCACGGCTGACCAGTCCTCGGCCATCGCACGCCAGACCAGCGAAGGCATGCAGGTGCAGTTCCGCGAAATCGACCAAGTGGCCACGGCGTCCAACGAAATGAGCGCCACCGCCCATGACGTCGCCAACAGCGCCTCCAATGCCGCCAGCGCGGCACGCGGCGCCGACCACTCGGCCCGTGAAGGCATGTCGATCATCGAGCAGAGCACCCGCGACATCACCACCCTTGCCGAAGAAGTCAGCAAGGCGGTGGGCGAAGTCGAAGCCCTGGCGGTCAACAGCGAACAGATCGGTTCAGTCCTGGAGGTGATCCGCAGCATTGCCGAGCAAACCAACCTGCTGGCGCTCAACGCGGCGATCGAAGCCGCACGCGCCGGGGAAAGCGGCCGAGGGTTTGCGGTAGTGGCCGACGAAGTGCGCAACCTGGCCAAGCGCACACAGGATTCGGTGGAGGAAATCCGCCAGGTGATCGAACGCATCCAGAGCGGCACCCGTGGCGTGGTGGCAACCATGCACTCGAGCCAGAGCCAGGCCCAGAGTAACGCCGGGCAGATCCATCAAGCCGCGCAGGCCCTGGGCAAGATCAGTGATGCCGTGACGGTGATCAGCGACATGAACCTGCAAATCGCCAGCGCCGCCGAGCAGCAAAGCGCCGTGGCCGAAGAGGTCAACCGCAACGTCTCGGCGATCCGCACCGTGACCGAAACCCTCACTGGCCAGGCCACCGAGTCGGCGGCCATCAGCAGCCAGCTCAATGCGTTGGCCAGCCAGCAGATGAAACTCATGGATCAGTTCAAGGTTTAAGAAACACCACGGGACCCATGTGGGAGGGGGCTTGCCCCCGATAGCGATGTGTCAGCTACCGATGAGTTGACTGACACACTGCAATCGGGGGCAAGCCCCCTCCCACATTTTTGACCGCCTACTGCTTAGAGACCCGTCCAGGCCTGCACAAACGCCGCCACATCTTCCTTCGGCGCCGTACGCGGTGGGTTCTGCGGTGTCCCCAAATAAAGGAAGCCAATCACCTCCTCATCCGCCGTCAGCCCCAGGCCTTTGGCGACATGAGCCGAGTAGGACAGTTCACCCGTGCGCCACACCGCACCAATCCCCTGGGCATAGGCCGCCAGCAGAATACCGTGGGCCGCGCAGGCGGCTGCCAACAGTTGTTCAGACTTGGGCACCTTGAAGTGTTCCTGCAGGCGGGCAATCACCACCACCACCAGCGGCGCCCGCAGCGGGCCGTTCTGGGCCTTGTCGATGACAGCCTGGGGAGCATCGGCGTCCTGCAGGCGAGCGGCTTCGGCCAACAGCGTGCCCATCTGCTCACGGGCGGCACCTTCCACGGTGAGGAAACGCCAAGGGCGCAGTTGGCCGTGGTCGGGCGCACGCATGGCTGCGGCGAACAGCACATCGCGCTGCTCCTGGGTCGGTGCCGGTTCCAGCAAACGCGGCACGGAAACACGGTTGAGCAAAGCGTCGAGAGCCTGCATTGGCCACCTCCAGAAAAAAATGTGCGGTCATTCTAGCGGGAATGAATCGGGATGCCACCAAACGATAATTGCTCTTATTCAATCCGCCCCGCCCTGTTAGACTTTGCGACCTTATTTTCAGCCTTGGTCCGGGAAACTCGATGTTTCGTTCGCTTTTTCGCCTGTGCGCAGCGTTGATGGCCTTGAGCCTGGCCGCCTGCGACGACGCCCCACGCTTCACCAAGGCCGAGCCGGGTGAAGCGCGCGCGGGCGGCGCGACGACGGTGAACAAGCGCGACCAGAATGCGTTTTCCCTGCCCTCGGCCAACCTGTCGCCCACCCGCCGCCTGGATTTCAGCGTGGGCAACAGCTTCTTTCGCAGCCCCTGGGTGATCGCGCCGTCCACCACCACCGCCCGCGATGGCCTGGGCCCGCTGTTCAATACCAACGCCTGCCAGAACTGCCATATCAAGGACGGCCGCGGCCACCCGCCGCTGCCCGACGCGGCCAATGCGGTGTCGATGCTGGTGCGCCTGTCGATTCCCCTGTCTATCCAGGACCAGCCGCCCTACGCCAAGCTCATCGAGCAAATCGGGGTGGTACCGGAGCCCGTCTACGGCGGGCAACTGCAAGACATGGCGGTGCCCGGCGTGCCGCCGGAAGGCAAGGTGCGCGTCGACTACACGCCGGTCAACGTCACCTTCAAGGACGGCACCGTCGTCGAGCTGCGCAAGCCCGACCTGCAAATCACCCAGCTCGGCTATGGCCCGATGCATCCAGATACACGCTTCTCCGCACGCATCGCCCCACCGATGATCGGCCTGGGCCTGCTCGAAGCCATCAGCGACGCGGACATCCTGCGCAATACCGACCCGCAGACCGCCGACAAGGAAGCCCTCGTCGGCCGCGCGAATCGGGTCTGGGATGACGCCGAGCAAAAAACCGTACTCGGGCGTTTTGGCTGGAAAGCCGGGCAACCCAACCTCAATCAACAAAATGTTCACGCGTTCTCTGGTGATATGGGCCTCACCACCTCCCTGAGACCCTTCGATGACTGCACCGACGCCCAAGTCGCCTGCAAACAGGCACCCAACGGCAATGGCCCCGATGGCGAGCCGGAAGTCAGCGATAACATCCTGCGCCTGGTGCTGTTCTATACGCGCAACCTGGCAGTGCCCGTGCGCCGCGACGTCGACACGCCGCAGGTGCTGGCCGGGAAAAACCTGTTCTACCAGGCCGGTTGTCAGGGTTGCCATAAACCGACATTCACCACCGCTGCGAATGCCGCCGAACCCGAGTTGGCCAACCAGGTGATTCGCCCCTACAGCGACCTGCTGTTGCACGACATGGGCCCAGGCCTGGCCGACAACCGCACGGAATTCAAGGCCGGTGGCCGCGACTGGCGCACGCCGCCGTTGTGGGGCATCGGCCTGACGCAGACCGTCAGTGGCCATACCCAGTTCCTGCATGACGGCCGCGCCCGCAACCTGCTCGAAGCCGTGCTGTGGCACGGCGGCGAAGCACAAGCGGCGCAGCAGCATGTGTTGTCCTTCAATGCCGAGCAGCGTGCTGCGTTGCTGGCGTTCCTGAATTCTTTATAAGCTTCGCCCCAATTACAGAAGGGAGCTCGACATGTTCCGTCCCAAGTTGTTGTTCACCAGCCTGGCCGCCCTCGCCCTGGGTGCCTGCTCGCCACAAGACCCGCAAGCCGTGACCTCGGCGGCGATCGCCAAGCAGGTGATCCTGCCGACCTACAGCCGCTGGGTCGAAGCCGACCGCCAGTTGGCCGTCAGCGCCCTCGCCTACTGCCAGGGCAAGGAAAGCCTGGACACTGCCCGCGCCGACTTCCTCCACGCGCAAAAAGCCTGGGCAGAGTTGCAACCGCTGCTGATCGGCCCGCTGGCCGAGGGCAACCGCTCGTGGCAGGTACAGTTCTGGCCGGACAAGAAGAACCTGGTGGGCCGCCAGGTCGAGCAACTGGTCGCCGCCCAGCCGCAGATCGACGGCACCGCACTGGCCAAGTCCAGCGTGGTGGTGCAGGGCCTGTCGGCCTACGAATACATCCTCTACGACGCCAAGACCGACATCGCCGACGAGGCGCAGAAAGCCCGTTACTGCCCGCTGCTGGTGGCCATCGGTGAGCGCCAGAAAGCCCTGGCCGAAGAGATCCTGGCCAGCTGGAACAGCACCGACGGCATGCTCGCGCAGATGAGCAAGTTCCCGAACCAGCGCTACGCTGACTCCCACGAAGCCATCGCCGATCTGCTGCGCGTACAAGTGACCGCGCTGGACACCCTGAAGAAAAAACTCGGCACGCCCATGGGCCGCCAGACCAAGGGCATCCCGCAGCCGTTCCAGGCCGATGCATGGCGCAGCCAGTCGTCCCTGCAAAGCCTGGAAGCCAGCCTCGCCGCCGCCCAGACCGTGTGGGTCGGCGTGGACAACAAGGGCCTGCGTGGTTTGCTGCCGGCGGACCAGAAGCCGCTGGCCGACAAGATCGACGCAGCCTATGCCGCCGCGCTGAAACTGTTCGCCAGCAACCAGCGCACCCTCAACGAACTGTTGAACGATGACGCCGGGCGCCAGCAGCTCAACGACATCTACGACAGCCTCAACGTCGTCCACCGCCTGCACGAAGGCGAGCTGGCCAAGGCGCTGGGGATCCAATTGGGCTTCAATGCCAACGACGGTGACTGATGATGCTCAGGCGACAGGCTTTGGCGATCGGCAGCGTGCTGCTCAGCGCACTCACGTTGGGTGGCTGGACGCTGTTCAAAGGGAAGGACAAGCGCCCGCTGCTGCTGTCGGCGCGCGATGATGCAGACGGCAAGCACTATGCCGTGGGCTTTCAGCTGGACGGCAAGCAGGTCTTCGCCACCCAGGTTGGCCAGCGCTGCCACGACATCATCAACCACCCGACGCTGCCGATTGCGCTGTTTGTTGCCCGCCGCCCGGGCACTGAGAGTTACCTGATCGACCTGCGTAATGGCGCACTGTTGCAAACCATCACCTCGAACGCCAACCGCCACTTCTATGGCCATGCGGTCATCCACAAGAGCGGCGATTGGCTGTACGCCACCGAGAACGACACGTCCGACCCCGGCCGTGGCCTGCTCGGTGTGTACAAGTTCGAAGGCGAGCGCCTGGTGCACAGCGGCGAGATCTCCACCCATGGCATCGGCCCGCACCAGGTGTCGTGGATGCCCGACGGCGAAACCCTGGCGGTGGCCAACGGCGGCATTCGAACCGAAGCCGAAAGCCGCGTGGAGATGAACCTCAACGCCATGGAACCGAGCCTGGTGCTGATGCACCGTGACGGCACGCTGATCAGCAAGGAAACCCTCGGCCAGCAGATGAACAGCGTGCGCCATATGGGCATCGCCAGCGATGGCACCCTTCTCACCGGCCAGCAGTTCATGGGGCCGTCCCAGGAGCGCTCCGAGTTGCTGGCGATCAAGCGCCCGGGCCAGCCGTTCGTGGCGTTCCCGGTGGCCGATGAGCAGTTGCAGGCCATGGGGCATTACACCGCCAGCGTCGCCGTGCACAGCGAATTGCGCCTGGTGGCGTTGACCGCACCCCGTGGCAACCGTTTCTTTATCTGGGACATGGACACTGCCGAGCTGCGCCTGGATGGACCGCTGCCCGACTGCGCAGGCGTCGGTGCAGTGGCAGACGGGTTTGTCGTCACCTCGGGCCAAGGCCGTTGCCGCTACTACGATTGCCGCCAGAAACAGTTGGTCGCCAAACCGTTGGAATTGCCGGCAGGGCTCTGGGATAACCACCTGCATCTGATCTGAGCTGCGTAGATACCGTCTAGCCAACATCGCGCCCCCGTAGCAGACGCCTTGCGGATAAGGTTTGAAAGGCAAAAAAAAAGGGCCTCGCATCGCAAGGCCCTTCTTCGGGGGTTTGAATCGTTTCAACTTTGCGGCCTCATCCCTTGAGACATCCCAAACATGAACAACAGCAACTCATGATCAGGCTTGACCGCCGCACTCGCCTTGGCGACGCGGGGCAACAGGCATTGCCCGCCGCCTTGCACCGCACTGAGTACCTGTGTGCGAGGTTGCTCCCATGCGGCCAGGGCCAGGGCCGCAATGCCCATCGCCCCGACCAGGAACAGACCTCGTGCTATTTCTAGCTTCATCTGGTTAAACCCTTGATAGCGCTGCCAAACGCCGCTTCATAAAAGTAGCTGAGTTTTTCCCAGTCGGTGCTGTTCCACGACGAATGGCGACGCAGCTGCAACATGTCATGGGAGGCTGCCCGATAAGCGGTCAAGCGCTGGCGGCATTTCTCGAAGTCCAGCAGCGCCACTTCCACCTGGGCCGAGTCGCCCTCGCCCGTCACCCGCACGAAAATATGCTTGATGTACAGGCAACCGTGCTGCCAGCGTCCCTTGTGCATGCGGGCCAGGGTAGCGGCCAACTCCTTGAGCAAGCGCTCGTGCACCTGCTCGCCATACTGTTCGCGACCACCGGCGGCGTACCAGTTTTCAATTTCGTCGAAGCCATCGAGCGCGGCGGTCACCAGCAGTGCCTTCCAGCGGTGCTCGGGGTCACGACGCGCCTCACAAAAGACCATTTCGGGCACGCGAACATCCAGCAGTCGCAGGCCCTTGAGGGCATCGCGCTCGCGCAATACGGTTGGGCGTCCAAACGGATGCAGCCAACTGCGGTAGATATGGCCCGTCTGACGCTTGCTGTAGAGCAAACGGCCATTGGCGCTGAGTACACGCTGTACACCACTTTCACCGCCACGCCGGCGATTGGGCTCTTCGACCCACTCGCCTTGCTGACGCCAGAAATAATCGAAGCGTTCTTCGGGAGCTACGTGACTGCCTGCTACGCACTCAACTGCCATCCTGTTACCTCTTGCGCAATACATACACCCGCCACATGGCGTAGAGCGGTATGAAGTCCAGGGAGTCCTGAACACGAAAACCGGCTTGCTCGAACTCTGATTCAACAGTAGCAGCCGGTAACACAAATCTGTTTTGGTAACCTTCCTGCTCACCTGTCTTGCGACGCTTTCCTTCCAGACGCTTGCGTTTCCAGGCTTTGAAATTGCCATCGACCCACAGCGAAATGATCACGCTGTCGCGGGTAACCCGCTGAAACTCCCGCAGAATTGCCTGACGGTGCGCCGGGTCACCAATGTGGTGGAGCAGGCGCATACAGAAAATGCTGTCGACCGAGTTATCCGGCAAATCGATATCGAAGGCAGATGTCTGCAAGGGCCGTACCCGTTTCACCACTTCTGCGGGCTGGGCGGCCGTCGCTACCTTCAACATGGAGGCCGAGTTGTCGGCGCCGATGATCACACGGTTGGGTTTTTCCGCCAGCAGCGGCCAGAAACGCCCGGCGCCACACGGCAGGTCCAGCACCAGGCCTGGCTCGCCGGCCATCGCCAACGCGCCACGGGCCAGTTGCTCGTCGCGTTTGTGTGACAACCGGCGCGCCAGATTGTCCTGATGCTTGAGCAAATATTCGTGGGCGTGCTGGTCGTCGTACTTTTCGGAAAATTCGAGCTTGATCGGGGTAGGCATCAACGGATCTCCAGTTGCTGATGCCTACAACCTTAAGCAGCGTCCTGTGATCAACAGGTCAACCCCTTGTGAAAAACTTGTCCTGTCCAATCCCATACATTTCAAGACTTTACAGACACAAGCAATATCATGGGGCCATCTTCGCCGATTTACGGGGATCTCTGGCAGGATAACGGCAGAGGGACCGGTCAGGCGTTGACCTGACTCAACTGAACATGAAAGCGACAGCCATTGGGCTCCACGGTGCTGAGGGTAACGCTCCAGCCCTGGTTCTCGCAGATGCGCTGGACCAGTGACAACCCCAACCCCAGGCCCTCACCGCGCTTCTCACTGCCGCGGACGAACGGCTCGAACATCGCTTCGCGCTTGTCTTCGGGAATGCCGACGCCGCTGTCTTCCACCACAAACCCGGTCGGCTCCAGGGTCAGCCGGATGAAGCCGCTTTCGGTGTAATGCAGGGCATTGCGCAACAGGTTGCCCATCACGGCATGCAGGAAGGTCGCGTTGTAACGCGTATCCAACGGGTTGCCCGGCTGGTAGATCAACTCCAGACCCTTGTGCTCGATGGGCTCGCGCCAGATGCCGAGCAGATCATCCGCCACCTGGGACAGATTGACCTTGGGTGACATGCTGCCGTCATCATGCTGAGCCCGGGCCAGCATCAGAAAGGTTTGCACCAGTTCGCGCATTTCTTCGCAGGCGCGGGCGATTCGCTCGACCTGGTTACGCCCACGCTGATCGATAGCCGGGTTTTCCAGCAACAATTCGCAGGAGCTGGCCAGGACCATCAAAGGCGTGCGCAGTTCGTGGCTGACATCGCTGGTGAACAACTGCTCGCGGGACAATGCCTGGCGCAGGCGCCCCAGCGTGGCGTCGAAGGCCACCGCCAGCTCACCCACTTCGTCGGCCGCGTAGTCCGGGGCCAGGGGCGGCGCCAGGCCCAGCAACTGGTCGCGATGCCGCACCTGGCGGGCCAGGCGCACCACCGGCGCCATCACTTTACGGGCCAGCACCCAGCCGAGGAATACCGCCAGCGCCAGGCTGAGCACGAAGCCCACCAGCACCACGGCAAACAGCACGCGCTCGCGCTCTTCGAAATCGCTTTGATCCTGCAGCAGCACATAGCGCCGACCGTCGACCACTTCGACCATGGCGTGGTACGACAGGGCCTCGCGAAACACCTCATGAAACCCTGGTTCCAGATGCCGCAGGTCCTTGGGCAATTCAAAATCCCCGGGGCCACCGCTGAAGTAAAACAGCTGGTCGGGCTCGGGGCGGTGCCGCCAGTCCTCGACGGTGTCCATCAGCAGCAGGCGCTGCAGGTCACCGCCCAAGCCTGCCGAGATCAATTTCTCTTCCACCAGGTGCACGGTGGCGACGATGCCCATGGCGAAGGCCCCCGCCACCAACGCACTCATCAAGGCAAAGGCGATGATGATGCGCTGGGCAAGGCTTTGCTTAAACTCCATCACGGCCCTCGGCCAGGCGGTAACCCACACCATGCACGGTTTGCAGCAACGGCTTGGCGAACGGCTTATCGATCACCTGGCGCAATTGGTGCACGTGGCTGCGCAGGCTGTCGCTGTCCGGGCAGTCATCGCCCCACAGCGCCTCTTCCAGCACTTCCCGACGCAGTACGTGGGGACTTTTCTGCATCAAGACCGCGAGCAGCTTGAGACCGACCGGGTTGAGCTTGAGCAGGCGCCCTTCGCGGGTCACTTCCAGGGTATCGAGGTCGTAATTCAGATCGGCCACTTGCAGGGCGCGGCGACCGCCACCTTGGGCACGGCGCAGCACCGCTTCGATGCGCGCGGCCAGTTCTGACAGGGCAAACGGTTTGAGCAAGTAATCGTCGGCACCGGACTTGAAGCCCTGCAGCCGGTCATCCAACTGGTCGCGGGCGGTGAGCATGATCACCGGCGTGTCGCGGCGGGCGTCTTCACGCAGGCGCTTGCACAAGGTGTAGCCATCGATGCCAGGCAGCATGATGTCGAGCACGATCAAGTCGTAATGCTCGGTGGCGGCCAGGTGCAGGCCCGACAAACCGTCCTGCGCACAGTCCACGGTGTAGCCTTTTAGCCCCAGGTAGTCGGCCAGGTTGGCCAGAATATCGCGGTTGTCTTCAACCAATAGAATTCGCATGGGCAGTGTCTCCGTACGCGGTAACGGCCGTGTTGGCTCGCGCAGCTTAAGGCCAAGTGTGGCTCAGGGATAGAGCGGAAAGGAGTGCCAATAAAGGTTTTCAACCGATTCGGCCTACCAACGAGTTTTTCACTATAGCTTCACAAACTGACTACAGTGTCAGGCAGAAGATCGCCCCCCATTGATATAAGGAACATGGACATGGGGTTGCTCAAGACGGCGCCAATGCGCTATTTGCTGTTGGTAACCGGTGCCTGGCTGGTTATTTTCCTGCTCACCCGCAGCGTGCTGCTCATCACCCATTTGGATGAAGTCGGCGGCAACCTGCTGCCGGTGTTTGGCGTGGGCCTGCTATACGACCTGGGCTTCCTGGCCTACGCGGCACTGCCGCTGGGCCTGTATTTGCTGCTGTGCCCGCCCGCGCTGTGGCGCCGGCGCGGTCACCGCTGGTTCCTGCAGGCCGTGCTCACCGTCAGCCTGTTTGCCATGCTGTTTACCTCGGTGGCCGAGTGGCTGTTCTGGGATGAGTTCGGCGTGCGCTTCAACTTCATTGCCGTCGATTACCTGGTGTACTCCGACGAGGTGTTGAACAACCTGCTCGAGTCCTACCCGATCGGCAAACTGCTGAGCCTGCTCGCCATGCTGGCGATTGTCTTGAGCCTGGCCTTGCGCAAACCGTTCAATGCAGCGATGAGCGCCCCACTGCCGCCGATGCGCGGTCGCCTGGTGAATGCCCTGGCCCTGTTGGTGGTTACCGGCCTCAGCCTGCAGCTGATCAGCCAGGACAGCCCGCGAGCCCAGGGCGGCAACGCCTACAAGAATGAACTGGCCAGCAATGGTCCGTATCAGTTTTTCGCCGCATTCCGTAACAACGAACTGGATTACCCACAGTTCTACAAAACCCTGCCGACTGAGGTTATCGCCACGCAACTGCGTGCAGAGCTGAGCGAACCCAACGCCCGCTTTATCGGTCAGGACCCGCTGGATATCCGCCGCGCCATCACCAATCCGGGCACGCCGCGCAAACCCAATATCGTACTGGTGACCATCGAAAGTTTCAGCGCCAAGTACATGGGCAGCAACGGCGACGAGCGCAACCTCACGCCTAACCTGGATGCGCTGCGTAAACAAAGCCTGTATTTCAATAATTTCTATGCCACCGGCACCCGCACCGACCGTGGCCTGGAGGCGATCACCCTGGCGATTCCACCCACGCCCGGGCGCTCGATCGTCAAGCGCATCGGTCGTGAAAGCGGCTTCGCCAGCCTGGGGCAACAGCTCACGGCCGTCGGTTACGACAGCGTGTTTGTGTACGGCGGGCGCGGGTACTTCGATAACATGAACGCGTTTTTCAGCGGCAATGGTTATCGCGTCGTGGACCAGAGCAGCGTGCCCGAGTCAGAAATCTCGTTCAAGAACGCCTGGGGCATGGCTGACGAGGACCTGTACAACCAAACCCTGAAACTGGCCGACACCGACTACGCCAAGCAGCAACCCTTTTTGCTGCAACTCATGACCACCTCCAACCACCGCCCCTACACCTACCCGGATGGGCGTATCGACATCAAATCCGGGAATGGCCGCGACGGCGCGGTGAAATACACCGACCACGCCATCGGCCAATTCCTGGAAGCCGCCCGCCAAAAACCCTGGTTCGATAACACGATCTTCATCTTCGTCGCCGACCACACCGCCGGCAGCGCAGGCAAGGAAGACCTGCCCATCACCAACTACCAGATTCCGCTGTTCATCTATGCGCCCAAGCTGATCGACGCACGGGAAAGCGCACAACTGGCCAGCCAGATCGACCTGGCGCCCACGCTGCTGGGCCTGCTCAACCTGAGCTACGAATCCACCTTCTTTGGTCGCAACCTGTTGCAGGACAACCCACTGCCAGCTCGGGTGGTGGTCGGCAACTACCAGCACCTGGGCCTGTTCGACGGCAAGGACCTGGCCATTCTCAGCCCACGCCTGGGCCTGCGCCGCCACGACCAGGCCCTGGGTGAGAGCCAGGAGTTGCGGGTCGGTAGCGATGACCCGTTGATCCAGCGGGCGATCACCTACTACCAGGCCGCCAGCTATGACTTCAAACAACAGTTACTGAGCTGGAGAGCGCCCAAGGAAGAGGCCCCGGCACTGAGCACGCGCTAACCAAAACGTCCTGTACAGGTCAGTACGGGACGTTTTTCACCAGGGTCCACCATGGGAACCATCCCCGCCGTCCCCGTCTCCAAACCTCTCAACCTATGGCTCTGCCTGGGCATCCCCGGAGGCGCTGCGCTCCTATTGCTGTTGCTGGAGCTGACCTCGCTGGACATGGACCTCGCCAAGCTGTTCTACAACGGTGCGGAGGGCGGTTTCATCGGACGTTACAGTTTCTTCCTCGAAGACATCCTGCATGACCGTGCCAAACAGTTGGTCATCCTGTTCTCGGTCCTGGCGATCCTGGGATTTGCCGGCACGTTTATCCTCCGACGGCTCAAACCCTACCGTCGTGAACTGGGCTGCCTGGTGCTGTCACTCGGGCTGGCGACCGCGTTTGTCGCTCCGCTGAAAACCATCACCGGCGTCCAGTGCCCGTGGAGCGTCCAGGAATTCGGCGGTCAGGAAACCTACAGCAAACTGCTGAGCCCTCGCCCGCCCACCGATAAACCCGGGCGCTGCTGGCCCGGCGGTCATGCCGCCACCGGGTTCGCCTTGTTCGCCTTGTTTTTTGCACTGCGTGACCGGCAGCCACGGATGGCGCGCAGCGTATTCATCTTCGCCGTCGGCTTGGGCAGCGTGTTTTCCGTCAGCCGCATGATGCAAGGCGCGCACTTCTTTTCCCATAACGTGTGGACGGCAATTTTCTGCTGGCTGATCTGCCTGGGGCTGTATTGCCTGTTGCTGTACCGGCCCTCCACGCGCGCAACGCCCACCTGAAGCCAAGGCAGCGCCCACAAAAAAGCCCCGCCTGCATCACTGCAGGCGGGGCTTTTTCAGTACAGGGGTAAGGCTGGCTTACATCATGCCGCCCATGCCACCCATGCCGCCCATGTCTGGCATACCGCCGCCAGTCGAGCCTTCAGCCTTCGGCTTGTCAGCGATTGCAGCTTCGGTGGTCAGGATCAGACCACCGATGGAAGCTGCGGCCTGCAGCGCGGAACGAGTCACCTTGGTAGGGTCCAGGATGCCCATTTCGATCATGTCGCCGTAGACGCCAGTCGCAGCGTTGTAACCGTAGTTACCTTTGCCGTTCTTGACTTCGTTGACCACAACACTTGGCTCGTCGCCGGAGTTGGCAGCGATCTGACGCAGCGGTGCTTCAACCGCACGACGCAGCACAGCGATACCGACGTTCTGATCAGCGTTGTCGCCGGTCAGGTTGGTCAGGGCTTCCAGGGCACGGATCAGCGCAACGCCACCGCCAGGTACCACGCCTTCTTCGACGGCTGCGCGGGTTGCGTGCAGGGCGTCTTCAACGCGGGCTTTCTTCTCTTTCATTTCAACTTCGGAACCCGCGCCAACCTTGATCACTGCAACGCCGCCGGACAGCTTGGCCAGGCGCTCTTGCAGTTTTTCACGGTCGTAGTCCGAGGACGTCTCGGCAACCTGGGCACGGATCTGAGTGATGCGCGATTGGATGTCGCCGTCAACGCCAGCACCGTCAACGATGATGGTGTTTTCCTTGGAGATGGTCACGCGCTTGGCGCTACCCAGGTTTTCCAGGGTGGCGCTTTCCAGGCTCAGGCCGATCTCTTCGGAGATAACGGTACCGCCGGTCAGGACGGCGATGTCCTGCAGCATGGCCTTGCGACGGTCGCCGAAGCCTGGAGCCTTGACGGCTGCGACTTTAACGATGCCACGCATGTTGTTCACAACCAGGGTCGCCAGGGCTTCGCCTTCAACGTCTTCGGAAACGATCAGCAGTGGGCGGCCGGCTTTGGCAACGGCTTCCAGCACTGGCAGCATTTCGCGGATGTTGGAGATCTTCTTGTCGACCAGCAGGATCAGCGGGCTGTCCAGCTCGGCAACCATGGTTTCCGGCTTGTTGACGAAGTACGGGGACAGGTAGCCACGGTCGAACTGCATGCCTTCGACAACCGACAGTTCGTTTTCCAGGCCAGTGCCTTCCTCAACGGTGATCACGCCTTCTTTACCGACTTTTTCCATGGCTTCGGCAATGATGTCGCCGATGGAGCTGTCGGAGTTGGCGGAGATGGTGCCTACCTGGGCGATAGCCTTGGTGTCGGCGCAAGGCTTGGACAGGTTTTTCAGCTCAGCGACGATGGCGATGGTGGCCTTGTCGATGCCGCGCTTGAGGTCCATCGGGTTCATGCCGGCAGCAACGGCCTTGTAGCCTTCGTTGACGATGGCCTGAGCCAGAACGGTGGCGGTGGTAGTACCGTCGCCTGCGTCATCGTTGGCACGGGAGGCAACGTCTTTGACCAGCTGCGCGCCCATGTTTTCGAAACGGTCTTCCAGTTCGATTTCTTTGGCGACGGAAACGCCGTCCTTGGTGATGGTCGGAGCGCCGAAGCTCTTCTCGATGATCACGTTACGGCCTTTCGGGCCCAGGGTCGCTTTTACTGCGTCAGCCAGGATGTTGACACCGGTGAGCATTTTCTTACGGGCGGAATCGCCGAATTTAACTTCTTTAGCAGCCATGATCGATATTCCTTAAATACTTTGTAGTAACGGGAAAATGAGCGGGGAAATCAGTCTTCCAGAACGGCGAGAATCTCGTTCTCAGCCATAACCAGCAGGTCTTCGCCGTCGACTTTCACAGTGTTGCTGCCGGAGTAAGGGCCAAATACAACCTTGTCACCGACTTTAACGGCCAGCGCACGTACGTCACCGTTTTCCAGAGTCTTGCCTGGGCCTGCAGCGACGATCACACCGTGGTTGGCTTTTTCAGCAGCCGAACCTGGCAGAACGATACCGCCAGCGGTTTTCTTTTCTTCTTCGCTGCGACGGATTACGACGCGGTCGTGCAGAGGACGAAGCTTGCTCATTGTCGATCTCTCCTAATTGGGTTTTTCATCGGCCGGTATCGATACCGGCGGGTTGTATTCCGGCAGTGCCGGTCGCGGTTCGCTGGGCGAAACACGGAAGTCTGTCCGGTGTCGCCACCAGAAACCTTGCGGTGACCGTTACATAAGGGCGCATAAGCTTATTACAAGGGGCCGGCGATGATTTTTTTTGCGTCTGCCAGCCTATAAAAGCAACACGGCACCCGAAGGTGCCGTGCCAGTGAAGCGGTTATTTGCTGTCACGGTGTTCGAACTCGCCTTCGATCACGTCGCCTTCTCGCCCCAACGGTTGGCGCGGAGCCGGGCCGCCACGGGGTTGCAGGTCGTCGGCGAACGCACGTTGGCGAATCGCGGCCTCTTCGGCGCGCTGGCGCATCTTGCCCGCGAGCAATTTGCGGGTGAACGGCAGCAGCATCACCAGTCCCACTACGTCGCTGATAAAGCCCGGCAGGATCAACAGGCCGCCCGCCAACGCCATCATCAGGCCTTCGAGCATGGTCTGGGCCGGCAGTTCGCCGCGGTTCAGGCTCTCACGGGCACGCAGCGCCGTGGCCAGGCCGGCGACGCGCAGCACCAGGACGCCGAGCATCGAGCCGAGAATGATCAGCAACAGGGCCGGGAAAAACCCGATCGCACCGCTGACTTGAACGAATACGAACAGCTCCAACACCGGGAACAGCAGAAAGAGCAATAAAAAAGGGCGCATCAAAAGGTTCCTCAACGCAAGAATGCCTTGCCAGTCCACCTTAGATGACGTCGCCATTTCGTGAATTCAAGCTTCAGCGGCGGCTTTTTTCGGCCAGACCTCGGCGTGGGCCAATGAAACCAGGGCTTCGCGTACTTGTGTCGGCGTGTTGCAAGACGCCGCAAACGGCAGCCAGTGCAAAGCCTGGCCGATGCGCAGGTGCAGGCCTTCGCTATCGATGCCGGCCAATTGCGCAGGTTCGAAAGCAGGCAAGCCGGCCAACTCGACGTAGTGGGCAATGGCCTTGGTGTGATCGCTGTTCATGTGCTCGACCATGCTGCGCTCGGCCTTGCCCGCGAAGGGGTTGGCCAGGGTCAATTGGTCGATCCAGTGAATCGCGCCAAACCCGCCGATATAACGGTGGCGCACCGGCTTGAGCACCCAGAAATCGAAATCGTGGGCCTGGTGGTAGTTGGCCGAATCGGGGAAGTAACGGTAATAGCGCTCGGCCGCCGCTTCAATGGCGGCAGGGTCGTCGAGTTTCTCGGCTTCGGCCAGGTAGGTCAGGCGCCCCACGGCCTGCACGTCATCCGCTTCGCGCTCGCCGACCAGCAGCGAGCACTTGGGATCTTTTTGCAGGTTATGGGTGTGCTGGGCGATACGGCTGATCAGGATCAGCGGGCGGCCCTGCTCGTCGAGGCAATACGGCACGACCGAGCCGAACGGAAAGCCGGGCATGGCCTTGGACAGTGTGGAGAGAGCCCCACGGTATTCCTTGAGCAACAGCTCTCGGGCGTTCTTGGCAACCTGCGCGCTCAACGTATGACTCCTCGGGTATTCAGCCGCCCATAGCGTATGGGAATGGATCTCAACACAAGGTAATCAATCTACGCGCCGGTTGCCAGGGCTCGATTACCAGGCGACGCCGAAGCCTGCGGTATAGCGGGTCTTGCTCAGGCTGCTTTCCGAATCGCCGCTGATCACGTCGCGCTCGGCCTTGAGGTTGAGCGATGCCCACTCGGTCACCTTGTAGCGCAGGCCCATTTCCGCATCCAGGGAGTACTCGGCGGGGCCGTCGATAGGCTTGCCCACCTCGCCATTGGTGAAGAACTCAACGGTCTTGCCCACCAGGTAGCGGTTGTAGTTCCACTTCATGGCCAGGGAATAGAAGTTGTCCTTGCCGCCATCGGCGTACTCGTAATCGGTGCGGTTGACCAGCGAGCCGAGGGAGAACGCACCCAGCTCGTCGTCCCAGAACTGGTAGCCCGGGCCGGTACCGACGGTACGTTGACGCGCCAGGTCTTCAACCTTGTCGCGCTTGTAGGTCAGGCGCCCCTGCCAGAACCAGTGCTCGGTGATGAAGCGGTCCAGGTCATACTCCAGCGCCCAGTTGTCGGTGGTGGTGACGTCGTCCTGGAACTCGCGGTTGTATTCGCCCTGCCCGGTATGGCGCCATTGGCCATGGCGCGCGGAGGTCTTGAAGTCGATGTCGTAGTCGTTGGTGTCTTTTTCGGCGCGCTTGTAGTCCAGCGCCATGTCGACATTGCCCTTCCACACCAGGTCTTCGATCACCGGCTTGGGCTTGATGATCTGCTGGATACTTGCCAGCTCGACGGTCTTGGGCGCCTCGCCATTGGCCAGCACCACCTTGCCATCGTCCGCCGCCTGCAGGGACTTGGCCTTCTCGCCGGTGTAGGCGTCCTGCTTGACCAGCAGCTCCTGGTCGCTCTCCAGGGTTTTCACCTGCTTCCAGTCCACCGGAATGGCGCCGGCGTAGTCGGTCTGGATCAGCAGCTTGCCACCGTCGAAGACCTTGATCTTGCCGGTCAGGCGGTCACCGTTTTTCAACCAGACGGTATCGGCCAGCAGGGGCGTGGAAGCACTGAAGACAGCGAGGCACAGCAGGGTTCTGGACAACATAAGCGGATAGGGAGCTCAAGGTTGGCGAAAAGGGGCGATTATCGTGTTAGATAGCTAGGACTGACTCAAGGATTTGTGTTGAGTTCAATTCTCAACAGCATACTTACAGACGTTTCTTACAAAAGACCGACAATCCCAACGGATATGCCCACAGTGAATCAGCCTGCCGATGCCCCACAAACCCCCGCCGAAATGCGCCGCACCGCGCTGTACCTGACCCTGGCGCAAGTCCCGCCAGGGTGCGTGGTGAGTTACGGCGAACTGGCGCAACTGGCCGGGCTGGGACGCGCCGCGCGCTGGGTGGGTCGCACCTTGAGCCAACTTCCCGAGGGCACCACATTGCCCTGGCATCGTGTGCTGGGTGCCGGTGGTCGGATAAGTCTGCCGGTGGGCAGCGCCTCGGGCGACGAGCAACGGGCGCGCTTGCGCGATGAGGGCGTCACGGTGCGCAACAATCGCGTGGATATTCAGCGCCATGGCTGGCGCCCGGTAGAGCACAGCGGTTAGAGTGCGCGCTTTGTTTCCGTGAATCTGAGGCAGACTCCAGCCCATGCCCCGTAAAACCTGGCGCGCCGCGCTCGCCGCCTATGCCAGCCCCTCGACGTTAGTGCTGTTGTTGCTCGGCTTTGCCGCCGGCTTGCCTTACATGTTGGTGTTCTCGACGCTTTCGGTGTGGCTGCGTGAGGCCGGTGTGGCCCGCGAGACCATCGGCTATGCGAGCCTGATCGGTTTGGCGTATGCCTTCAAATGGGTCTGGTCGCCGCTGCTCGACCAATGGCGCCTGCCACTGCTCGGTAAACTCGGACGTCGTCGCTCCTGGCTGGTGCTTGCACAGTCGCTGGTGATCCTCGGATTGATCGGCATGGGGTTCTGCGACCCGCAGAAACACCTGTCCTGGCTGATCGCCATTGCCGTCGTGGTGGCCTTTGCTTCCGCCACCCAGGACATCGCGGTCGACGCCTATCGCCTGGAAATCGCCGACGACAGCCGCCAGGCCGCCCTGGCCGCCAGCTATATGTCCGGCTACCGCATCGCCGCCCTGCTGGCCACGGCCGGTGCGCTGTTCTTTGCCGAAGGCTTCGGCTCCACCGGCTTCAACTATAAGCACTCGGCCTGGACTGGTACCTATGTGCTGTTCGGCGTGCTGATGATCCCGGCGCTGCTGACCACGCTGTTCATGCGCGAACCGAATGTACCGCTGCGCACCCAGTTGCAGGCCGGGCGCTACAGCTTCGTGCATCAACTGGTGTCGGTGTTTGTGCTGATCGTGTTGCTGGTGTCCGTACCGGCGATGTTCACCCAGCTGTTCAACACCGACTTCGCCAGCGTGCTGTTCCAGGGCGTCAGCTTGTGGGACTTGTTGATGGACGACCGTGCGTTCCTGCGCGCCATTCTCTATATCATTCTCACCACACTGTGCCTTTCGGCCATGGGCCGACGGGGCCTGGCGCCGGTGCTCACGCCGGTCAACGACTTTATCCTGCGCTACCGCTGGCAGGCATTGCTGCTGCTGGGGCTGATCGCCACCTATCGTATGTCCGACACGGTGATGGGCGTGATGGCCAACGTGTTCTATATCGACCAGGGCTTTACCAAGGATCAGATCGCCGGGGTCAGCAAGATCTTCGGCCTGATCATGACCCTGCTCGGCGCCGGCATGGGCGGCCTGCTGATCGTGCGCTTCGGCATCCTGCCGATCCTGTTTATAGGCGGCGTGGCGTCGGCGGGGACCAACCTGCTGTTCGTGATGCTCGCCGACATGGGCCCCGACCTGCAGATGCTGATCTTTACCATCTCCCTGGATAACTTCAGCTCGGGCCTGGCCACGTCGGCATTCGTGGCGTACCTGTCGAGCCTGACCAACCTCAAGTTTTCCGCCACCCAATATGCGCTGCTCAGCTCGATCATGCTGTTGCTGCCGCGCCTGATCGGCGGCTACTCGGGGGTGATGGTGGAGAAATTCGGGTACCACAATTTCTTCCTGATCACCTGCATGCTGGGCGTGCCGACACTGCTACTGATTGCGTTGCACTGGTATCAGGAGAATCGGCGGATGCGGTTGAATCCGCCGGTAGAGGACTGATTCTGGGGGCCCTTTAAAAGCCAGACCGCGGCGCCCCCATCGCAAGCAAGCTCTGCGCCTACAGACAGCCCTGCATTCTGATGCCTGTACGGCGGCAGTTTGCGCCCGTACAATCCCAAGTCATTTCAAGTTCAAGCAACCGACAACGGCCTACCATGCGTACCAGTCAATATTTGCTCGCCACACAGAAAGAAACGCCTTCCGATGCGGTCGTGATCAGCCACCAGCTGATGCTGCGCGCCGGCATGATCCGCAAACTGGCCTCGGGCCTGTACACCTGGCTGCCCATGGGCTTGAAGGTGATGCGCAAGGTCGAAGCCATCGTTCGTGAAGAAATGAACGCCGCGGGCTCTCTCGAAGTGTTGATGCCGAGCACCCAACCGGCCGAGCTGTGGCAGGAATCCGGACGCTGGGAAGAGTACGGCCCTGAGTTGCTGCGCTTCAAGGACCGTCATGGCCGCGACTTCTGCGCCGGCCCGACCCATGAAGAAGTGATCACCGACCTGATGCGCAACGAGTTGAGCAGCTACAAGCAGCTGCCTCTGAACCTGTATCAGATCCAGACCAAATTCCGCGATGAAATCCGCCCACGCTTCGGTTTGATGCGCGGCCGCGAATTCATCATGAAGGACGCCTATTCGTTCCACGCCGACCAGGCATCGCTGCAGGTCACCTATGACCGCATGCACCAGGCCTACTGCAACGTGTTCACACGCCTGGGCCTGAAGTTCCGGGCGGTTGAAGCGGACAATGGCTCCATCGGCGGTGCCGGCTCCCACGAATTCCACGTGCTGGCCAAGTCCGGCGAAGACGATATCGCGTTCAGCAACGGTTCCGACTACGCGGCGAACATCGAGAAAGCCGAAGCCGTGCCACGGGAAACCTCCCGTCCAGCCCCGACTGAAGAACTGCGCCTGGTGGATACGCCAGAAACCAAGACCATCGCGGCCCTGGTGGAGAAATTCAATCTGCCGATTGAAAAGACCATCAAGACCCTGATCGTGCATGCCGAAGAAGAAGGCAAGCTGATCGCCCTGGTGATCCGTGGCGACCACGAACTCAACGAAATCAAGGCCGCTCAGCAACCTGGCGTGGCCAGCCCGCTGGTCATGGCCAGCGATGCCGAACTGCGCGACGCCATCGGCGCCGGTGCCGGTTCCCTCGGCCCGCTGAACCTGCCGTTGCCGATCATCATCGACCGCTCGGTCGAGCTGATGAGCGACTTCGGTATCGGCGCGAACATCGACGACAAGCACTACTTCGGTGTGAACTGGGAGCGTGACCTGCCGGTGCCGACCGTGGCCGACCTGCGCAACGTCGTTGCTGGCGACCCAAGCCCGGACGGCAAGGGCACCCTGGAAATCAAGCGCGGCATCGAAGTCGGGCACATCTTCCAGCTGGGCAACAAGTACAGCAAGGCGATGAAGTGCGAAGTGCTGGGCGAGAACGGCAAGCCGATCACCCTCGACATGGGCTGCTACGGCATTGGCGTTTCCCGCGTGGTTGCCGCTGCCATCGAGCAGAACAACGACGAGAAAGGCATTATCTGGAGTGACGCCCTGGCGCCTTTCCAGGTGGCCCTGGTACCGCTGCGTTACGAAACCGAGCAAGTACGCGAAGCCACCGACAAGCTGTATGCCGAACTCACGGCCGCTGGTTTTGAAGTGCTGCTGGATGACCGCGACAAGAAAACCAGCCCGGGCATCAAGTTCGCCGACATGGAGCTGATTGGCATCCCGCACCGGATCGTGGTCAGTGACCGCGGCCTGGCCGATGGCAATCTGGAATACAAGAGCCGGACCGAAGCCGAAGCCCAACCGTTGCCGGTGGCTGACGTGCTGTCTTTCCTCCAGGCGCGTATTCGTCGCTGAAAACCAGATCAAGAGACGTCATGTTCAAGCGAAACACCAGAGCCCTGGGGGGCGCCGCCTTATGCGGCGCCCTGCTGGTCAGCGGCTGCGCCAATCAGATGTCGCAACGCAGTGAGCACGAGGAGCGGGTCGAGCGTAAGTTGCTCGACCACAGCCTGCAGATCGATGTAGGCGAACCCAAAGTGCTGGAACTGCCGCAACGCCGGATTCGTATTCACGAGCAAAAGACCTTTGAGGTCACCGAATTCGAAGTCACCCGTCGTTACGACCGCTACACGCCTTACCAACCCTGGCGCAAACTCTATGAGATGCCCCTGGGTGCAGTGGCTTTGGTCGCGGGTGCGGGCGCCAACGTGGCCAACATCTTCGCCCTCGGCAACCTGCCGACCAGCATGACCCACGACTGGCTGACCTACGGCGTGGACGGTCTCAACCCGTTCATGAACGTGCAATCCCATGGGCGCGCGCAACAGAACCTGGCGGGTATCGATGAAGTCCAGCGCGACAAACGCGTGGAGTATTCGAGCCTGCCCTGGAGCGAGCGCCCGGTCCAGGTCACCGCCGGCAAACAGACCCATGAGCTGACCACCGACCGCAACGGCGTGCTGCGCCTGAACCTGTTGGACAGCCCGTTTGCCGAGCAGGACCTGAACCGCGTCACGACCTTGAAGATCAGCGTGGAAGATGGCCAGGACGACGTGCACTCGGACTCGACCCTGGCGATCAACAGCACCCTGCGCGGCAAGTTGCTGGAAGCCCACGGCCTGATCTACGACGACCTGGAAGACGATGAAGTCAGCCAGTGGGTGCACCGGGTCAAGCGCCTGTCGGAGCTGGGCCTGGAGGAAGAAGCCAGCGAACTGGAACAAAGCCTGATCGAACTGACCCGCAATGATCCCGAGTTGCAGCAGGAATTCCTGCAGGCGTTGACCAAGGATGCGGGGCGGTTAGTCGCAGATCCCGGAGCACGCTGAGGCTTCGAAAACGCTATCGATCCAAATGTGGGAGGGGGTTTGCTCCCTCCCACATTTGTTTCCGGTTTCTACCAGGAGAACTCTAACTGTTCGTTGCCGCCACTCAGGTCCAGCAACCGCACCCCAATCCCCAACAACCGCACCGGTTTCCCACCGCGATTGAACGCCTGGGTCATCAACTGTTGATAACTCTCCAGATCCCGCGCCGCGCCCGCCTGCTCCAGCGTCGTCTGGGTAAAGTCATGAAACTTCACCTTAACGAACGGCTTGCCCGCCTTGTAGCTGCTGTCGATACGCGCCATGCGCCCTGCCAGGGTCTCCATCAACTCTGGAAGTTTCGCCAGGCAGCTTGAGAGATCCGGCAAATCCACATCGTAGGTATTTTCCACACTGATGGACTGCCGCCGGCTGTCGTTCTGCACCACACGTTCATCTATCCCACGGGCCAGGCTCCACAAGCGCTCGCCAAAGCTGCCGAACTCACGCACCAGCGCCAGCTTGTTCCATTCGCGCAATTGCAGGCAGTCTTCGATGCCCAGGCGCGCCAGCTTGTCTGCCGTCACCTTGCCCACGCCGTGCAACTTGCTTACCCGCAGTTGGGAGACAAAGTCCTCGACCTGATCCGGGGTAATGACAAACAGGCCATTGGGCTTTTTCCAATCGCTGGCGATCTTGGCCAAAAACTTGTTCGGTGCCACGCCGGCGGACACGGTGATGTGCAACTGGTTGGAGACCCGGCGCCGAATGTCCTGGGCGATGCGCGTGGCGCTGCCGCCAAAGTGCGGGCTGTCGGAGACATCCAGGTAGGCCTCGTCCAGCGACAGGGGCTCGATCAGGTCGGTGTAGTCGCGGAAGATCGTCTGGATTTCCTTCGACGCTTCCTTATAGGCATCCATGCGCGGCTTGACGATGGTCAGGTCCGGGCAGAGCTTCAGGGCATGGCGCGACGACATGGCTGAACGCACCCCATACGCCCGCGCTTCGTAATTGCATGTAGCGATCACGCCCCTTCGATCTGCCGATCCACCTACCGCCAGGGGCTTTTGCGCCAGGCTCGGGTCATCGCGCATCTCAATGGCGGCGTAGAAGCAATCACAGTCGACGTGGATGATTTTGCGCTGCGTCATAGATAGAAGGGAGGTGTAATCCAACGGGTGAGCAGTATCGCATTCACCCCTGTATATAGCACCAGTAGTTTGAATCTTCCGCCTAAGCGGTAGGAAATTTCCCAGATGAATTTATTTTCTCAATCGAAATTGGCCCCCCAATAGAGCTGAAACCCTTAGCCCTACTGGCCCGCACGATTGAAATGGCTCTGCTTGGAGAGCTAACCGATTGAACCACAAGCGCTTTTCTTCGATTCACCGGTTGACACACTCATGATCCTCTGTAGAATGCCGACACACAGACGCGGGATGGAGCAGTCTGGTAGCTCGTCGGGCTCATAACCCGAAGGTCGTCGGTTCAAATCCGGCTCCCGCAACCAAACATCAAAAAAGGCTACTCGAAAGAGTGGCCTTTTTTGTTTTAGCGAGCGGGCTTGCCCCGCGCCGGGCCGCGAAGCAGCCCCACACAAGATAGTGTGCACTTCACCACGGACTGCTCCGCAGCCCGGCGCGGGACAAGCCCGCTCACTACAAAAAGCGTTTTCAATCGCGAACTTAGGTTGCATCTCAGCTATTTCACACTTATTTGACCCATCGGCTCATTAACGGTTGACACCTCGCCATCTGGCTGTAGAATGCCGCCCACAGACGCGGGATGGAGCAGTCTGGTAGCTCGTCGGGCTCATAACCCGAAGGTCGTCGGTTCAAATCCGGCTCCCGCAACCAAACATCAAAAAAGGCTACTCGAAAGAGTGGCCTTTTTTGTATCCGATGAAAAAGTTCTTCTGAAACAATGGCATGGCATCTTTCATGAAACCGTACACGGTTTGTAGAGTCCATCTCATTGCACGCTATGCTTACGCCTCTACGACCAATGGCCGCAGTCGCCGCCCCCGGTGATCCGCGTTAATATTTGTAATTATTTTGTCCATAGGGATTGGTAACTTGGCTGGATACCTCCATCCTGTCGCGCACAATCCACGAGGTGATTGATGCGCGCCAACTCGTCTGAACCACAAGACACCGTCACAGCAGAACAACCTATCGCCCCCACCCGCTTGCGCTGGCTGGATCTGTTGAGCAAATACCGGCAACCCATCGGGCTGGCCGTGACCTTGTTGCTGTTCGCAATCGCCCTGATCGCCTGTCGGCACCTGCTATTGGAGCTGGACCTCTACGCCCTCCACGACTCGATCCTGGAAGTGCCCAAACCCGCGTTGCTCGGTGCGTTCGCCGCCGCCGTCGCGGGGTTCGTCATTCTGCTGGGCTATGAGTTTTCCGGCGCACGCTATGCCGGGGTGAACCTGCCGGCCAAGACCTTGGCCCTTGGCGGCTTTACTGCCTTTGCGATCGGCAATGCCATTGGCCTGTCGATGCTCTCGGGCGGCTCGGTACGCTACCGTTTATATGCACGCCATGGCATCGGGGCTTCGGAAGTCGCCCACATGACCGTGTTCGCCAGCCTGGCACTGGGCTGCGCCCTGCCCCCGCTGGCTGCATTGGCCACGCTGAGCAACTTGCCGGCAGCGTCGACCTACCTGCATTTGCCACAAACGGTGCTCGGCGGCGTTGCCGGCGCAGTGCTGTTGCTGTCGGCCATGTTGTGCATCGGCATCTACCGCCGCCGCCTGCCGGAACAACCCTACCCGGACAACCTGCTGGTAAAAGCCGGGCGTCGGACCCTGCGTCTGCCCGGTCGCCGCCTGACATTCCTGCAACTGATCATCACCGCACTGGACGTGGCCGCCGCCGCCACCGTCCTTTATCTGCTGCTGCCGGAAGCACCGCCTTTCGGCCCGTTCCTGCTCGTGTACCTGCTGGCGCTGGCCGCTGGTGTGCTCAGCCATGTGCCAGGGGGCGTGGGCGTATTTGAAGCCATCCTGCTCGCCGCATTCGCCGACAAGCTCGGTGCCGCGCCATTGGCTGCGGCCCTGCTGCTGTACCGCATGATCTACGTGGTCCTGCCGCTGCTGATCGCCTGTGTGTTCCTGCTGGTCAACGAGGCCCAGCGCCTGTTCCAGACTCAGCAAAGCCTGCGGGTAGCCTCGGGTTTGGCAGCGCCGGTGCTGGCCGTACTGGTTTTTTTGTCCGGCGTGGTCCTGCTGTTTTCCGGCGCCACGCCAGAAATCGACTCACGCCTGGAAAACATCGGTTTCCTGATCCCCCACCGCCTGATTGACGCCTCGCACTTCGGTGCCAGCCTGATCGGCGTGCTGTGCCTGTTGCTGGCCCAGGGCCTGCGTCGACGCCTATCGGCTGCGTGGATGCTGACCATGGTGCTGCTGCTGGTGGGCGCCCTGCTCTCGCTGCTCAAGGGCTTCGATTGGGAAGAAGCCAGCCTGATGACCATGACGGCGATACTGCTGGCGATCTTCCGCCGCTCGTTCTATCGCGCCAGCCGCCTGACCGAGCTGCCTTTCTCACCGCTGTACCTGGTGGCCAGCGTCTGTGTGCTGGGGGCTTCTATCTGGCTGCTGCTGTTCGCGTATCAAGATGTACCGTACAGCCATCAACTGTGGTGGCAGTTCACCCTCGATGCCAACGCCCCGCGCGGCCTGCGTTCGCTGCTGGGCGCCGCCGTGCTGCTGGTCATCGTCTCGTTGACCTGGCTGCTGCGCACCGCACGCCCGGTGATCCACCTGCCGACACCCGAGGAGCTGGAACGCGCCAGCAAGATCCTGATGGCATCGTCGCAACCCGACGGCGGCCTGGCGCTGACCGGCGACAAGGCATTGCTGTTCCATCCGAATGACGAAGCGTTCCTGATGTATGCCCGTCGCGGCCGCAGCCTGGTGGCCTTGTATGACCCGATCGGTCCGACCCAGCCCCGTGCCGAAATGATCTGGCAGTTCCGCGACCTGTGCGACATTCATCATGCGCGCCCGGTGTTCTATCAGGTACGCGCCGAGAACCTGCCCTATTACATGGACATCGGCCTCACCGCGATCAAGCTGGGCGAGGAAGCCCGCGTCGACCTGAAACGCTTTGACCTGGAAGCCAAGGGCAAAGAGATGAAGGACCTGCGCTACACCTGGAACCGCGGCACCCGGGATGGCCTGTCCCTGGAGATCTTTGAACCCGGCACGGCACCGATGGATGAATTAAAAGTCATCTCGGACGCCTGGCTTACCGGTAAGAATGTGCGGGAAAAAGGCTTTTCCCTCGGACGCTTCAGCGACGACTACCTCAAGCACTTTCGTATCGCGATCATTCGCTTCGAAGGCCGCCCGGTGGCCTTCGCCAACCTGCTCGAGACCTACAACCACGACCTGGCCAGCCTCGACCTGATGCGCGCCCACCCGGATGCGCCCAAGCTGACCATGGAATTCATGATGGTCGGCCTGATTCAACACTATAAGAGTCATGGCTATGCCCGCTTCAGCCTCGGCATGGTGCCGTTGTCGGGCCTGCAACCGCGACGCGGCGCACCACTGACACAGCGCCTGGGCTCGATGGTGTTCCGTCGCGGCGAGCAACTGTATAACTTCCAAGGCTTGCGCCGCTTCAAAGACAAGTTCCAGCCTGACTGGGAACCCCGTTACATGGCTGTGCCCGCGGGACTTGACCCGCTGGTGGCACTGGCCGATACCGCCGCCCTGATCGCGGGCGGCTTGACTGGATTGGTGAAACGCTGATGATTCGACGCTCCTGGCGGTATGTATTGGCCTTTGTAGTGCTGCTCGCCCTGGTCCTGGGTGGCGGCTTTTGGTTCTGGAACCGCCCTGCCCCGCAGCCGACCCTGGAGCAACTGCCCCAGGCCGACGGCTCGGTGATGACCCGCGTGACCCCGGCCGGCACCCCGAAAGCCCGCGTCGCGGTGGCGGTGATGGCTGACGAAACCCTGACCGATAGCCAGCTGATTACCCTGAGCCAGGGCGGCAAGGCGCAGATCGTCCAGGTGATCCTGCCAAAGGATGACTGCAAGCTGCAGGAACAAGCGCTGCAAAGCGCCCTGGGCCAGCTCAAGGGCCCCGCGACCCTGGTCAGCGGCATCGGCCCTGGCGCCGCCCTCGCCTGGCGCTGGCTGGCCACTCAGAGCGACGACAAGGCCAACGCCATCTCCGTCGGCTTCGCGTTGGTGCAGGAAGGGTGCAAGGACCCACTGCCGAAAACCGCCGCGCATGGTAATTGGCTGGTGGCCTGGAACGACAACCCTGACGATGAAAGCGCCAGTTTCGTACGTGACACCCCGCGTGCCACCACCAGCATCAGCGACTACGACATTCACTATCCGCAAGTGCTGAACAACGAACTGCGCAAGCAACTGGTGGGTTCGGACAACGGCGGCCTGGCGATTCCCGTGGTGGAAGTGCCGGCTGGCCAGGCCAAGGACACCGTGACGCTGTTCCTTTCCGGTGATGGCGGCTGGCGTGACCTCGACCGCGACGTGGCCGGCGAAATGGCCAAGATCGGCTACCCGGTGGTCGGCATCGACACCCTGCGCTACTACTGGCAGCACAAGACCCCGGAACAAAGCGCTAAAGACCTCACCGAACTGATGCAGCACTACCGGCAGAAGTGGGGCACCAAGCGCTTCGTGCTGACCGGTTACTCCTTCGGCGCGGACGTCCTGCCGGCGATCTACAACCGCCTGCCGGAAAACGAGCAGCAGCGTGTGGACGTCATCATCCTGCTGGCCTTCGCCCGCACCGGCAGCTTTGAAATCGAAGTGGAAGGCTGGCTGGGCAACGCCGGCAAAGAAGCCGCGACCGGCCCGGAAATGGCCAAGCTGCCGGCTGACAAGGTGGTGTGCATCTACGGTGCCGAAGAAGTCGACGAGAGTGGCTGCACCGACAAGACCGCCGTGGGCGAGGCGGTGAAACTGCCGGGCGGGCATCACTTCGATGAGAACTACCCGGCACTGGCCAAGCGGTTGGTGGATATCATCGTGAAGCACCAGGCCAAAACCGAATAAACCCGAGCCTTACACAAATCAAACTGTGGGAGGGGGCTTGCCCCCTCCCACAGTTTTTTGCGGCGTGGGTAAGATCTAGCGCGGTTCGATGTGGGCAATCATCAGTTGCACGGTTTCATTGCCACGAAACTCGTTCACATCCAGCTTGTAGGCCAACTCCACCCAACGTACGGTCGGGTTCGGCCAGACTTCCCGGTCGACGCCGAAGGCAATGCCATCGAGCTTCACCGACCCGCATTCGCTCTTGAGCACTACTTTCAGGTGCCGCTCCCCCACCACCCGCTGCTCGACCAGCTGGAACACGCCATGGAACAACGGCTCGGGAAAGTGCTGGCCCCACGGCCCGGCGTGGCGCAGTGCGCGCGCCAGTTCCAGGTGAAACTCTTCCACCGCCAGGGTGCCGTCGGACAGCAGGCGCCCGGTGAGGTCTTCTTCACGCAGCTGCCGACGCACTTCGGCGTCAAAGGCCTCGGCAAACAGTGGGAAATTTTCCTCGGGCAAGGTCAACCCCGCCGCCATGGCGTGGCCGCCATATTTGCTGATCAGGTTGGGATGCTGGCTCGCAACCACCGCCAGGGCATCGCGGATGTGAAAGCCTTGCACAGAGCGCCCTGAGCCCTTGAGCAGGCCATCGCCGGCATCGGCGAAGGCAATGGTGGGGCGGAAATAGCGCTCCTTCATGCGCGACGCAAGAATGCCGATCACACCTTGGTGCCAGTCCGGATCAAACAGGCACAAGCCGTAGGGCATTGAGTCCACCGGCAAGTCCTTGAGCTGAGCCAGGGCTTCGCGCTGCATGCCCTGCTCGATGGATTTGCGGTCCTGGTTCATGCCGTCCAGTTGTGCGGCCATTTCCCGTGCCGCGGCGAAATCCGTGGTGAGCAGGCATTCGATGCCCAGGCTCATATCGTCCAGGCGCCCGGCGGCGTTCAAGCGTGGCCCGAGGATAAAGCCGAGGTCGGTGGAGGTGATGCGCGCCGCATCCCGCTTGGCCACTTCGAGGATCGCCTTGATCCCCGGCCGTGCGCGACCGGCACGAATACGCTCCAGGCCCTGATGCACGAGGATGCGGTTATTGGCGTCCAGGGGCACCACGTCGGCGACGCTGCCCAGGGCGACCAGGTCGAGCAGCTCGCCGATGTTGGGTTGAGGCTTGTTTTCATACCAGCCCAAACTGCGCAAACGCGCGCGCAGGGCCATCAGTACGTAGAAGATCACGCCCACGCCGGCCAGGGCCTTACTCGGGAACTCACAGCCCGGCTGGTTCGGGTTGACGATGGCATCCGCCGCCGGCAGCTCATCCCCGGGCAAGTGGTGGTCGGTCACCAGCACCTTCAGCCCCGCCGCTTTCGCCGCCGCCACGCCTTCGACACTGGAAATGCCATTGTCCACGGTGATCAGCAACTGCGGCTCGCGCTGCAGGGCCACCGCGACGATTTCCGGGGTCAGGCCATAGCCGTATTCGAAGCGGTTGGGCACCAGGTAATCGACATGGGCCGCACCGAGCAAACGCAGGCCCAGGGTGCCTACGGTGCTGGCGGTTGCACCATCGGCGTCGAAGTCACCGACGATGAGGATCCGCTGGCGCTGCTCCAATGCCGTCACCAGCAAGTCCACCGCCGCGTCGATGCCCTTGAGCTGCTGATAGGGAATCAACCGCGCCAGGCTCTTGTCCAGCTCGGCCTCGGACTGCACGCCACGTGCGGCGTAGAGACGGGTCAACAGCGGTGGCAATTCCCCCAGGAAGGGCAGGACGGCGGGCAACGGGCGGGGATCGATACGCATGGGTGACGGGAGCTTCTCTTGAATACAACGGTTAAACGACAACTCTGAAGGGAACACAGATCAAATGTGGGAGGGGGCAAGCCCCCTCCCACATTTTCAACCGCGTTCGCCGACCAGCCATTGCAGTTGCACTTCGTGCTGGCCACGGTCGTCGGTGACGAAGATCGTGCCTTCACTGATCATCACGTCCCACTTGATCACGCGGGGCATGTCCTTGGCCAGAACCTCCAGAATCTCCTGGGGCACTGCTGCGATGTGGACATTCTTCAGGGTGTTCGCCACCGGCACCACTTTGCCCTCCCAAACACGCAAGCTGCCGTATGCCAGCAGGCTGGTGCGCTCAGTGCGACGCGAGCACCAGGTCAGGCGGTCGGCATCCGGCTGGCCGACTTCGATCCAATGCAAAACCCGATCATCCAGGCTTTTTTCCCACAGGGCTGGCTCGTCTACATCTGACAGGCCACGGCCGAACGCCAACTGTTCGTTGTAAAAAAGGGCGTAGGCCAGCAGACGCACGGTCATGCGCTCTTCAGTTTCCGAGGGGTGGCGAGCGATGGTCTGCTTGACGCTCTCGTACACCGAACGGTCGAGGTCGGTGAGGTTGAGTTCGAATTTGTAGGTCGTGGACGGCTGGGCCATGAACGGGCTTCTAGAGACAGGGAAAGACGGCCAGTCTAACCGATGGCGAGGTCATTCAACGAATCCTGCGCTGCATCATCCTTATCTCTGGGTTGCTCGCCTATGTTAAAAGGCTTCACATCACCGTTCCGCGCAGACAAGGATCCCCATGTCGTTTAATGCCAAACCGCTTGCCGGCCTGAAAGTCATCGAACTCGGCACCCTGATCGCCGGCCCCTTCGCCTCACGCATTTGTGCTGAATTCGGCGCCGAGGTGGTCAAGGTCGAATCCCCGGACGGCGGCGACCCGTTGCGCAAATGGCGCAAGCTGTACGAAGGCACCTCGTTGTGGTGGTTTGTGCAGGCGCGCAACAAAAAGTCCCTGACGTTGAACCTCAAGCACCCGGACGGGCTGGCGATTCTCAAGCAACTGCTGGCAGACGCCGACATCCTGATCGAAAACTTCCGCCCCGGCGTACTGGAGAAGCTTGGCCTGAGCTGGGAAACCCTGCATGGGCTGAACCCGAAACTGGTGATGGTGCGCCTCTCGGGTTTTGGCCAGACCGGGCCGATGAAAGACCAGCCCGGGTTTGGCGCAGTGGGCGAGTCCATGGGCGGGCTGCGTTATATCACCGGTTTCGAAGATCGCCCGCCGGTGCGCACGGGAATCTCCATTGGCGACTCCATCGCCGCGCTGTGGGCGGTCATCGGTGCCTTGATGGCGCTGCGTCATCGCGAGGTCAACGGCGGTGTGGGCCAGGTGGTGGATGTGGCGCTGTATGAAGCCATCTTCGCCATGATGGAAAGCATGATCCCCGAGTTCGACGTATTCGGGTTTATTCGCGAGCGCACCGGCAACATCATGCCCGGCATCACGCCGTCGTCGATCCACACCAGCGCGGACGGCAAGCACGTACAGATCGGTGCCAACGGCGATGCCATCTTCAAACGTTTCATGAGTGCCATCGGCCGTGACGACCTGGCGAACGATCCACAACTGGCCAGCAATGACGGGCGCGACAGCCGTCGCGATGAACTCTATGGCGTGATTGATCGCTGGGTGAACTCGCTGCCGCTGGAGCAGGTGGTGGAGCAACTCAACAAGGCTGAAGTGCCCGCCAGCCGTATCTACAGCGCCGAGGACATGCTGGGCGACCCGCAATTCCTCGCACGCGAGATGTTCCTTAAGGCCCGGCTTCCCGGCGGCAAGGACTTCAAGATGCCGGGCATCGTGCCCAAGCTGTCGGACACACCGGGCAGTTGCGAATGGGTGGGGCCGCAACTGGGTGAACACAACGGCGTGGTGCTGGGCGAGTTGGGATACGACGCCGCCGCCATTGTCCGCCTGCGTGAGCAAGGCGCCATCTGATGCCCCACGGTTGCAGGCACTGGTTCAGTGCGCTGTCCCTGGCCGTCATGCTGGCCGGCGGCTGGCCCGTGCCGGCGAGTGCCGAGGGCACGTTGATCTGGTTGCTGCGCGACTTGCCGCCGCTGACCATCTTCGAAGGGCCAGGCAAAGGCCAGGGCGCCCTGGACCAGTTGCTGCCGATACTGATCGAGCACTTGCCGGAATATCGCCACCAGGTAATGCACGTCAATCGCGCGCGCGGCATGCAGATGCTGCGCGAGCCCACGCTCACCTGCGATCCATCCTTGCTGTGGACGGCCGAGCGGGCCAGGTACATCGTATTTTCCAGGCAGGCGTTTGTGGTCGCCAGTAATGGCGTCACGATCCGACGCAGCCAGCAGGGCGCCCTGGCGGCGTTTATCGCAGACGGCCAGTTTGACCTGCAGGCCTTCTTCGACGCCCATGAGGCAAGGGTCGGCGCGATCGCGGAACGCAGCTACGGCGCGGTTATCGATGAGCGACTGAAACAGGCCGACACACACAAACTGGCACTGCACTACGGCAACGATGCCCTTGGCAGCTTGCTGCAGATGCAGCGCCTGGGCCGGCTGGAGGCGGTGCTGGGCTATTGGCCGGAAATCCGCTACCACGCGATGCAACAGGGGATCGCCGCCGAAGACCTCAGCTTCTACCCCATCAAGGGCACAGCACCTTACCAGCGCACGCATATCGGCTGCTCGGATACACCTGAGGGGCGCGAGGCCATGGAACGGATCAACCAGGTTCTGCTCAGCCTCCCGCTGGAACACGTACAGCAGTCCTACGCCGCCTGGCTGGACCCTGCCATGCGTGAACACTACCTGCGAGACAACCCGAGCTTTTTCCAGGACTCGCCAGCGCCGTGACAAATCCCAGGCAAAAAGAAACCCCGAAGAGTGGGGAGACACTTCGGGGTTAAACGTGGCCTACAAAGACCAGTACAACAAGGCACAAACACCGGAGCACAATGTTTGCTCTTGCTGTTACAAAATCTGACCGGCCATGACGTGGGAAGTTTCCATCTATAAACAATTCTTCATGCAACGGCAGCGCTGCGGGTCTGGGCGGCGTTGCGCAAGGCCGCGATGACCGAGGGTTCCAGGCGTCCTTCAGCGATCTTGAGGTCACGCAGCAGGCAATCCACCACATCCACCAATAGGCGCTTATCGAGCAATTGCGCCCGGTCGACTTCACGCTCGACCATGATCGCACCGGCGGGGTTCTTCACGGTTACCAGGCACTCTTCCTGCACACCTGCGGTGGTCAACGTCACCTGATAAGGGCTCAGTGCTTCTTCGAGCAATAGGCTGATACTTTCCATCTCGATCACCACTCAATAGTTCGCAAACATTCTTGTAAACGGGAGCTGCATCTATCCTAAGTGACTGGTTGTGACGTAGGAAAGTTCGCTTTTTCGTTTATGCGGGGTTGTCGGGGGATGACGTTTCCAGCATGCGCTTGCAACATGACAGGTAAAAAACGGCGGCACATAAATGCTTACGCAATAGGCCGCTGTTTTGGGGCTTGTCGGGCGCTGAGGCAGGGCCTGCCAGAAACAAAAAACGCCGCTGACCCGAGGAAGGGAAAGCGGCGTTTTTGTCTTCGTGACTTGCCTTACAATGGCTTGCCACGGTTGCCATGCTGGCTGACAAACGCCTGCATCGCCTTCAAGTCATTCGGCAGCACCGTGCAACGCTCTTCACGCTCGAACAGGTCGGTCAGGTGCACCGGCAGCTCCAGCGCCTTGCCGACACCCGCCTTCTCCACCGCTTCCGGGAATTTCACTGGATGGGCGGTGCCGAGGATCACCATCGGGATATCCAGGCTGCGACGGCATTCGCGGGCGGCCTTGACCCCAATGGCGGTGTGCGGGTCGAGCAACTCGCCGGTCTGGGCGTAGACCTCTGCGATGGTTTCACAGGTCTGCGCGTCATCCACGGCCAGGGAGTCGAACAGCTTGCGGGTTTCGGTCCAGCGCTCTTCATCAACGCTGAAACCGCCGCCGCTCTTGAAGGTGTCCATCAAGCCGGCGATGGCTGCGCCGTTGCGACCGTGCATGTCGAACAGCAGGCGTTCGAAGTTCGACGACACCATGATGTCCATGGACGGCGACAGGGTGGCGTGCAGGGTTTCCTTGACGTACTGGTTGCCGCTCATGAAGCGGTGCAGGATGTCGTTGCGGTTGGTGGCGACGATCAACTGGTTGATCGGCAGGCCCATGTTACGGGCCAGGTAGCCGGCGAAGATGTCGCCGAAATTGCCGGTCGGCACCGAGAACGACACCGAGCGCGCCGGGCCACCCAACTGCAGCGAGGCGTGGAAGTAGTAGACGATCTGGGCCATGATCCGCGCCCAGTTGATCGAGTTCACCGCCACCAGGCGTGTGCCTTTGAGGAAGCCCTGGTCGGCGAAGCTGTTCTTGACCATTTCCTGGCAGTCATCGAAGTTGCCTTCGATGGCGATGTTATGGATGTTCTCGCCGAAGATGGTGGTCATCTGGCGGCGCTGTACTTCCGAGACACGCTTGTGCGGGTGCAGGATGAAGATGTCGACGTTTTCGCAGTGCTTGCAGCCTTCGATGGCGGCCGAACCGGTATCACCCGAGGTGGCGCCGATGATCACCACGCGCTCGCCGCGCTTCTCCAGCACGTAGTCCAGCAGACGACCCAGCAGTTGCAGGGCGAAGTCCTTGAACGCCAGGGTCGGGCCATGGAACAGCTCGAGCACCCATTCGTTGCCGTTGAGCTGGCGCAGAGGCGCGATGGCGCTGTGGGAAAACACGCCGTAGGTCTCTTCCAGAATCTTTTTGAAATCCGCATCGGGGATGCTGCCGGTGACGAATGGGCGCATCACCCGGAACGCCAGCTCGTGGTACGGCAGGCCGGCCCACGAAGCGATTTCTTCCTGGGTAAAGCGTGGCAGGTTTTCCGGCACGTACAGGCCGCCGTCGGTGGCAAGGCCTGCCAGCAAGACGTCTTCGAAATTCAGGGCCGGTGCCTGGCCGCGGGTGCTGATGTAACGCATGACTGGCTCCTCTAAAACATTCTCGAACAGAGGCCGCCGCACACACGGGGCCTCTGGAACAGATCGGTTAGTTCAGGTGTTCGACGCGAATCCGCACCACCGGGCCCACGACGCCTTGCAAGGCTTCCAGCGCGGTGATGGCATCGTTGATGTGCTGCTCGAGCACCCGGTGGGTCAGCAGGATCATCGGCACCTGGCCGTTCTGCTCCTCGACTTCCTTCTGCATGATCGACTCGATGTTGATACCGCGCTCCGACAGGATACTGGCCACCTGGGCCAACACGCCCGGGTGATCCTTGGCCTGGATGCGCAGGTAGTAGGCGCTTTCGCAGGCCTCGATCGGCAGGATCGGGTGGGCCGACAGCGAATCCGGCTGGAAGGCCAGGTGCGGCACGCGGTTTTCCGGGTCGCTGGTCATGGCGCGAACCACATCCACCAGGTCGGCGATCACCGACGAAGCGGTCGGCTCCATGCCGGCACCGGCGCCGTAGAACAGGGTGGACCCGGCAGCGTCACCGTTGACCATCACGGCGTTCATCACGCCATTGACGTTGGCGATCAGGCGGTCGGCCGGGATCAGCGTCGGGTGCACACGCAACTCGATACCCGCCGGAGTGCTGCGCGCGACACCGAGGTGCTTGATGCGGTAGCCCAGGGCTTCGGCGTAGTTCACGTCGGCAGTGGTCAGCCGGGTGATGCCTTCGGTGTAGGCCTTGTCGAACTGCAGCGGGATACCAAAGGCGATGGACGCCAGGATGGTCAGCTTGTGCGCCGCGTCGATGCCTTCCACGTCGAATGTCGGGTCGGCTTCGGCATACCCCAGGGCCTGGGCTTCGGCCAGTACGTCTTCGAAGGTACGGCCCTTCTCGCGCATTTCGGTGAGGATGAAGTTACCGGTGCCGTTGATGATGCCGGCCACCCAGTTGATGCGGTTGGCGGACAGGCCTTCACGGATCGCCTTGATCACCGGGATACCGCCGGCAACCGCGGCTTCGAATGCCACGATCACGCCTTTCTCGCGGGCCTTGGCGAAGATCTCGTTGCCGTGTACAGCGATCAGCGCCTTGTTGGCGGTGACCACGTGCTTGCCGTTTTCGATCGCCTTGAGCACCAGCTCGCGAGCCACGGTGTAACCGCCCACCAGCTCGATGACGATATCGATTTCAGGGTTGGTGGCCACGGCGAAGACATCGTTGGTAATCGCAATACCGGTCGTTTGGAACTGAGGCTTTGGCGAACGCGTGGCAATTTGCGCCACTTCAATCCCACGCCCTGCACGGCGGGAAATTTCTTCAGCATTACGCTGAAGTACGTTGAAGGTGCCGCCACCGACGGTCCCTAACCCACAGATGCCTACTTTGACCGGTTTCACTGAAGAACTCCCCATGAAACGGCCGACGCTAGGTCGGCCGTGGAAAACAGCCGCACAACTGCGGCTTTCAATTAATGACCCGTCGACTTATCCACAGGCCATGATCGCCAAAGGTTCGACGATGCTGGTTTATTTGGCACCCAGCGCCAGTTTGGCAACTTGTGGTGCCGGCTGGTAGCCCGGAATCACCTGGCCGTCAGCCAAAACGATGGCCGGTGTACCGTTGACGCCGATGGACTGGCCCAGGGCAAATTGCTTCGACACCGGGTTGGCGCACTTGGCGGCCTTGATTTCCTTGCCATCGACCATCTTGTCCATGGCCGCTTTCTTGTCGGCCGAGCACCATACGGCCTGCAACTGCTCGTCGCCCGGCGAACCCAGGCCCTGGCGCGGGAACGCTACGTAGCGGACTTCCACACCCAGCTTGTTCAGCGCAGGCACTTCGGCATGCAACTTATGGCAGTACGGGCACGTGGTGTCGGTAAACACGGTGATATGGGTCTTGGTCTCGCCGATGGCCGGGTAAACCACGGTTTCAGCCACCGGGATGCCGTTGATCAGCTTGGACACGCCCAGGCGCTCGGCTTTCTCGGTCAGGTTGACCGGCTTGCCGTCCTTGAGCTGGAACAGGTAGCCCTGGACGATGTACTGACCGTCCGCACTGGCGTACAGCACGCGGCTGCCCTTGAGCTTGACTTCATACAGGCCGGCCATCGGGCTGGCGCTGATGCTTTCGATTGGGGTATCGAGCTGCAGGTTGGCCAGGCTCTTGCGGATGGTCTGCTCGGCCGCGTCATCGGCGACGGCAAAGGTGGAAACCAACGCAATGGCTGCGGCGGCAATAATCTGGGTCAAGCGCATGGAAACTCCTGAAGGCAGATGCAGGGACGGGTGCAGGCGCGCCAATACGGAAACACGAGTGCGGGCGGTCCCCTTTGCTAACCGGCAAAGCCTACCACAGTTGGGCCGCAGGGCAGCCCGTGGCGGCATAAATTGGCGCTTTTCAGCCTCGCGGGTGGTGCTTGGCATGCATATCCTGCAAGCGCGCACGCGCCACATGGGTGTAGATCTGGGTGGTGGATAAGTCGCTGTGCCCGAGCAGCATTTGCACCACGCGCAAATCCGCACCGTGGTTGAGCAAATGGGTGGCGAATGCATGGCGCAAGGTGTGGGGCGACAGGCTCTTGCCGATCCCCGCGACCTTGGCCTGGTGTTTGATGCGATGCCAGAACGTCTGGCGGGTCATCTGTTCGCCACGCTGGCTGGGAAACAGCACATCGCTGGGCCGCCCACCAAGCAGCTCGCTACGGGCATCGCGCATGTAGCGCTCGACCCACACAATCGCTTCCTCCCCCATCGGCACCAGCCGCTCCTTGCTGCCCTTGCCCATTACCCGCAGCACACCCTGGCGCAGATTGACTTGCTCCAGGGTCAGGCTGATCAGCTCCGTGACCCGCAGGCCACAGGCATACAACACTTCCAGCATGGCTCGGTCACGCTGGCCGATGGGTTCGCTGAGGTCGGGCGCAGCGAGCAAGGCATCGACGTCGGCTTCCGACAGGGATTTGGGTAAAGGCCTACCCAGTTGCGGCATATCGATTTGCAGGGTCGGATCGAGGGCGATCAGTTTTTCCCTGAGCAAATAACGATAAAACCCACGTACACCGGAGAGAAATCGTGCAGTGGAACGGGGCTTGTAATTCTGTTCCAGGCGCCAGGCCAGGTGATCGAGGATCAGCTCGCGGCCGGCATTGATCAGTTCCAGGTGTTTCTCCTGCAGCCAACCGTTGAACAGCGCCAGGTCGCTGCGGTAGGCCTGGCGGGTGTTATCTGACAGGCCTTTTTCCAGCCATAGGGCATCGAGGAAACGGTCGATCAGGGGATGGTCGATGGCAGGCATAGGGACTCGAACAGAAAAGTGGCGGAATCAGGTAGATCCTATCCCGGACCTCAAATCGCGGGCACAAAAAAGCAGCCCGTAGGCTGCTTTTTTCTGCATCGGGAAGCTGGACTTAAGCCAGTTTTTCCTTGATGCGAGCTGCTTTACCGGACAGGTCACGCAGGTAGTACAGCTTGGCTTTACGTACGTCACCGCGACGCTTGACGGCCATGCTGTCGATTTGCGGGCTGTAGGTCTGGAAAGTACGCTCTACGCCAACACCGTTGGAGATTTTACGAACAGTGAAAGCACTGTTCACACCACGGTTACGCTTGGCGATTACCACGCCTTCGAACGCTTGCAGACGCGAACGGTCGCCTTCCTTCACTTTCACCTGAACGACAATGGTGTCGCCCGGGGCAAAGGTAGGGATCTCTTTGGTCATCTGCTCTGCTTCGAGTGCAAGGATGATTTTGTTAGTCATGCTGTGCTCCTAAGGTAAGTCAATGGACCTACCATCGATACGTTGTTAACTATCGTCCCGCGCGAGGATGTATTCCTCGAGCAGCTTCTTCTCTTCTCCAGAAAGCGAGCGGCTTTCCAGAAGATCGGCGCGTCGTTCATAGGTCCGACCAAGGGACTGCTGTAAACGCCAACGCCGGATGTGTGCGTGATTGCCACTTAGCAATACGTCGGGAACACGCTGATCCGCATACACCTCCGGTCGGGTGTAGTGCGGGCAATCCAGCAAACCGTCCGTGAAGGAATCTTCCTCCGCGGAGTCCGCATGCCCTAAAGCTCCAGGCAGCAGTCGTGTAACCGCATCTATCAGGACCATCGCCGGCAGCTCGCCGCCAGACAGGACATAGTCCCCAATCGACCACTCTTCATCGACATGAGCTTCAATAAACCGCTCGTCAATGCCTTCATAGCGACCGGCAATCAGGATCAGTGCTTCCTCATTCGCCAGTTCGCGGACCCCAGCCTGCTTCAGCTGACGGCCTTGAGGGGACAGGTAAATTACCTTCGCCTTCTCCCCGGCGGCTGCCTTGGCCTGAACCAACGCATCTTCCAGGGGCTTGATCTTCATCACCATGCCCGGGCCACCGCCAAATGGGCGATCGTCCACAGTGTGATGTCGATCCGTCGTGTAGTCTCGCGGGTTCCAACAGGTGAGCTGCAACAGCCCCTGTTTCACCGCCCGACTGGTGATGCCGTACTCGCTGATGGCGGAAAACATCTCGGGAAACAAACTGATCACTTCAATGCGCAAATTAGCCACGCTTAGAAGTCCGCGTCCCATTCCACCTTCATCTCGCCCGCCGCCAGGTCGACAGCCAACACGCATTGCTCGGTATAGGGCAACAGGCGTTCGCGATCATCCAGGCTGCCAGCGCAAGGCTTGACCACCATTACATCATTGGCGCCGGTTTCCAGAAGATGATCGATTTTCCCGAACAATTGCCCGAGTTGATCAATAACCTTCAGACCTTCCAGCTGGTACCAGTAGTACTCGCCGTCGGTCAATTCAGGGAACAGGTTGCGCGGCACGCAGATCTCATAACCGGCCAGAAGACGAGCTTCTTCACGATCATCAAGACCCTTGAGCTTCGCGACCAGGAACTTATCGCTCCCGCGTCCACTGACCAGCTCGACCTGTTTCACACTACCTTCGCGCTTGAGCGTCCAGGTCTTGTACTGCAACAGGTTTTCAGTCGGATCAGTAAAGGAATACACCTTCACTTCGCCGCGAACGCCATGAACAGAATAAATCTTGCCGATAACGATCAAATCATCAGCAACAGTTGGCGTCGCGTTCATATTGCTCAGGCTGCGGCCTTAGCCGAGTCCTTCAACAACTTGGCAACACGCTCAGACGGTTGTGCACCAACGCTCAGCCAGTAGGCTACGCGCTCTTGGTTCACGGACAGGCGGACTTCTTGACCACGAGCGATCGGGTTGAAGAAACCTACTTGTTCCTTGTGAGAGCCGTCACGTGGGTTGCGGCTGTCAGTTACGGTCAAGTGGTAAAACGGGCGCTTTTTGGAGCCGCCAAGGGCAAGACGGATTGTTAGCATGTGAACATCGTTCCTGTAGTCGGTGCTGCAAATCTAAATGCACAGCGGGCATAGGTGCCCGAAAGGCCGCATATTCTAAGGAATATCCGGACTTTTGCAAATGTCTTTTTCTGGCGCCTATCAGCGTGCCATTCAGATCTGCTAGAGAGCCGTCGGTTAAAACGGCAGGTCAGCCCCCGCCAACGGCGGGTTTGCTGGAGATCCCACATCCCTGTGGGTCGGAGCAGGAGTGAACTCCCGCTCGAATACTTTACATTTTCGGCATGCCGCCGCCGGGCAACATACCGCCCATGCCGCGCATCATCTTGGCCATTCCGCCCTTGGCGGAGAATTTCTTCATCATCTTCTGCATCTGCTTGTGCTGCTTGATCAAGCGCCCGATGTCCTGCACCTGGGTGCCGGAACCCATGGCGATCCGACGCTTGCGCGAACCGCTGATCAGCTCAGGGTCGCGGCGCTCGGCCGGGGTCATGGAGTTGATGATGGCTTCCATCTGCTTGAATTGCTTCTCTGCCGCGCCCTGGGCATTGCCCATTTGCGCCAGGTTCACACCGCCGATGTTCGGCAGCTTGTCCATCAGGCCACCAAGGCCGCCCATGTTCTTCATTTGTTGCAGCTGGTCGCGGAAGTCTTCAAGGTCGAAGCCCTTGCCCTTCTTCAACTTTTTAGCAAGCTTATCGGCTTTGTCCTTGTCGAGCGTCGCTTCGGCCTGCTCGATCAGGCTGAGCACGTCACCCATGCCGAGGATACGCGAGGCGATACGCTCAGGATGGAACGGCTCGAGCGCTTCGCTCTTCTCGCCCATACCGATGAACTTGATC
The DNA here is from genome assembly GCF_001702295.1 of Pseudomonas sp. S3E12. Taxonomy (NCBI): domain Bacteria; kingdom Pseudomonadati; phylum Pseudomonadota; class Gammaproteobacteria; order Pseudomonadales; family Pseudomonadaceae; genus Pseudomonas; species Pseudomonas sp. S3E12. Next base: position 228,411 of record NZ_MBDT01000008.1, read on the forward strand.
GGCTTGCCGGTGATGGCACGCACCGACAGCGCGGCACCGCCACGGGCGTCGCCGTCGACCTTGGTGAGGATCACGCCGGTCAGCGGCAGCGCGTCGCCGAAGGCCTTGGCGGTGTTGGCCGCATCCTGACCGGTCATGGCGTCGACCACGAACAGCGTCTCGACCGGGTTGATCGCGGCATGCAGCGCCTTGATCTCGCCCATCATCTCTTCATCAATGTGCAGGCGACCGGCGGTATCGACGATGACCACGTCGATGAACTTGAGCCTTGCTTCTTTAATAGCAGCGTTGGCGATGTCGACCGGCTTCTGGCTCAGGTCGGACGGGAAGAAGGTCACGCCCACTTCGCCCGCGAGCATTTCCAGCTGCTTGATGGCCGCCGGACGGTACACGTCGGCCGACACCACCATCACGGACTTCTTCTTGCGCTCTTTAAGGAAGCGCGCCAGCTTGCCGGCGGTGGTGGTCTTGCCCGCACCTTGCAGGCCGGCCATCAGCACCACGGCCGGTGGCACGGCACTGAGGTTCAAATCTTCGTTGGCCGCGCCCATCAGGCTTTCGAGTTCGGCCTGGACGATCTTCACAAAGGCCTGGCCCGGGGTCAGGCTGCGGGACACTTCAGTGCCGACCGCGCGCTCCTTGACCGAGTTGACGAAGTCCTTGACCACAGGCAAGGCGACGTCGGCTTCCAGCAACGCCATGCGCACTTCGCGCAGGGTGTCTTTAATATTGTCCTCGGTCAGCTTGGCCTTGCCGGTTACATGGCGCAGCGTCTGCGAGAGACGGTCAGTCAGGTTTTCAAACATGCGCGATCCTTTCAGGCCCTATTCATCGAAATGCATTGGTAGACCGAGGTAATGGCGGCCCAGGCTGTGGTAAATCGCTATTAAACACAGCGTTCGGCGAGCCTGCGGCGTGGGCAGGTCGCGGATTATAGCGAAGACTGCGCCCATGCACACCCGCTGTCTGGCCCTGGAGTCTTTCGTGGAACGCAGGTGTATGCCAAACTCAGCGCCTTTCGGGCTTGCCTACCAGGATTTATGCTCCCCTTGTCACCCAGTTTGCTACCCAGCCTCGCCGCCGCCATCTTGTATGCCGCTGCGACCCTCTATCAGGGCTCTCGTCTGGCCCAAGGCGCCAAGGCGGACAAACGCCTGCTGGTCGGCCTGGGCGTCCTCGCCCTGCTGGCCCATGCCGCGAGCCTGTTCACCCACCTGATGACGCCGGTTGGCCTGGGCCTGGACTTCTTCAGCGCCGCCAGCCTGATCGCCGCGGCGGTGATTGCGCTGACGCTGATGGCCTGTTATCGGATTCCTGTCGAGAACCTGCTGGTCCTGCTCTTCCCATTGGGCGTGCTGACGGTGCTGCTCGCGCAGTTCGCCCCCACCGGCACGGTGCAGGTGATCGATGAAGAGCCAGGCATCCTCGCCCATATCCTGCTGTCGATCCTGGCCTACGGCATGTTCACCATCGCGGTGTTCCAGGCCTTGCTCCTGCTGTTGCAGGACCACCAGCTCAAGCACAAGCACCCTTCCGGGCTGATCAAGAACTTCCCGCCGCTGCAAACCATGGAAAGCCTGCTGTTCGGTTTCCTGTGGGCCGGCTGGACGCTGCTGTCGCTGTCGCTGATTTCCGGTTGGCTGTTCGTCGAAAACCTGTTTGCCCAGCACCTGGTGCACAAGACCCTGCTGGCGTGCCTGGCCTGGGTGGTGTTCAGCGTATTGCTGTGGGGCCGTAACCGCCTTGGCTGGCGCGGGCACAAGGCGATTCGCTGGACCCTGGCCGGTTTCTGCCTGCTGATGCTGGCCTATTTCGGCAGCAAGCTGGTTCGCGAATACATCCTGCATATCTGACGGGCAGCCAAAATGGACAACTTGCCCCTGGGGCCGATGCTCGCGGTAATCGCCCTGCTGGTGTTATGGGCGGCGCTGTTTACCGCCATCGAAGCCGCACAACAACACCTCCTGGCCCTGCGCCCCGGTACACGCCAGGGCGACAAGGCTGCTGCCCGCCTGAGCTTCCCGCGCCACAGCCTGATCCTGTGCAACAGCCTGTGCCGTGCGGCCGTGGTCATCCTCTGCACCCTGTTGGCGATTTATGCCTGGGCACAGAACGGCCCGTGGCTCGGCTGGCTGATCTCCTGCGCCGTCCTGCTGATCCTGGCCGACTACCTGCCCCGCGCCCTGGCAACCCGGCATCCGCACGCGGTGCTGGGCTTTGGCAACACATTGCTGGGCGTGCCGTTGAAAATCCTCTACCCCGCCGCCTGGCTGCTCAATGGGATCAGCCTGTTGCTGCTGCGCCCGTTTGCCCGCAAGCCCGGCGTGGTGAAAAACAGCGACGAGCCACAGCCCGACCACGGCGATGAACCACAGCCCGAGGCCGACGACCGCCGCACCCCAGGCATGCCGGGCATCCACGCCCTGGACAACATCACCGTCAATGACATCCTGGTGCCCCGCAGCGAAGTGGACGGTATCAACCTGGATGACTCGATCGAAGAAATCATCGAGCAACTGCGCACCTCCCCGCGCACTCGCCTGCCGGTGTTCCACAGTGACATCAACCAGGTCGAAGCCGTATTGAACACCCGGCTGATCCAGCACCTGCTGCCGGACGCCAGCCTGACCAAGGAAGCCTTGCTCGAGGCCTCCTACGAGCCCTACTTCGTCCCGGAAAGCACGCCCCTGCAACTGCAATTGCTGAACTTCCACAAGCAGCAGCGCCGCCTGGGCATGGTGGTGGATGAATACGGCGAAGTCCTGGGTATCGTCACCCTGGAAGATATTCTCGAAGAAATCGTCGGCGAATTCGAAAACGAGCAAAGTGCGGACAACCCGCATATCGAAGCGCAGCCCGATGGCCGCTATATCATCGACGGCGCCGCGTCGATCCGCGAATTGAACAAGAGCCTGGGCTGGCACCTGCCCAGCGATGGCCCCAAGACCCTCAACGGCCTGGTCACCGAGGCCCTGGAAACCATTCCGGATTGCGCGGTGTGCCTGAAGATTGGCCGCTACCGCCTGGAAATCCTCGAGACCGAGGACAACCGCGTCAGCAAGGTCCTGATCTGGCATACCAGCCACATGCCTGTGGCCGCATGACTTCCTGATAAACCGCAATCCAGTCACTTGTTGTAATTCCAAACCCCTTCCTATAATCCCTGCGGCTTACCCAAGCCCCCGCCCGACCGCGTGCTACCCGCACTCAGCGTGTCCAGGCACCGCTTTACCATGTCCGACCGGTGTTCGCTCCCATCCCGAGCCGCCCCGCGCACAACCCTGATCCAAGGGTGTTCGACCCAATAATAATCCGCGTCCAAACGCGCAATGACCGTCAGGGATACCGCCATGAGCACCACCTATAACGAGGCCGCGACCGCCGCCCCGACCAACTCGACCGCACGTGTCGCCACCGCGAGCATCGTCGGCACCGCCATCGAGTTCTACGACTTCTACATCTATGCCACGGCTGCCGCGCTGGTGATCGGGCCGGTGTTCTTTCCGCAGACTTCCGGTACCGCGCAGATGCTGGCGTCGTTCCTGACCTTCGGTATCGCCTTTATCGCGCGCCCGCTGGGCTCGGCGCTGTTCGGCCACTTCGGCGACCGCATCGGCCGCAAGTCGACCCTGGTGGCCTCGCTGCTGCTGATGGGTGTGTGCACCACGCTGATCGGCCTGCTGCCCGGTTATGACAGCATCGGTGCCTGGGCACCTATCCTGTTGTGTGTGCTGCGCTTCGGCCAAGGCCTGGGGCTTGGCGGGGAATGGGGCGGTGCAGCGTTGCTGGCCACCGAGAACGCGCCGAAAGGCAAGCGCGCCTGGTTCGGCATGTTCCCGCAACTGGGCCCATCGATCGGGTTCCTGGCGGCCAACGGTTTGTTCCTGATCCTGGCAATGAGCCTGAATGACGAGCAGTTCCGCAGTTGGGGCTGGCGCATCCCGTTCATCCTCAGCGCAGCCTTGGTGATGGTCGGCCTGTATGCGCGCCTGAAGCTGCATGAAACCCCGGTGTTCGCCAATGCCGTGGCGAAGGAAGCCCCGGTGAAAGTGCCGCTGGTGGAGCTGTTCAGCCAGCATTGGTTGCCGGTCCTGCTGGGCGCCGCGTCGATGGTGGTGTGCTACGCGCTGTTCTACATCACCACGGCGTTTTCCCTGAGCTACGGCGTTTCGACACTGGGCTACAGCCGCGAGACGTTCCTGGGGTTGCTGTGCTTTGCAGTGCTGTTCATGGGCCTGGCCACACCGTTGGCGGCCTTGGCCAGTGATCGCTACGGGCGTAAGCCGGTGCTGATCGTCGGCGCGGTCCTGGCGATTCTGTCGGGCTTCACCATGGAGCCACTGCTGACCCACGGTTCGACCTGGGCCGTCGCGCTGTTTTTGGCCCTGGAGCTGTTCCTGATGGGCGTGACCTTCGCGCCGATGGGTGCGCTGTTGCCGGAATTGTTCCCGACCCGCGTGCGTTATACCGGGGCTTCGGCGGCGTATAACCTGGGTGGGATCGTAGGCGCTTCGGCCGCACCGTTCTTCGCGACCAAGCTGGTGGCGATGGGTGGGCTAAGTTATGTCGGCGGATATGTGTCGGCGGCAGCGTTGCTCAGCTTGATTGCGGTGCTGTGCCTGAAAGAGACGCGGGATAATGATTTGAACAGGGTTGCCTGATAAACAGCTATCGGGGGCAAGCCCTAATGCCAGTCAGTTAAGGCTTTTTGTAGGAGCGAGCTTGCTCGCGAAAAACTCACAGGCGCCGCGTTCATTCAGGAAGCACGCGTTATCGTTGACGTTTTTCGCGAGCAAGCTCGCTCCTACAAGAGGCGATGTACGCTTAACTGACCGGCATCAGGGCAAGCCCCCGATGCTTTTAGAGCTCTACCACAACCGCTTGGGAAGCACGGGTCGCCTTGGCCCGCGCAGCCTCGATCGACTCATCCCGCGCCAACGCCACGCCCATGCGGCGCTGGCCATTCACTTCTGGCTTGCCAAACAGACGCAACGCCGTGTCCGGCTCGCTCAAGGCCGCGCCGAGGTTGGCGAATGCGGTCTGGGTCGACTGCCCTTCCACCAGAATCACCGCCGAAGCCGAAGGCCCGAACTGACGGATCAACGGGATCGGCAGGCCGAGGATGGCGCGCGCATGCAGGGCAAACTGCGACAGGTCCTGGGAAATCAGGGTCACCAGGCCGGTGTCATGGGGGCGCGGCGACACTTCGCTGAACCACACCTGATCGCCTTTGATGAACAGCTCCACGCCAAACAGGCCACGACCGCCCAACGCCTCGGTCACTGCCTTGGCTACACGCTCGGACTCGGCCAGGGCAATCGGGCTCATGGCTTGCGGCTGCCAGGATTCCTGGTAGTCGCCCTTCTCCTGACGGTGGCCGACCGGCGCGCAGAAGGTGGTGCCGCCGATGTGACGCACGGTCAGCAGGGTGATTTCGTAGTCGAAGTCGATAAAGCCTTCGATGATCACCCGGCCTTTACCGGCACGCCCACCTTCCTGGGCGTAGTCCCAGGCTTTCTGCACGTCGTCGACGCTGCGCAGCAGGCTCTGGCCCTTGCCCGACGAGCTCATCACCGGCTTGACCACGCAGGGGAAGCCCAGATCCTGGACGGCCTTGCTGTAGTCTTCGAAAGTGTCTGCGAAGTGGTACGGCGAGGTCGGCAGGTCCAGCTCTTCGGCGGCCAGGCGACGGATGCCCTCACGGTTCATGGTCAGCGACGTGGCGCGGGCGGTCGGGATCACGGTGAAGCCTTCGGCCTCCAGCTCCACCAGGGTCGCGGTGGCGATGGCTTCGATTTCCGGCACGATGAAGTGCGGTTTTTCCGCTTCGATCACCGCACGCAGGGCGGCACCGTCGAGCATGTTGATCACATGGCTGCGATGGGCAACCTGCATGGCCGGCGCGTTGGCGTAGCGATCCACGGCAATCACTTCAACGCCCAGGCGTTGCAGTTCAATCACCACTTCCTTGCCCAGCTCACCGCAGCCACACAGCAAAACGCGGGTCGCGGTTGGCGACAATGGAGTTCCGATTCGGGTCATCTCAGGTCCTCAGGGGAGCGGATCATGGGGAGAAAGGCCGGCATTTTACATGAACTGTAAAAATTGGCCTCAGTTGGCGACGGCCCGCTTGCGGATGCGCCAGGCCATGATCAGCCACACCGCCGTGACCCCGGCGAACTTCGACGCCAAGGCGGTGCCCACCACGGCAGGGGTGAGCGCACCGATCAGGCCGAAGAAGATAAAGGTATCAAGGGGAATGCTCAGCGCCGAACTTATCCACAGGCGGTCGTGGAGCGGGCGCTTGGTGATGCTGAACACCAGCCAGTCGATGCATTCCGACACCGCGAATGCCGTGGCGCTGGCCAGGGCGATGGAGGGGTCGGAGGTGATATACGACAACACCAGCGCCGCCAGCATGGCGATGATCGCCCCATGGCCGAAGCGGGTCTGCACCATGTCGCGCAGGATAAACACCAGGCCGCCCCAGGCCGACCAGATGACATCCAGGTGCGGGGCGGTGGAGAAGGCGAAGTTGATCAGCACGACACTGCTGATGTAGGCGATCAGGAAGAGCATGGGGCGAAGGACCTGTGAACAAGGGGCACAGGGTACTTCACATTTGGAAATATGTCGTCTGGGCGGACCTCATCGGGGGCAAGCCCCCTCCCACACTTAATCGCGTTTAGTCTGTAGGAATGCGGTCAAAATGTGGGAGGGGGCTTGCTCCCGATGGCGATCTATCAGGCGCCGGATTTACCAGAAGCCATAAACACCAACCCATTCGCCAAAGCCCGCTCATGACACAAGCCCAACACCACCCGCCGCTCGGCGTTGTCCATGCGGCTCCAACGCGTAATCTCATCCACGGTACGCTGGCAACCGGTACAAATATCGTCATCATCCAGCGCGCAAATGCTCACGCACGGCGAGGCGACGGGGCGTTCAACTGCACTCATTCTTCCTGCTCTACCAGATCCCGCGCGTAACGCTGGGCGTTATGCACATAGTGCGCGGCGCTGGCTTCCAGCATCCGCTTCTGTGCGTCGGTCAATTCACGCACGACCTTGCCCGGCGAGCCCATCACCAGGGAGCCATCGGGAATTTCCTTGCCTTCACCGATCAGCGAGTTGGCGCCGATGATGCAGTGCTTGCCGATCTTGGCGCCGTTGAGGATCACCGCATTGATACCGATCAGGCTGTAATCGTCGACCGTGCAGCCGTGCAGCATGGCGTTATGACCGATGGTCACGCCGGTGCCCAGGGTCAGCGGGTAGCCCATGTCGGTGTGCATCACGCTGCCGTCCTGGACGTTGCTGTTCTTGCCGATCAGGATCAGCTCGTTGTCGCCACGCAGCACTGCGTTGAACCAGACATTGGCGCCCTCCTCCAGCTTGACCTTGCCCACCAGCGTGGCATTCGGCGCCACCCAGCTGTGTGGATGGGTCTCGACGCGGGCGTCGCCCAGGCGGTATTTCATGGTTTTCCCTCACGGCTGGCCGTTCAAACGACGGCTTAGGTATTGATGAAGCTCTTGGGCGGCTGGTGCAGGCTGATCTGGGCGTCGTCATAAAGCAGGTTGATCAACTCGACGATCATGATTGCCGTCAGGCCCCAGATCTTGTATTCGCCGAAGCGATAACTGGGCACGTACCAACTGCGGCCCTGGTAATCGATGCGGTGGGTATGTTCGCGCGGGTCCTGTCGGAAAAAATCCAAAGGCACGCTGAAGACAGCGGCAATCTCGGCATCGTTGGCCAGGTATTCGACGTAGTCGGGGATCACCCCCACATAGGGCGTGACCCGGATGCCGTGCAGGGAGATCAACGGGCTCAGCGGGCCGATGACTTCCACCAGGCCGGGGGGCAGGCCGATTTCTTCTTCGGCTTCACGCAGGGCGGTGAAGATCAGGTCCGGGTCTTCGGGGTCGCGGCGCCCGCCGGGAAAGGCCACTTCGCCACCATGGGTCGACAGGCCGCTGGCGCGCAGGGTCAGGATCAGCTCAGGTTCGTCACTGCGGGTAATCGGCACCAGCACCGCGGCCTCGGGGAAACGCCCGTCGGTTTCCAGCGTGTGGGGGGTGTGATTGCTTACCCGGCGAAGTAGCTCGTCCAGCATGAGTCATCTCGGTCTGTTGGCTACCTTGCATCATGCACCAAAGCCGCCGGGCGCCCAACCCCAAAACCCGGAGCATGTCGCTAAACGACAACTTGCAGGGCCCTGCCAGCCAAGCCAAGATAGACGCACTTTCCAGGAACCCCCAGCATGAATTTCTGCAGCCAGTGCGGTAAACCGGTTACCCAGCGCATTCCCGAAGGCGACGCCCACCTGCGTTTCGTGTGTGATCACTGCTCGACCATTCACTATCAGAACCCCAATATCGTCGCCGGCACCCTGCCGGTATGGGGCGATAAAGTGCTGCTCTGCCGCCGCGCCATCGAGCCGCGCCTGGGTTACTGGACCCTGCCCGCAGGCTTCATGGAGAACGGCGAGACTGTCGAACAAGCCGCCGTGCGCGAAACCCTGGAAGAAGCCTGCGCCCGGGTGCGCAACCTGAGCATCTACACCCTGATCGATGTGCCGCATATCAGCCAGGTGCATATCTTCTACCGTGCCGAACTGGTCGACCTGGACTTCGCCGCAGGCCCCGAAAGCCTCGAAGTGCAGCTGTTCGACGAGGCGGACATCCCTTGGTCCGAGCTGGCTTTCCGCACGGTCGGGCGTACCCTAGAATACTTTTTCGCTGACCGCCGCCAGCAATCGTTCCCGGTGCGCAGCGAAGCCGTGCCACCTCTTTCCAAGCCCGCCCAATAACCATTCGGCAGCTCGTCGCCACAGGGATACCGTTTTAATGCGTTGGTTGCTTGCTCTGATCTGCCTGTCGTTCGCCACGCTTTCGCCGGCCTCTACCGTGGAAACCCTGGGCGGCAAGACGGTCGAAAAAGTCCTGGTGCTCAAGTCCGCCCACCAATTGCAGTTGATCAACGACGGCAAGCCCCTCAAGACCTATCGTATTTCCCTGGGCAAGAACCCCAAGGGCCACAAGCTGATCGAGGGCGACCGCCGCACCCCGGAAGGCCTGTACTGGATCGACTGGCGCAAGACCAGCGACCGCTACTACCTGTCCATGCACATCTCCTACCCGAATATCAGCGATGCCGCCCGCGCTCGCCGCGAAGGGGTGAAGCCCGGCAGCATGATCATGATCCACGGCACGCCCGACACCGAAGAGTACCCGGAGCAGTGGTTTCACACCCTGGACTGGACCGACGGCTGCATCGGCATGCGCAACGTCGACATGCGCGAAGTCTGGAACCTGGTCAAGGACGGCACGCTGATCGAGATCCGCCCGTAAATCTTCGACCGTTCGTAATTTAATTAAAAAATCTTTCCCTCCTCCGCCCAGGCCTGCCGGTGAATACCAGTTCATCGCGCGGGCTGCGCACTTCTGCGCGCGATAAAGACCTCTCTAATACCACTTGATACCAGGCACCATTAAGGCGCCCTGAAACCGGTACTCGCACCGTTTTGGCAGCATTGACATGGTATTTAAGTGGTATTAGCTTCCGACCAATACCGGGCGACAACACTCCAATAACCGCATCGGAAACCTCATAGATGAACCCCATCCTGACGCTGCGTCCCGACGACAAACAATCCACGCCGCTGTACCTGCAATTGGCCCGCAACCTGGAAGCGGCGATCCATGCCGGCCAGTGGAAATCCGAACAGGCCCTGCCCTCGGAGCGCGCCCTCAGCGAACAGCTGAGCATTTCGCGGGTGACCGCCCGTAAAGCGCTGGAAGTGTTGTTCGCCCAAGGCCTGATCCGCCGCAGCCAGGGCTCCGGCACCTTTATCACGCCACGCCTGGAACAGCCGCTGTCGCGCTTGTCGGGGTTCAGCGAGATGTTGCGTCTCAAGGGCTTTGTGCCCAGCTCCCAATGGCTGGAGCGCGAGATCACCCCGCCGACCCATGAAGAACTGATCCGCCTGGGCCTGTCGCCGACCGACAAGGTCGCGCGTCTCAAACGCCTGCGTAAGGCCGATGACACCGTGATGGCCATCGAGATGACCGCCATGCCCGCCTCGGTACTGCCGCAGCCGCAAGCCATCGGCCATTCGCTGTACGAATACCTGGAAGGCATCGGCAAACCCATCGTTCGCGCCCTGCAACACATCCAGGCGATCAACGCCTCGGACGAATTCGCCAGGCTGGTGGGCATCGCCCCCGGCACCGCCATGCTGCTGATGACCCGGGTCGGCTACACCGCCGACAACACGCCGATCGAAATCACCGACACCTACTGCCGCAACGACTACTACGACTTTGTCGCAGAGCTTCGCCGTTATGACTTTGCCGCCGAATTGCGGCCTTAGAGAAACTGCCCATGTCCGAAGACAATATCCTCACGCCCCACGGCTGGATGCGTGGCCGCCTGGTGCACCAGCACGGCAAGGTCATCGCCATTGAAGGCGAGCCTTGCGACCCGGCGCAAAACAACTTGCCCTACCTGCTACCGGGTTTTATCGACCTGCACGTCCACGGCGGCGGCGGTAAAGACATCATGGAAGGTGCCGACGCCTTCGAGACCATCACCCGCACCCATGTGCGTTTTGGTACGACGTCGCTGTTGGCTACCACCATGACCGCGCCGGTGGATGAAATCTCCAGCGTGCTCGGCCAACTCGGCCGCTTCTGCGAGCAGCGTCCTACGGGCAGCGCCCGGGTACTCGGCGTGCACCTGGAAGGCCCCTACATCAACCCGGGAAAACTCGGCGCGCAGCCCAACTTCGCCCACACCGCCTTGATGGCCGAAGTCGAAGCCTACCTGCGCCTGGCGCCGATCCGGGTGATCACCATCGCCCCGGAAATCGCCGGCCACGACGCCCTGATCCGCGCCCTCAGCGAGCGCGGCGTGCGCATGCAGATCGGCCACACCCTGGGCAGCTATGAAGAAGGCGTCGCCGCCCTCGCCGCCGGCGCCACCAGTTTTACCCATTTGTACAACGCCATGAGCCCGTTGCATCACCGCGAACCGGGCATCGTCGGCGCGGCACTGGCCCACGCCAAGTACGCCGAACTGATCCCGGACCTGCTCCACGTGCACCCCGGCGCCATGCGCGTGGCCCTGCGCGCGATCCCGTGCCTGTACTGCGTCACCGACTCCACCGCCGCCGCCGGCATGCCCGATGGCGAGTACAAGCTGGGCAGCCACACCGTGACTAAATGCCTGGGCGGCGTGCGTCTGGCCGACGGCACCCTGGCCGGCAGCACCCTGACCATGGATCAGGCGCTGCGCAACCTGGTGAAGATCGGCCTGCCCATCAGCGAAGCCTCACAACGCTTGTCGCAATTTCCGGCGGACTACCTGGGCCTGGAACAACGCGGTCGCCTGCAACCCGGCAGCTTTGCCGACTGCGTGCGCCTGGACCGCTCCCTGCACCTCACCGACGTCATGGTCGAAGGAGAAACCATTGTCTTCAAAAATGCTTGAAGAGGCCTTGGCCTCCGGTGACGCCGTCGCGGCGCAACTGCAACGCCTGGGCCCGCTGCTGGAAGAAGTCGCCGGCCGCCTGCGCCGCCAGCCGCCGCAAGTGGCGATGACCATTGCGCGGGGCAGCTCGGACCACGCCGCCAGCTACTTCGCCTACCTGGCCATGCAGCATGTTGGCATCCCGGTGGCGTCGTTGCCGATGTCGGTGGTGACCTTATTGCAAGCACCCATGAAAGTCAGCGGTCAGGTGGCGTTCGGTTTCTCCCAGTCGGGGCAAAGCCCGGACCTGGTCAACAGCCTGCGCCTGCTGCGCAAGCGTGGCGCCTTGAGCATCTCGCTGGTCAACGCCGAAGACTCGCCTCTGGAAGCCGCCTGCGAATTCCATGTGCCTCTGTGCGCCGGGCCGGAACTCAGCGTGGCCGCGACCAAGAGCTTTATTGCCACCCTCAGCGCCAGCGCGCTGTTGATCGGCCACTGGAACCAGGAGCCCGACTTGCTGCAGGCCTGCCAGGCCCTGCCCGAAGGCCTGCGCGAAGCCGCCGGGCAGGACTGGACGCCCGCCATCGAGGCGCTGCGCGGTTGCCAGCAACTGATGGTGATCGGCCGTGGCGCCGGTTTTGCCATCGCCCAGGAAGCGGCGCTCAAGCTCAAGGAAACCTCGGCGATCCAGGCCGAAGCCTTCAGCAGCGCCGAGGTACGCCACGGGCCGATGGCCTTGATCGGCGCGGACTACCCGCTGCTGGTCTTCGCACCACGGGGTGCCGAGCAAGCCGGCTTGTTGAGCCTGGCCGCCGATATGCGCCAACGCGGTGCCCGCGTGCTGCTCGCAGCACCGGACGATATCGCCGAACGCGACTTGACCCTGAGCCGCGCCGAGCACCCGAGCCTGGACCCGATCCTGGCGATCCAGAGTTTCTATGTCATGGCGGCCGGCCTGTCCGTCGCCCGAGGCCTGGACCCGGACCAGCCGCGCCACCTGAGCAAAGTTACCCGCACTCACTGAGTCGCGCTTTCCTGATGAGTACCGTGCCCATGCCCAACAACAATAATGAACTGACCCTCAACGCCCCCCTCAGCGGGCCGTTACTGGCCCTGGGCAATGTGCCTGACGACGTGTTCGCCAGCGGCGCCCTGGGCGACGGCATGGCTATCGACCCGCTCAACGATTGCCTGCATGCGCCGTGCGATGGTGTGGTCATCCATGTCGCCCGCACCGGCCACGCCTTGACGATACGCGCCGACAACGGCGCCGAAGTGTTGCTGCACATCGGCATCGACACGGTCGAATTGAACGGCGAAGGGTTTGCCCTGCTGGTCAAGGAAGGCGCACGGGTCAGCAACGGCCAGGCGCTGGTGCGCTTTGACCTGGACCGTATCGCCCGCCAGTGCAAAAGCCTGGTCAGCCTGATCATCCTCACCAATGGCGAACACTTTGAACTGCGCCCGCTGGCCGCGAAAACCGTCAGGCTGGGCGCCCCCCTGGTGCAGGTTGTGCCGCGTGCGAACGCAGCGCAGCAAACGGCGGTGGATAACGCCGTCGCCGAAGCCAGCGCCAGCGTGCGCGTGACTCACCGTGGCGGCCTGCACGCACGGCCGGCGGCGTTGATTCGCAAGACCGCCCAGGGTTTCAGCAGCCAGGCGCTGGTGCACTTCGGCGCCAGGTCGGCCGCCTGCGACAGCCTGATCGGCCTGATGGGGCTGGGCATTGGCGAAGGCGACGAGGTGCGCGTGAGCTGTCGCGGCAAGGACGCCGAGGCCGCGCTGCAGGCGCTGGTCGCGGCCTTGTCCGCCGCCGTCAAGGCTGAACCCCACGCACCGGTCGTCGCCATGCCACGCCGGACAACCACGGAAGTTGATGTGTTGCAGGGCGTGTGCGCGGCACCGGGCCTGGTCTGCGGGCCGTTGTTTCGGCTGGCCGGTATCAAGTTGCCGTCAGACCCCGGCCATCACGTCACTGACGAACAACTGCAACGCCTGGACGCAGCCCTGGAGCAGGTGCGCGGTGAAATCCGCAGCACCCTGGACCAGGCGCGCCAACGCAAGGCCGTCGAAGAAGAAGAGATTTTCGCCGCCCACCTGGCCCTGCTTGAAGACCCCGCCCTGCTGGACGCCGCCACCCACGCCATCGAACACGGCGGCGCCGCCACCCACGCCTGGCGTGACGCGATCCAGGCGCAGTGCGCGGTATTGCTGGCCCTGGGCAAGCCGCTGTTCGCCGAACGCGCCAACGACCTGCGCGACCTGCAGCAACGGGTCCTGCGCGCATTGTTGGGTGAAGCCTGGCATTTCGACTTGCCTGCCGGGGCGATTGTCAGTGCCCATGAACTGACCCCTTCGGATTTGCTGCACCTGAGTGCGCAAAAGGCTGCCGGGATCTGCATGGCCGAAGGTGGCGCCACGTCCCACGTCGCCATCCTGGCGCGGGGCAAAGGCTTGCCGTGTGTCGTCGCGTTGGGCGCTGAGGTACTCGATGTGCCGCACGGCCAGCGCGTGGTACTCGACGCCGGCAACGGCCGCCTGGAACTGGCCCCCAGCGCGGCGCGTCATGCCGAAGTCCACCGGATCCGCGACGCGCAGACACTGCGTCGTCGGCAGCAACAGGCCCAGGCCCAACAACCGGCGCAAACCCGCGATGGCGTGAACATCGAAGTGGCCGCCAATGTCGCCTCCAGCGCCGAGGCCCAGGTGGCCTTTGAAAACGGCGCTGATGGCGTCGGCCTGCTGCGCACCGAGTTCCTCTTCGTCGACCGCCGCACCGCGCCGGATGAACAGGAACAATGCCACGCTTATCAAGCCGTGCTGGACGCCATGGGCGACAAGTCGGTGATCATCCGCACCATCGACGTCGGTGGCGACAAGCAGCTCGACTACCTGCCGCTGCCCGTCGAAGCCAACCCGGTGCTGGGCCTGCGCGGTATTCGCATGGCCCAGGTGCGCCCTGAACTGCTCGATCAGCAATTGCGCGCCCTCCTGCAAGTCAGCCCCTTGCAACGCTGCCGCATCCTGCTGCCGATGGTCAGCGAAGTCGACGAACTGCTGCAGATTCGCCAGCGCCTGGATGAGTTGTGTGCAGAGCTGGAACTGAGCCAACGCCCCGAGCTGGGGGTGATGGTCGAAGTGCCCGCTGCGGCGCTGATGGCCGAACAATTGGCCGAGCACGCGGACTTCCTGTCCATCGGCACCAATGACCTGTCCCAGTACACCCTGGCCATGGACCGCGACCATGCCGGCCTCGCCGCGCGTGTCGATGCGCTGCACCCGGCGCTGTTGCGGCTGATCGCCCAGACCTGCGCCGGTGCGGCGAAACACAAACGTTGGGTCGGCGTGTGCGGCGCCCTGGCGTCCGACCCACTGGCCACGCCGGTGCTGGTCGGCCTGGGGGTCAGCGAACTGTCCGTCAGCCCGCCGCAAATCGCAGAAATCAAGGATCGCGTCCGCCACCTGGACGCGGCGCAATGCCGGCAACTGAGCCTTGGCCTGCTTGACCTGAGCAGCGCCAAGGCGGTTCGCCAAGCCTGTCAACACCACTGGCCGCTGAGCTGACAACAACAAGAAAAAGGAGACCCGCCATGCACCAATTATTCATCGAAGGCCTGCAACGCCTGGGCCGCGCGCTGATGCTGCCCATCGCCATCCTGCCGATTGCCGGCCTGCTGCTGCGATTGGGTGACACCGACCTGTTGAACATCGCGGTGATGCACGACGCCGGGCAGGCGATTTTCGCCAACCTGGCACTGATCTTCGCCATCGGCATCGCCGTGGGCTTTGCCCGTGACAATAACGGCACGGCGGGACTGGCCGGGGCGATTGGTTACCTGGTGATGATCTCCACCCTCAAGGTGATGGACAGCAGCATCAACATGGGCATGCTCGCCGGTATCGCCAGCGGCCTGATGGCCGGTGCGCTGTATAACCGCTTCAAGGACATCAAGCTGCCGGAATACCTGGCGTTCTTCGGCGGGCGGCGGTTTGTGCCGATTGTCACCGGGTTCTCGGCCGTTGCATTGGGAGTGATCTTTGGCCTGATCTGGCCGCCGATCCAGCACGGTATCAACAGCTTCGGCGTATTGCTGATGGAGAGCGGCAGCTTCGGCGCGTTCGTATTTGGCGTGTTCAACCGCCTGCTGATCGTCACCGGTTTGCACCATATCCTCAACAATATGGCGTGGTTTGTGTTCGGTACCTTCACCGACCCGGTGACGGGTGCAGTGGTGACCGGCGACCTGACCCGCTATTTTGCCGGCGACCCCAAAGGTGGCCAGTTCATGACCGGCATGTTCCCGGTAATGCTGTTCGGCCTGCCCGCCGCCTGCCTGGCGATGTACCGCAACGCCCTGCCGGAGCGGCGCAAGGTGATGGGCGGGATCTTCCTGTCCATGGCCTTGACGTCGTTCCTCACCGGGGTGACCGAGCCGATTGAATTCGCCTTCATGTTCCTCGCGCCGTTCCTGTACCTGATCCATGCACTGCTCACCGGCCTGTCGATGGCGGTGACCAATATGCTGAACATCCACCTGGGCTTTACCTTCTCCGGTGGGTTTATCGACATGGTGCTGGGCTGGGGCAAATCCACCAATGGCTGGCTGGTGATCCCGGTGGGCCTGGCATACGCGGCGATCTACTACAGCGTGTTCAGCTACTGCATCCGCCGCTTCAACCTGAAAACCCCGGGTCGTGAGGATATCCAGGTGGCGCAGGCTGAAGCGATGACTGATAACCAACGCGCCACGGCTTATATCCGGGCCTTGGGCGGTGCGGCCAATTTGCTCAGTGTGGGCGCCTGCACCACGCGCCTGCGGTTGGACATGGTCGACCGCAACAAAGCCGTGGATGCCGAGTTGAAAGCCCTGGGCGCCATGGCCGTGGTGCGGCCTGGCAATGGGGGAAGTTTGCAGGTGGTGGTCGGGCCGTTGGCGGACAGCATTGCTGATGAGATTCGGTTGGCGATGCCAGGGTTTGTGGCCTCCGCTCCCGTAACGGCTGCGCCTGTGGATAAGCCGGCTGAGGTGAATGTGCAGGAGGCCGAACAATGGCTGGCCGCACTGGGCGGTCGAGGCAATGTGCGCCAGCTGGAAGCGGTGGCGATGACCCGGCTGAGGGTGGAGTTGGGCGATGATTCGGTGGTGTCCGAAGCTCAACTGACGGCGTTGGGTTGCCAGGGTGTGCGCCAGTTGGATAGCGGGGTCTGGCACCTGTTGATGGGTGACCAGGCGTCGGGGTTGGGAGAAGCATTGGAGCGCCTGGTTGGTGGTCGTGAGGTAGGCGCCGGGGTATAGAGCTGCGGTGACCGTACTGGCCAATCGCGAGCAAGCCCGCTCCCACATTTGATCGTATTGCCAAGTCGGGCACCGATCAAAATGTGTGCGGGCTTGCTCGCGAATGGGCCTCATCGGCGCCGAATTACTGCTGCGCAGGCACCTCGGATAAATCCAGCACTCGATCCACCATCAACTGGATCCCCTCCACCATCCGATGAATCCCCAGCACCGCATCACGCTGCGAGCCGTCGATGTCAAACGCCAGATGGGCCGCCAGCGCCTGCACGGACGCCAGGTCCTGGGATGCATTGGCAAGCAAGGTTTCGCTGTTCAGATGGGGACGTACGGTGAAGAGTTGGTCGGTGGGTTGAGAGGCGGATGGGGGATTTGGACTGTCTTTGATCATGGTAAACCTCTGGTGTGAAGTAAGAGCTACCAGCATCACTTGCAGTTGATGGGTGGCAGCTGTGTGCAGGCCTGCAAGACCGAGAATCACCAGTAAATCTCGGTAGACCCGAAGGTCTCCCGCACACAGCCACCATTGGATGACCATGAAAAAGCGCCGCAATTATAAAGGCGCTTGTGACTAACTGGTGAGGTTTCGGCGGGCTTGCAGTCCCGGTCGCTGAATAAGCAGCGACTGGCGAAGGTTAGTGAGGGGCGTTCCGAGGGACAACCTGAACAGATTGTGGGAAATCTCCGAGAGCTGAAGATATCGAAGACAATAAAAAACCGGCCTAAGCCGGGTCCTTTGATCGCGACCAACGCTTAGGTAGATGCTGCTGCACGTTGTTGCGCCTCGTAATGGCGGGTCTGAAAAGGTATCAACGCCTGGGCCTTCAAACCCAGCCCTTCACTCAACCCCCAAGACACTGCCAGCTCATCACGACGACGGCGAAGCGCAACAGTACCTTGTGGTTTCACGTTTTGTCTGGAAGCAGAAAACAACTCAAGCGCTTTCAACGCTTCCATTACCCGACTGTCTGTCGCACACGAAAAACGCGTGAATCGCTCAAGCAAGTAGCCTGCGCGACGAAGTTCCACCTCACTGGAGTGTTCCTCCAGAAAAGCTTTCACCTCGCCCACAAGGTTCGCTTCCGAGTACCAAACCGCTTTCGCTGCACTGACAAGAGCAGTGTCATCAGCCTGACTCAAAGGTTCTTTGACCAGAGTCCCCAAGGCGCAAGAGAGGACTGGACCATCAAAAGGCTTCGTCAACTTCAGTGTCCAGATAATCGTGCAAAATATTGGTCAGAATGGATATAGGTGGCTCTTTGTTACCAACCTACATATCAATCGCCCCGATCACTGAATTGTCAGCGACCGGCGAAGGTTATTGAGGCGGGTTCCTAGGGACAACCTGAAAGGGTTGTAGGAAACATACAGGTTGTCGTCGGGTAGATTCATTCCCACAAATCAAAAAACCTACTTATCTACCTCTCTGCCAATGGCCCGCCTGCGCATGCTCAAGGTTCTTATCCCCGCATGGAGAGCGTACCCGTGAGCACAACATCCCAGACCTTTGAAGGTATCAAAGGCCACCTCAATCAGATCGGGCACCACCTGCTCCAGATCGAAAAGCCGCTAGTGCCCGAACACACACCGTCTGCCGAACTGGCCTACCTGGAAAAAACCAACGGCATCCTGACGCGGTACCGCCAGCAGTTCCTGGCCAAGAGCCGCGCGCTCTATCAGGACATCACCGCGGGTGATCTGCTCGCCCGGGTCGAAGCACTCAAGTCCAGCTTGAATACCTATCTGCTGGCACTCGATCGCAACGAGCAAATCGACGGCAAGCCGCGCAAATCCTTCATGACTTTTGAAGCCGGCTACACCGCCCTGGCCAATGAAACGGCGGTCAGTGCCCAGGACAGACTGCTGCATCCGCAGCAACAGGCCATGCTTGCGCGTGTACCGCTGGGCGCCACGTTGCGCCCAGGCCTGTATGCGCTGAGCTTTCGTTACCAGGAGCGGACGGTGGAGCTGGCCGGCGCCTTTGTGCTGACCGAAACGTCCAGCCCCGTGGTCACCGACCTGAGCGCTGTGCCGGTAGGGGAAGTGATGCTGTTCACGCCTTCGCGCGGGATCGAGGCATTCGGCTCGCTGACGCAACTCAATACGCACGTGCTCCAGGGCCTGGAGGATGCCGGGCAGCGACGCGACTTCATGGCACTGTTGCCCGTGCGTTATCGCGATGTGACGCCCGGTGCCATCTGGCCGCTGCAACTGACGCCGATCACCGACAAACCGCTGTTCGAACACACCTACAACGCCCTGCTCGACAAGCGCACCGAGGACATCGAGCGTGCCTTGAGCCTGGTAGACAATCCGGCCCACAAGGCCGCTGTGCTGATCGACGCCCTGGACCAGGCCATCGCGGCGGCCTTGCCGGACTTAGAAGCACGCCTGCAGTGGCGCAGCCGACGCCTGCTGGAGCGCCACCTGCGCCACAGCGCACCGGACTGGTATCGCAGCGCCAGCGAACCCCGCCGGGCCGCGCTCGCCGCTCACCTGGCGAGCTATAACACCGCCCGCCAGGATCTGCTCGACGTGCTGGGCCCGGTCGCTACCCCTGAGGCCCTGGCCCGCTATCGACTGCTCGAACGCTTGAGCGATGAGCTGGACATCCACGACCTGGCGCCGGAACACCTGCTGGTCAACACCCGGCGCTACGTCGATCCCATCGGTGAATACGAACACGACCGCAACCTGGTTGACCTGGCCCTGCGCGGGCTGCAAGCCGGTGATGCCGAGCCGGGTTCGGACTTCCTGAACAAAACCACGCTGACCTACCACGAGGCACCGCTGCCGCCGGCCTATCAGGACCTGACCGCCGCCTGGCTGGCACAGGTATTGACCACCCTGCAGCCGCGTATCGAGTTCGGTGAGCTGCAACAGCAGATGCATGCCAAGCCTGCGCTCAGCCGCGCGATCGAACAGATGCTCGACCAGCGGATCAACGCACTGGCCTATACCGCCATGCTCCAGGGTCATCTCAGTGAAGAGGACTTTCAGTTGGTGCAGAATCTGCGCCAGGGCACCGACACGCGCCTGAGCGCCGCCACCCTGTCGCTGCACGAGGCCCAGTTGCAGGATATATGGGTAGTGCGCCAAACCGACGCCAGCGGCACGGTCACCCGCCTGCTGCTGTGCACGCCCGAAGCACCACGGGAGCAGCAATTCCAGGCCTTCGACACTGAGCTTGCGTGCCAACAGCACATCCTCAGCTGGAGCCTGGACAACGGTGCAAAACACCCGCCTGGCAGCCTGACCGACTACCTGATCAAGCGGGTCGCCCTGCGTTTTCGCGCAGCGATGAAGCGGGTGCTGAGCGGCTTGAGCTTCAAGTTTCAAGACCGCGAGTACACAGCGATCAGCTTTGGCAACGTCGGCAGCCACGCCGACTGCCTCAAGGCGATGTCCGCCCATGTGCTGGCGACCCGCGTCGACGACTACGAATTCAGCACCCCAAACTGGTACCGCTCCACCCACGCCGACAACCGCCGCAAGCTGTTGAAACTGGCCGAGGACAGTGAAGGCGCGTTGCTCACCTACGAGGATTTTCCGCTGTCTGACGCGCAGTTTCCCAGCTTCGCTGACTACCTGCATGACCAGGCAAAAAAACGCCTGAACCTGCTGCTGGGACGTCCTCAGAACGATGTCGACCCCGACACCATCTGGGTATTTTCACCGCCGGCGCTGCTCGGTTCATTGACCCCGCCGCCCCTGACCTACACCCAGCTGTACCGCGACGGTTATGCCGACGGTGTGGGGTTCCTCGACGAGAAGTTCTCCCGCGCCGCCCAGTTCAAAGGCCCCAAGGGGATTGACCTGAGCGCGTTGACCGCCGAGAAAGTCGCCCGCTCGGTCACCGGCACCTGGGTCGGCGCGCGCTATATCAGCGAGGTGCGGAGCCGATTGCTGAATGTCGGCAGTGCGGACTATGACCTGCGGCGCAATGCAACGCTGAGTATCACCCAGCGCCAGATGCAGAACGCCGCCCTGGAATGCCGACTCGAGGGCCACATCGCCGGGGTCGATTGGGCCTGGCTGGAGCGCAGTATCGCCAGCATGGGGGAAACGGCCACCGAGACACGCGGCACCTACGCCATTCATCGCCTGATGATCAATGGCGAATGGGTGATGGGCACTTTCCTCTTCAGCCATGCTGATTTTCCGACGCTGCTCTATACCCCCAACGCACCGGATGGCATCAGCTTTCGCGAGGCCAGGCAGTTCAACTACCTGCTGAAAAAGGTGCCCGGCATGGTCGCCTATTTCACCCTACGGGTCGGTGCCCAATCCCAGGTTAAAGTGCGTACCTTTCTGGAAACCGCCAAGGCGCAGTTGCCCGAGGACCTGAACAAAACCGACACCAGCCCTGCACGCTATGACGCAACCCGTGCACAGCCGCCCCTGCTGGATCTGCGTCGGGCCCTGTACGACATGAAGCTGCAGCGCAGGATCGACGACGTTGAAGGCACCACGGCCAATCGCACCCAGATGATCACGGGCATCCTCTGGACCTGCGTGGAATGGGTCACCGCCATTGCTACCGCACCGTTTCCCATCGTCAGCCTGAGCCTGGGCATGCTGCTGGCGTTCAAGGACGGCATGCTGGCCCTGAACGCCTATCAACAAGGCGACACGAGTGCCGCCGTGGAACACCTGATCGGTTATGTGCTGAACAGCGCCGGCGCGGCGTTCACCGACCTGCGTCCGGCATTGGTTTCCCTTAAACAGCTGGCAAGACCGGCCCTGCGCGAGGCCGCCCAGAGCGCCACCGCGACCAGCGAGGCCCTGAAGCTGGTGCATCCCCTGCAACCCCCGGTACTTGCGCCGGCAGACATGCAGGCGGTGCTGTTCGACGGCGAGTTGCTTTGGGCAAAAAACACCCCGGACCCGATCGGACGTTATTTGCTGTACCGACTCGATCCGCCTACCGGCAAACTGATCTCCACGACTCGCGTGGCCGCGCCCGATACACAAGGCGTCTGGCGCCGCACCGGCGTCACCGGTGGCGCACCCAAGTATGAAAAATTGCCCGACACACCGGAGCCGCTCAAGCCTTATGAGATGCCGGCAAAGTACGCCAACAAACTGGAACTGGTGCTCGACCCGGATGTGCGCACCGGGATACTGCTGCGGTCGGAGTGGGATTTCGGCTCGCAAGACGTGATCCTGGGAAGCGCCGCCATTGAACTCAAATCCCTTCGTACCGCTTACCTGCAACAGGCCGAACGCCTGGCCACCGACGCCCAGGACTTTTTCAAGACCCTTGACCCGTTGCCGGCCCGCGCCGAGCTTCCGGCCCTGGACGCCAGCACGTCGTTTGCACAACTGATCGCCAGCGATGCCTTCAGCGGTAACAAGAACCTGGTCATTGGCGCGGTGCCCGGCTCCATTGCCAGTAAACAGCTGCTGGTCACACACATGGACGCGTTGATCAGCAAGGGTTTCAAACACCTTTATATCGAGTACCTGCCCGGTGATGTGTTTCGTCCAAAACTGGAGAAGCTCAACAGCGGAAAATCCTGGCAGCACATCGAGCGGCACCTGAAGACCGTCGACAAAGCCTTTGGCTTGGCCGAGAACGCCGAGTACTCCTACGTCGCCCTGGTACGCAAGGCTCAGGAAAAGGGCGTGAAGATCAAGGCCCTGGATGCCTCAACCTCGTACTTGCTGGACGACGCCCTGCAAATGGGCGACACCCCACCGACGACGCCACGCGGCAACAGCATCAGAAACTATTACTCCCACAAGGCGATTCAGACCGATGCCCTCGACGAGCAGGATGAACGCTGGGTAGCCCTGGTGGATCATTCCCGGCTGCGTACTTTCGAGCAAACGCCTGGCCTGGCGGACCTGCAGGACGCGGTCGCGCTGCGCGTGGTGGATGTGGGTACGGACCAACCCGTGGGCGTGTGGATCGACACCCCCTTGGCGGGTGAAGCGCTGGCCAGAGGCGATTACCAATTGACCATGCGCACCCCGTACAAAGCCCCCGAACCGGCAACATCGCCCAGCGCTGCGCCTGTGGCCGCAGCGCATTACAGCGAGTACGACATTGCCGTCCCGCTCCGCGAGAGCATCGTCCGACAGACCAGCACACGGCATGGCCTGGACACGCGCTACTTCCCGCAGAATCCGGAGCATCAGGAAGCCTTCAGGGCGTTTGTGGATACCCGCGCGCGCCTGAGTGCGGATGCCGACACGTACCTGGCCAGCCACGTGCCGCCAGCCCGGCCCGAGCCATCCGTCCTGGGCCTGCCGAACACCCCCGAGGCATTGCTGGAGAAAATCCGTCACAGCGAGTTTTCGGGGCTGGTGATCGGTGAAGGGCACAACGCGCAATCGAGCAAACGCTTGCTGCGCGATTACATGGGAAAGCTCAAGGAACTGGAGTTCAAGACGCTGTACGTGGAGCATCTGCTGACCGATTTGCACCAGCACGAGTTGGATATTTTTCTGCAGACCCAACGGCTGCCGGACAACCTCAAGCGCTACCTCTCCCAGCTGGATCGGGGCCATATGCCGGGCTACAAAGGCAGCGATACCTACACGGAAGTGATCCAGATCGCGGCAAGACACGGCATGCGCATCCGCGCCCTGGACTGCACCGCCAGTTACCACATCAAGGGGTTGGGGGACGCGGATGTCTCACGCAACCAGCTGTTCAGTTACTTCGCCTCCAAGGTCATCGACGCCGACCAGGCCGCACACGGGCCCCACAAGTGGGTGGCCTTCGTGGGCAGCGCGCACACCAACACCCACCTGAGCGTGCCTGGCCTCGCGGAACTCCAGGGTGCCGTCAGCCTGCATGTGCGGGACACCGCCCCGGCGCTGGCGCAAAACATTCGAGCGGGGGCCTGGGAGACCGTCTCCGAAGGCATCAGCCCTTACACCAGGGCCTTGCGTAGCGACTTGATCCTCGACGCCGGAGTTGCCGGCACCAAAGCCCCGGCGCCCTTCGCAGCGGTGGACAGGACACGCCTGAACCGGCCCGGCCTGTTCCTGATCGAACGCCCGTCGCCCTCGCAGAACATCCTGCTGCATCGTTCGCGCACCGGGGAAATCGTGTCGACGCCGATCAAGGTCGACCACAATGGCCTGTTTTATGTCGACCGCTGGGAGCCGATGCAGGGCAAGCGGTTCAGCTACGAAAACATGTTGATCAGTGCATTGAAGGCAGAAGTCGGGTTGACCCCCGCGCCCTGAGCCATTGAGGCTTTGACACCGGGTTCATGACCACCCACAAAAAACCCGCTGGCCAAACTGGCCCAGCGGGTTTCTTGTTTCTACAGCGGGCGGATCAGAAATCCGCCAACGGCCACACTTCATAAGCCGGTGTCTCATAGGGGTGGCTGAGCTTCAACGCGGCGACCACCGCGTTGATCAACGCATCGGCCACCACCAGCTCGACCTTCCATTCTTCAACCACTTCAACCTGGCCAACCTGCCCGATGAACGGCTGGCTGCCGTCCAACGCGCGAAACTGGCCCTGGCCCGGCACTTGCCAGGCGCAGCGGTCGTAGTCGCCGATGCGCCCGCCGCCCGCAGCGAAGACGGCGGCTTTCACCGTCTCCACATGGCTGTCGGGCACAAAGAAGGCAAGCTTGTACACCGCCTTAGTTCACCCACACGCGGGCGTTGCGGAACATGCGCATCCACGCACCGTCTTCGTTCCACTCTTCCGGACGCCAGGAGTTCTGCACGGCGCGGAACACACGTTCCGGGTGCGGCATCATGATGGTCACGCGACCGTCGCGGCTGGTGAGGCCGGTGATCCCGCGCGGCGAGCCGTTCGGGTTGGCCGGGTAGCTTTCGGTGACCTTGCCGTGGTTGTCGACGAAACGCATGGCCACGCAGCCGGACAGATCGGCCTCGAGCAACGCCTCTTCGCTTTCGAACTCGGCATGGCCTTCACCGTGGGCGATGGCGATCGGCATGCGCGAACCGGCCATGCCTTGCAGGAAGATCGAGTTGGATTCCTGCACCTGCACCATGGCGACGCGGGCTTCGAACTGCTCGGAACGGTTACGCACGAAGTGCGGCCAGAACTCGCTGCCCGGGATCAGCTCGTGGAGGTTGGACATCATCTGGCAACCGTTGCACACACCCAGGGTGAAGCTGTCGTTGCGTTCGAAGAAGCCCTGGAACGCATCGCGGGCACGGCTGTTGAACAGGGCCGACTTGGCCCAGCCTTCACCGGCACCCAGTACGTCGCCGTAGGAGAAACCGCCGCAGGCCACCAGGCCTTTGAACTCGTTGAGGTCAACGCGACCGGCGAGGATGTCGCTCATGTGCACGTCGATCGCATTGAAGCCGGCGCGGTCGAACGCGGCCGCCATTTCCACCTGGCCGTTGACGCCCTGCTCACGCAGCACGGCAACTTGTGGGCGGATGCCTTTCTTGATGTACGGCGCGGCGATGTCCTGGTTGACGTCGAAGCTGAGCTTGGTGCTCAGGCCTGGGTTGTCTTCTTCCAGGATTACGTCGAATTCCTGCTCGGCGCAGTCGGCGTTGTCACGCAGGCGTTGGATCTGGTAGCTGGTCTCGGCCCACTGGCGTTGCAGCAAGCGGCGCTGGCCGGCAAACACGGTGTCGCCGTTGAACGAGATGTTGATCTCGCCGTTGTTGATCGGCTGGCCGATCACCGCGACGCAGTCGTCCAGGCCAGCGGCGCTGAACTGTGCGAGTACGTCCGGGGTTGCGTCCTGGCGAACCTGGATCACCGCACCCAATTCTTCGTTGAAGAGGATGCCGTTGATTTCAGAGGCGTCCTCGGCAACGCTGTCGAGCACGATGTTCAGGCCGCAGTGACCGGCGAAGGCCATCTCGACCACGCTGGTCAGCAAACCACCGTCGGAACGGTCGTGGTAAGCCAGCAGGTGGCCGTCGGCGTTGAGGCCCTGGATCACGGCGAAGAAGGCTTTCAGGTCTTCGGCGTCATCCACGTCCGGAGCGTGCTTGCCGAGCTTGCCGTGGGTTTGTGCGAGGATCGAGGCGCCCATGCGATTCTGGCCACGGCCGAGGTCGATCAGGATCAGGTCGGTGGTGCCCTTGTCCATGCGCAGTTGCGGGGTCAGGGTCTGGCGGATGTCGGTGACCGGTGCGAAGCCGGTGACGATCAGCGACAGCGGCGAGGTGACGCTCTTGTCCACGCCTTCATCGTTCCAACGGGTGGCCATGGACATGGAGTCCTTGCCCACCGGAATGGTGATGCCCAGCTCCGGGCACAGCTCCATGCCGACCGCTTTCACGGTGTCGTATAGACGCGCGTCTTCACCTGGGTGACCGGCAGCGGACATCCAGTTGGCCGACAATTTGATGTCGGACAGCTTGCCGATGCGCGACGCGGCGATGTTGGTGAGGGTTTCACCAATGGCCATGCGGCCCGACGCCGGGGCGTCCAGCAGGGCCAGCGGCGTACGCTCGCCCATGGCCATGGCTTCACCGGTGTAGACGTCGAAGCTGGTGGCGGTGACGGCAACGTCGGCCACCGGCACCTGCCATGGGCCGACCATCTGGTCACGGGCCACCAGGCCGGTGATGGTGCGGTCGCCGATGGTGATCAGGAAGCTTTTGCTCGCCACGGCCGGGTGGTGCAGCACGCGTTCAATGCTGTCAGTCAGGTCCAGCGTGCTTGGGTCGAAATCATCGCCCAGCTCGGTTTCACGAACCGCCGAACGGTGCATGCGCGGGGCTTTGCCCAGCAGCACTTCAAGCGGCATGTCCACCGGGCTGTTGCCGAAGTGGCTGTCGGTGACCGTCAGTTGCGGCTCGGCAGTGGCTTCGCCGACCACGGCAAACGGGCAACGCTCGCGTTCGCAGATGGCCTGGAAGCGCGCGAAGTCTTCAGGGCCGACCGCCAGTACGTAACGTTCCTGGGATTCGTTGCTCCAGATTTCGTGCGGAGCCATGCCCGGCTCGTCGTTTGGAATGTTGCGCAGTTCGAAGCGGCCACCGCGGTCGCCATCGTTGACCAGCTCCGGGAAGGCGTTGGACAAACCGCCGGCGCCGACGTCGTGGATAAAGCTGATGGGGTTCTTGTCACCCAACTGCCAGCAACGGTCGATGACTTCCTGGCAGCGACGTTCCATCTCAGGGTTTTCGCGCTGTACGGAGGCGAAGTCGAGGTCTGCCGAGCTGGTGCCGGTGGCCATGGAGGAAGCCGCGCCGCCGCCCAGGCCGATCAACATTGCCGGGCCGCCGAGCACGATCAGCTTGGAGCCGACCAGGATCTCGCCTTTCTTGACGTGTTCTTCACGGATGTTGCCCATGCCGCCAGCCAGCATGATTGGCTTGTGGTAGCCGCGCACTTCATCGCCACGGGGGGTGGTGATGGACTGTTCGAAGGTACGGAAATAACCGGTCAGCGCCGGACGCCCGAACTCGTTGTTGAACGCGGCGCCGCCCAGCGGGCCTTCGATCATGATGTCCAGCGCCGTCACGATGCGCTCAGGCTTGCCGTACGGCACTTCCCATGGCTGTTCGAAGCCCGGGATCTGCAGGTTGGACACGGTGAAGCCGGTGAGGCCGGCCTTTGGCTTGGCGCCACGGCCGGTGGCACCTTCGTCGCGGATCTCACCGCCGGAACCGGTGGCTGCGCCCGGGAACGGGGCAATCGCGGTCGGGTGGTTGTGGGTCTCGACCTTCATCAGGATGTGCACCGGCTCCTGCACCGCGCCGTACTGGCGGGTTTCAGGGTCCGGGAAGAAACGGCCGGCAACCGAGCCGACGATCACCGAGGCGTTGTCCTTATACGCCGACAGAACGCCTTCGCTGTGCATCACGTAGGTGTTCTTGATCATGCCGAACAGGCTTTTTTCCTGACTTTCGCCGTCGATGTCCCAACTGGCGTTGAAGATCTTGTGACGGCAGTGCTCGGAGTTGGCCTGGGCGAACATCATCAGTTCGATGTCGTGGGGGTTGCGCTTGAGACCGTTGAAGGCGTTGACCAGGTAGTCGATCTCGTCTTCGGCCAGGGCCAGGCCCAGCTCGGTGTTGGCCTTCTCCAGCGCAGCGCGGCCACCGCCCAGCACGTCAATCGCGGTCAGCGGCTTGGGCTCGGCGTGGCTGAACAGGCCGGCAGCCTGTTCCAGCTGGCTGACGATGATCTGGGTCATGCGGTCGTGCAGGCTGCTGGCGATCAGCTCGGCCTCGGCGTCGCTGAACCCACCTTCGACGTAGAACGCGATACCACGCTCCAGGCGCTGGATCTTCTCCAGGCCGCAGTTGCGGGCGATATCGCTGGCCTTGCTCGACCAGGGCGAGATGGTGCCGAACCGTGGCAGGACCAGGAACAAGCGGCCGGTCGGCTCTTGAACGGGAACGCTTGGGCCGTACTTCAGAAGGCGTGCGAGCACTTGCTGTTCGTCGGCGGTCAAGACGCCGGTAACGTCGGCGAAGTGAGCAAATTCAGCATACAGGCCTGTAACCGCTGGAACCTTCTGGCTCAGTTGTTCAAGGAGTTTGCTGTGGCGAAAGGCAGAAAGGGCAGGAGCGCCGCGCAGGATCAACATCTTCGGGACAGCCTCGGGAAGGGGTGTGCTTTGAGGCCGTGCATTCTAGCGTAAACCATCGCCAACGGCACCCGAAACGGCACCGCTGGCGGCTGCCGAACGTCAGTTGGCACGGTTTGCACGCTATCGGGGCGTTATCCAAGGCATTCCGCGCAGTTATTTTAACCGTCACAATCGAGCGCCAAGCCACGTTTCTGCGGGTTGCAGCACAGTTTTGGCGGCGCTAGCAGACAAGTCCGCCGCTGTCGAGATATGGCGCCGTGGGCCGTTTGCGTATACTGCGCAGATGTTCTCCCCAACTGCTTTGCGCCCGCGATGCGCCAGATGGCTCATCGTCACCGGACTCTTCCTGATGCTCAGCGCCTGTGTTGATAAACCCAGCACGCTCGAGCGAATCAAGGAGGATGGCGTATTGCGGGTGATTACCCGAAACAGCCCGGCGACTTACTTCCAGGACCGCAACGGTGAAACCGGTTTCGAATACGAACTGGTCAAGCGTTTTGCCGATGACCTGGGCGTGAAGTTGGAAATCGAGACCGCCGACAACCTTGACGACCTGTTCGGCCAGTTGGGCAAACCCAACGGCCCGGTGCTCGCCGCGGCCGGCCTGGTCAGCAGTGAGCAACGCCAGCAACAGGTGCGGTTCTCCCACCCTTACCTGGAAGTCACCCCGCAGATCATCTACCGCAACGGCCAGTCACGCCCGACGAACGCGGCGGACCTGGTGGGCAAGAAGATCATGGTGCTCAAGGGCAGCACCCACGCCGAACAACTGGCCGCGCTTAAGAAGCAGAACCCGGCCATCGAATACGAAGAATCCGATGCCGTCGAGGTGGTCGACCTGCTGCGCATGGTGGACGAGGGGCAAATCGACCTGACCCTGGTGGACTCCAACGAAGTGGCGATGAACCAGGTGTACTTCCCCAACGTACGGGTGGCGTTCGACCTCGGCAACGCCAGCAACCAGAGCTGGGCCGTGGCCGCCGGCGACGACAACAGCCTGCTCAACGAGATCAACAGCTACCTGGACAAGGTGGAAAAGAACGGCACCCTGCAACGCCTTAAAGACCGCTATTACGGGCACGTCGATGTACTCGGCTATGTCGGCGCCTACACCTTCGCCCAGCATTTGCAGCAGCGGCTGCCCAAATACGAGAAACACTTTCGCGCCTACGCCAAGGAAGAAAAAGTCGATTGGCGCCTGCTTGCGGCCATCGGCTATCAGGAATCGCTGTGGCAACCGGCGGTCACCTCAAAGACCGGCGTGCGCGGCCTGATGATGCTGACCCAGAACACCGCCCAGGCCATGGGCGTGTCCAACCGCCTGGATGCCAGGCAAAGCATCATGGGCGGCGCCAAGTACCTGGCCAAGATCAAGGACGAGCTGGACGACAAGATCGCCGAGCCCGACCGCACCTGGTTCGCCCTCGCCGCTTATAACGTCGGCACCGGCCATCTGGACGACGCGCGCATCCTGGCGAAGAAGGAAGGCCTGAACCCGAACAAGTGGCTGGACGTGAAGAAGATGCTGCCGCGCCTGTCGCAGAAGCAGTGGTACAGCAAGACCCGCTACGGCTACGCCCGGGGCGGCGAGCCGGTGCACTTCGTGGCGAACATCCGGCGCTACTACGACATCCTGACGTGGGTGACCCAGCCGCAGTTGGAGGGTAACCAGGTGGTGGAAGGTAATCTGCATGTGCCGGGTGTGGATAAAACCAAGCCGCCGGAAGACACCCCGCAGTTGTAAAACTGATCTTCCCAACACCACAAAACCAATGTGAGAGGTGGCTTGCCCTAATGCCAGTCAGTTAAGGCTTTTTGTAGGAGCGAGCTTGCTCGCGAAAAACTCACAGGCACCGCGTTCATTCAGGAAGCACGCGTTATTGTTGACGTTTCTCGCGAGCAAGCTCGCTCCTACAGGAGGCGATGTACGCCTACTTGGCTTCGAGCCCGATGAGCAAATGGACCACCCCACCCGTCAATACCATCACCCCAGAGACCCCCGCGGCCTTTAACGCCGCAGCATCAAACTTCTCAGCATCCTGCAATTGCACCCGCACCCGCGTCAGCGCCACACGCTGCTGCGACTTGAGGTTATTCGTACCGCCCAGCGCCCTCAGCACCTCGGCCGACAACAGCCCCTGTGTCGGCACCGCCACCGTCTCGGCAATCAAATCCGGGGTCAGGGCTTTCCAGAACGCCCGCTGCAATTTCTCGAACATGCTCAGTGCTCCACGACAGGTGAGGTTTCAACGGTGGCCGCGTGGTACAGGCGCAAGGCCTCGCGCACCTGGGCGGCCTCTTCCAGGCCCAGTACCTGACGGGCGATGGTCTGGCAGCCGGCCAGGTCCAGCTCGCGGACGGTGGCCTTGATGCTGGGGATCAGCGGCACACTGACCGACAGTTCATCCACCCCCAACCCGAGCAACACCGGCACCGCCAGGGCTTCGGAGGCCAGTGCGCCGCATACGCCCACCCACTTGCCATGGGCATGGGCGGCCGTGACGGTGGCGGCGATCAGGCGCAATACCGCCGGGTGAAAGCTGTCGGCCTGGCTGGCCAGGCGCGGGTGATCACGGTCCATGGCCAGGGTGTATTGGGTCAGGTCGTTGGTGCCGATGGAGAAGAAATCCACATGGGGCGCAAACACATCCGCCATCAGGGCCGCCGACGGCACCTCGATCATGATGCCCAGTTTGGGCAACGCGCTGAGCCCAAGGGCCTGGGCTTCTTCTTCCAGAATCTGGCGGGCCAGGTGCAGCTCCGACAGCAGGCTGACCATCGGCAACATGATATGCAGGCGTGCCAGCCCGGCACTGGCGAGGATCGCGCGCAACTGTTCACGCAACAGCTCCGGGCGCTCCAGGCACAGGCGTATGCCGCGCAGGCCCAGGAACGGGTTGGTTTCACTGTCCATCGGCACGTACGCCAGGGGTTTATCGCCGCCGACGTCCAGGGTGCGCACCACCAGATTGCGCTCGGTGCCCAGGGCACGGGCGATGGCGCTGTAGGTGGCGGCCTGCTCATCCACGCTTGGGGCGCGATTGCGATCCAGGTACAAAAACTCCGAGCGCAGCAGGCCGACGCCTTCGCCCCCGAGGGCCAGGGATTGCTCCACTTCCTGCAACGAAGCGACGTTGGCGCTCACCTCGACGTGATGGCCGTCGCGGGTAATCGCAGGCACTAAAGCCTGCGCCACGTCACGCTGGCGTCGCAGCACGTGCTGCTTACGCGCAGCTTCCAGCTGTTCGATCTCGGCCAGGTTGGGGTCCAGGTGCAGCTCGCCCTTGTCGGCGTCGAGCAGGACCTGTTTGCCATTGGCCAGCGCCAGCACTTCAGGCCCGACCCCACACATGGCAGGCAGGCCCAAGGCCCGCGCCAGGATCGCGACATGGCTGGTCGCCCCGCCGCCGACGGTGACAAACCCCAGCACTTTTTGGGTGTCGAGGCTGGCGGTTTGCGAAGGCGTCAGTTGCTCGGCAACCAGGATCGCGCGGTCGGGCAGGTCCCAGGCGCGGTCTTGAATACCGAGGATCAGCTTCAGCACACGCCGGCCGACATCCGCCAGGTCCGCCGCACGTTCGGCCAACAGGGCATTGCCCAAGTTCTGGAACAGCTGGGCAGTGGCGACCGTGGCGCTGTTCCAGGCAAATGCGGCGCTCTTGCCTTCGGCCAGCAGGCCATCGGCTTGTTCCAGCAGCGTCGGGTCTTCGAGCAACTCCTGATGGGCACGGAAAATCTGCGCCTGGGCACTGCCCGCCGCCTGGGTTTGCAGGGCTTGCAGCGCTTCGGTTGCAGCCAGCAAGCCACGGTTCAAAGCGGCGCGCTCGAACGCCTCGCCAGCGCCCTGTTCAATCACCTTCAGCTCGGGCTCAGCAACCTGGACCACTTGGCCAAACGCCGATCCCGGCGATGCGCAAACGCCTCGCAGCAGCGTCGCCGACGATACCGGCACGGGCGCTTCAAGCTGTGCAGCCGGTGCCGCGATGGCCTCGCCGCAGCCTTCAAGCAACAGCGCGACCAGCGCCTGGATCGCCGCCTCGGCGTCGTCACCGGCCGCACTCACTTGCAAGGTATCGCCCTGCACGGTTTGCAGCGCCATGATCGCCACCAGCGACTTGGCGTTGGCACTCTGGGTTTGCTTGTGCAGGTAAATGCTCGCGTTAAAACCTTTCGCGGCTTGTGCCAATACGGCGGCCGGGCGCGCGTGCAAACCGTTGGCGTTGGGTAAGGTCAACGGCTTGGAGAAGCGTGCATCGCCCTCCTCCTCATCGGCCTCCTCTACCCGGTTGCCGGGTGCTACCTGCAACACCGGTTGGCCCAATTCCACCAGGCCGCTTGCCAATGGCGTGAACGGCTCGCCGCTGACCACCAGCATCAAGGTCAGCAAACTGCGTGCGTTGAGCGCCACGTAGTCGGCGTCGAATTCGATCAGCGCTTGCCCGGCCTCCACCCGCTGGCCTTCCTCGACCAGGCGGGTGAAGCCCTTGCCTGCCAGGTTCACGGTGTCCAGGCCGATATGCATCAGCACCTGCACGCCGTTGTCGTTGGTGACGCTGACCGCATGCCCGCTGTCCTGGATATTGCTGATCACCCCGGCCAGGGGCGCGCACAGGGTCTGCGAGGTGGGATCGATGCACAGGCCGTCGCCGATCATGCGGCTGGCGAACACCGGGTCAGGCACCTTGTCCAGTGCCAGCAGCACGCCGGACAAGGGCGCCAGCAGTTCCAGGGATTGAGTTGCGGTCATGACGTCACCTGCCGTTTTGTTCTGTAAAAATCCTTGGGTGGATGCCTATCCCATGGATGACTTATTTCCACCAGTATTCAACCTGCACGCCCACGTTCGACCCATGCCGCGCGGTGCCATAGGCGCCGGTGTCGGACAATGCCGAGCCCGCCGCCAGTTCATTCGCTGCACGCTTGGCCGCTTCGTTCCAGGTCGCATAGGTGTAGTACAAACGCACTTCCGGCCGCGCCCAGAAATCCGGGCCGTTGGGCGACCAGGTCGGGGCGAAGGTAAATTTGCTCAGCTTGCGCGTGCCGCCGGTGGCATCGACCTGATCATGCCCAAGCTCGGTGACCAGTTTGAATTGTTCGCTGATCGCATACGCGGGGCGTACGCCGATGGACATCCAGGTCTGGTCCTGGCTGCCGGGGCGAATATCCTTCTGGTACACCGCCTCGATCTGCCCACCAAAACGCGGGGTCACTTGCCAGTCGAAGAACTCCACGGCGCGATAACTTTTGCTGCTGTTATCCAGGAAGGTATTGCCGGTGTAGCCCAGGCCGGTGCCGGGGCCTTCGCCGTACTGCAAAGCGAATTTGTTCTTGCCGCCCAGGAAGGGCTTTTGCACATGCTGCGCGGTGAGTGCCCAGCCGCTGTGGGTGTCACGCCCACCGGCCTTTTCGATATGGCTCAAGCCCAGCTCCAGCTCGCCGCCGGGGTTGGTCTTGAAGCCCGCGACGTTGAAGTCGTGACGGGTGGCGTATTCCTTCTGGTACAGGTTGTCCTTGCGCGAAATGGCGTAGCTGTACTTGAGGTCGCCGATCAGCACGTCCTCGATACCGCCGCCGGTGGCGCTCTGGTTCCAGTAGTAGAAGTCGGAAATATGGATGTCATTGCGTTTGTAGTAACGCCGACCGGCCCACAGCGAACCGCCATTGAGGGCAGGCAGGTTCGACCACTGCGCATACATCTGTGGCATGCGCGCCGAGCCGTTGTCTTCGCCCTGGAATTTAAGGGCGCGGTCGTATTGGTTGTACAGCGATGCCATGGCGTCGACGCTGAGCACTGAGCCATCGTCGAGGGTCAGCAGGTCCTGACGCAGTTCCAGCTCGGCGTACTGCTCGCATTCGTTGCCCAGTCGGTATTTGGTTTGCGCCCCCGGCAACTGGAAACACTGCTGCTTGCCACTACCTGTCGACGTCCCCGCGCCGCTGCGTAAGTAACCGGCAAATTCCAGGGCCTGCGCGCCGAATGGCAGGCTCAGGCAGGATGCAACGAGGCCCAGCTTTATTGTTGTTTTCATGAATGCTCCTTCTATTTTTATTGTTTTATTACTGTCCTTGCACGACACGATTCCCTGTAGGAGCGAGCTTGCTCGCGAAGAACGCTAACGATTACGCAGCGATACTGGTTTAACGCGGCGCTCTCAGGTTTTTCGCGAGCAAGCTCGCTCCTACAGGGGGCGTATCAATCAATCAGGTGCAGCACGAACGATTCGTAGGGGCGCAAGACGACCGTAGCCGTGCGTCGCGGGCAGTCGGGGTAGTTGCTGATCAGCAGGCGTTGCTCGGTCGCTGCGCCGATCACGTCGCCAGGCAGTTGGATCTCACAGGGTTGGCCGTAGAAGTTGTTCAGCACCAGCAGGCGCTCACCGTGGCCTTCGCGCAGGTACGCCCAGACCTGCAAATGGTCTTGCAGCAGTTGGCGGTACACACCCTCTTGAATCAGCGGTTCGTGACGACGCAGGGCGATCAGTGCGCGGTAGTGATGCAGCACGGAGTCGGGATCGTCGCGCTGGTGTTCAACGTTGATCTGCGCAGCATTCGCCGGGAGGCCGATCCAGGGCTCGCCGGTGCTGAAACCCGCATTCGGCTGCGTGTTCCACTGCATGGGCGTACGGCCGTTGTCGCGGGACTTCTGTATGATCGCCGCCATGCTCGCCGCTTCGGAGTCACCGGCATCGCGCTTGAGGCGGAAGATGTTCAGGGTCTCCACATCGCGGTACTGATCGATGCTGTCGAAGCCCGGATTGGTCATGCCCAGTTCTTCGCCCTGGTACACGAACGGCGTGCCCTGGAGGAAGTGCAGCGCGGTGGCGAGCATCTTGGCCGAGACCACACGATGCTCACCGTCGTCACCAAACCGCGAGACCACCCGGGGTTGATCGTGGTTACACCAGAACAGCGCATTCCAGCCGCCACCGGCCTGCATGCCCAGTT
Organism: Pseudomonas sp. S3E12; assembly: GCF_001702295.1. Classification (NCBI taxonomy): domain Bacteria; kingdom Pseudomonadati; phylum Pseudomonadota; class Gammaproteobacteria; order Pseudomonadales; family Pseudomonadaceae; genus Pseudomonas; species Pseudomonas sp. S3E12. The sequence goes on from NZ_MBDT01000008.1 coordinate 263,637, forward strand.
GCCAGTCGGAGAGGATCTGCTTGAGTTGCAGGAAGTCGAAGTCGGCCTTCACCCACTTCTGCAGGTTCGGGTAATCGACTTTCAGGTGATGAAAGTTGAAGGTCATCGACAGCTCTTTCGACTCTGGCCGCGAGTAGCGAATGCAATGCTCAAGGCTGGTGGACGACATCTCGCCGACGTTGATCAGGTCATGGCCTTCAAAGACTTCGCGGTGCATCTCCTGCAGGTATTCATGCACGTTCGGGCCGTCGGTGTAGAAGCGGCGGCCGTCGCTGTTGTCTTCGGGGAAATCGGCGGGCTTGGAGATCAGGTTGATCACGTCCAGGCGGAAACCGCCCACGCCCTTGTCACGCCAGAAGCGCATCAACTTGAACACCTCGGCACGCACCTGGGGGTTGTCCCAATTGAGGTCGGCCTGGGTGTGGTCGAACAGGTGCAGGAAGTACTGGCCGGTTTGCGCCTCGTATTCCCAGGCCGACCCGCCGAACTTGGATTCCCAGTTGTTCGGCTGGTCGCGCCAGATGTAGAAGTCGCGGTAGGGGTTGTCGAGGCTGCTGCGCGCCTGCTGGAACCACTCATGCTCGATGGAGGTGTGGTTGACCACAATGTCGAGCATCAGCTTGATGCCACGCTTGGCCGCTTCGCTGATCAACAGGTCGCAGTCGGCCATGGTCCCGTAGCTGGGGTCGATGGCGTAGTAGTCGCTGATGTCGTAGCCGTTGTCCCTTTGCGGCGAGCGCAGGAACGGGGTGATCCACAGGCAATCCACGCCCAGCCATTTGAGGTAGTCGAGTTTGTCCACGATGCCCAGCAGGTCACCGGTGGCGTTACCCGCGTGGCTGTGGAAGCTCTTGGGGTAGATCTGGTAGATCACCGAGTGTTGCCAGTCTTGCATGGTGGATTCCTTCAGTAGAGTTTTGTGCTGGCCTCTCGGGCCTTGATGGCGATTGATCAGGCGACGCGATAACCCGGCCGAACAATCTTCATGCTCAACGCACAGGTCAATGCAAACGGCACGACCATCGCGATGACCATCCCGATCACAAACATCGCGATGGATTGCGGCACGATCGAGATAAACCCAGGTAAACCACCGACGCCGATGGCCGAGGCCTGCACCTTGTTCAGCGACAGGAAAATGCTGCCCAGCGCCGAGCCCACCAGGGCCGCGTAAAACGGAAACTTGAAGCGCAGGTTCACCCCGAACATCGCCGGTTCCGTGATGCCGAAGTAGGCGGAAATCGCCGAGGTCGAAGCCATGCTTTTATCCCGCGCATTGCGGGTGGTGTAGAACACCGCGAGCGCGGCGCTGCCCTGGGCCAGGTTGGACATCACGATCATCGGCCAGATAAAGGTGCCGCCCTGGGTAGAAATCAGTTGCAGGTCCACGGCGAGGAACATGTGGTGCATGCCGGTGATCACCAGCGGCGCGTACAGCAGGCCGAAAATCGCTCCGCCAACCATCGGTGCCAGGTCAAACAGGGTGACCACGCCTTCGGTGATCAGGATGCCGAGGTGGCGGGTGACCGGGCCGATGATCGCCAACGCCAGCACGCCGGTGACGACGATGGTGGTGATTGGCACGACCAGCAATTGAATGGCGTTGGGCACGCGAGCGCGCAGCCATTTCTCGATGACGCTCATCACATACGCCGCCATCAGGATCGGCAGGATCTGCCCCTGGTAGCCGACTTTCTCGATCTTGAACCAACCGAAAATATCGAAGTACGGCAGGCTCTGGCCGTCGAGCCCGGCGACCGCCTTGCCGTAGTTCCAGGCATTGAGCAGATCGGGATGCACCAGCATCAGGCCGAGCACAATGCCGAGGATTTCACTGCCACCAAAGCGCTTGGCCGCCGACCAGCCCACCAGCGCCGGCAGGAACACGAACGAGGTGTTGGCCATCAGGTTGATCAGGCTCCACAAGCCATCCAGGTTCGGATACGCCTCCAGCAGCGTCTGGACCTCGATGAACATGCCCTTGGCGCCCATCAGGTTGTTCACGCCCATCAACAGGCCAGCGATGATCAACGCGGGCAGGATCGGCATGAACACATCGGAGAACACCCGCACCAGGCGCTGCATGGCGTTGGTCTTGTCGGCGCCCTTCTTCTTCACATCGGCGATGGTGGCGGCAGCGAGGCCGGTCTGTTCGCGCAGGGCGGCGTAGACCTTTTCCACTTCGCCGGGGCCGATCACCACCTGGAACAAACCGCCGGTGAAGAACGAGCCCTTGACCAGATCGACCTGGTTCAACGCGCTGTTGTTGACCAGGCTCGGGTCCTTGAGCGCCAGGCGCAGGCGGGTCACGCAGTGGGCAGCTTGCTCAAGGTTGTCGCTGCCCCCGAGGTGCTCGAGGATCTCGCGGGCAATGTTGGAATAGTCGTGGCTCATGCTTGGTTTCCACTTTGATTTTTTTATTTGGGGGGCAGTCATTGGCAGCACGCCGAAGGCAAAAGTACTCGTACAGACGAGTTAAAGCAACAACTCGTCTGTACGAGTTTGATTTTGTTTATTCCCTACAGGACACCGCTGCGCTGCAAGCCGCAGAAATCCATGGGTCTAATGGACAAACTCCCGCTCTGCCTCTAAGGTTCCTGCCTTGAACGCCAACGCGGCACAGAGCCCTATCCATGAGCAAATACAACCAGATCTATACCGATCTGCTTGCCAGCATCACCACCGAACGCCTGCAACGCGGCACGCGCCTGCCCTCCGAAACCGAATTGATGGACAGCTACCAGGCCAGCCGAGGCACCGTGCGTCGCGCCATCGAGCAGTTGCAGGAGCGAGGGTTTGCGCAAAAGATCCACGGCAAGGGCACCTTCGTGCTCTCGCCCAACCCGATTGAGTTCCAACTCGGCGGCATCGTCAGCTTCCACGAAACCCACGCCGACCTGGGCGATGACGTACGCACCGAAGTGGTCGAATTCACCCAGCTCCCCCTGGAAGGCCCGCTGTTGCAACACATCGAGGCCGAACCCGGCAGCCTCATCACACGCATCAAACGGGTACGGCGCATCGGCGGCAAACGGGTGATCCTCGACATCAACCACTTCGTCGCCGACCTGATCCCCGGCCTGGACCAGGCGATTGCCGAACAGTCGATCTACGCCTTCATCGAGCAGACCTTGCAACTGCAGATCAGCTACGCCCAGCGCACCATCGAAGCCCTGCCCCGCAGCAAGGACGACCAGACGCACCTGGACCTCGAAGGTCAGAGCCATGTGATCGTGGTGAGCAACCAGACGTTTTTGCAGGACGGGCGGCAGTTCGAGTACACCGAGTCGCGGCATACGTTGGATAAGTTTTACTTCTCCGATATCGCCAGGCGCTAACTATCTACCCAACGCCCGTCTAAACGGCTTGGCATGCTCGGCTCTTCCCCCTTAAGGAGAGCAGCATGCCGCTTGCCGACACCTCCCCCGCCGCTCAGCAACAACTCAGGGCCCTGGCGCCCATCGTGCTGGATGCGTGCCCGAACATGCAGAGGATGGCCATCGAGGCCGCCCGCGAGATTCTCGCAAAATACGATCTGGCGAACCTGGATCCCGATCACGTGTACTGGCACCGCTTCAACGGCGGCGTCGGTGACCCGGCGACGTTTACGGGCTGGAGCCACAACGAAAAACCCCAGGCGTCGATGACGCTGACGCAGTTGGTCATTCACCGCTTCGAGGTCCATGACCAGGACAATGCCGACCTGCTCGACGGTGATGGTGGCTTTTATCGCGAAGGTGCCGAAGCGCGGTTATTCGATCAGCATAACGAAGTGCCGCTGTCCGCCAGCGCGGTGCTCAAGGACTTCTGGGCGATCAATTTCAGCGATCGCTACACCACGCGCATGGATGCATTCTGGCGCACTCACTTCGATGATTTTCGCACCCTGGCCAAGGTCAACTGCCTGGCCGAGGCCCTGCAAGCACGACAGGCCGGGCATCTCAGCAAGTCGCAGTTGCAGACGGTGATTCGAGCCCTGGCCAGCAATCTGTGCTGGCCCCCAACCCTGTCCAACCTGCAAGCCAAGGCCACTTCAGCCAGCGGGCTGCGTGTGGCGGCGCTGGATATTGGTGGACATACCGCTACGGATATCCTGCGCATCGTCGACGGCGATGGCCGGCAAATTCTCTACGTTCCGGGTGAGTCCCAGGCCTTCCACTGTTTCGAGACCGCAGCTGACCTGCATTTCTGGCTGCTGAACCAGACCAGCCACCCGGATAATCGCGCACGCTTCATGGCTCACTTTCCACTGTCGGCCCAGGTGCAGCAGGACGACACCGATGCCGTGACGTGGAAACAGATGCTGCTCACCCCCGTGCTGATCTATCGCACCGCCCAGGCCCTGGCGGGTACCCTGCCGCCGGACTGGGTGGACAAGGGCCTGTCCCACCAACTCGACCAGTTGTTTGTCGACTGGGGCACCTGGGACCACCGCCTGATCAATCAAGCCGACCAGACCATCGAGGACGATGCCTTTACCTGGCTGGCGCAATCGAGTCAGACGCGCATGCGCAATGACACGGATTTTTCCCTGCGCAGCAATGGCGACCTGCGCAAGAAACTCTGGATCGGCTACCTGAACGCCTTTGGCAAAACCTTCGGCCCGATGGCCGTGGTCGGCTGGCCGGTAGCGTTGGTGGTGGTGGGGGCCAGTGCGGCAAATCTTGGCCTGAACATCGACCAGGCCATCAACGGCAAGACCCCGGCCGAACGCCACGCCGGGGAGCTGGGCGCGGTATTCAGTGCCATCGATACGCTGTTTAACCTGGCACTGTTGAAAGCCGACGGGGTCGTGCCCGATATCGCCGAAGCAGCCGATACCCTCGCAACGGAGCCCATTGAGCTGACGCCGCCCACAGCGCCCGCCAGCGCACCGCCGGTGCCTGAGCCTGTGGTACCCGCCACCTACCAGGCCAACCTGATACTGGAAGGAGAACACCTGGATACCGCCCCCGGAAAGTTCCAGCAGGTCTATAGCCTGCGGACCTCCGACGGCATGCCTCAGCAAGCCATCCTGATGAACGACCAAGCCTATTACGTGCGCTACGAAGCCGACCCCAACGGTCGTGGGCATTGGGCGATTGTCGACCCGAACAACCCCCATGGCTTTTCCGGCGCGCTGCCGGTGCGCCTGAACGAACTCAACGAATGGGAACCTGTGCCCCACGGCAACGGTTTGAAAGGCGGCGGGGGAAACTCCAGCAAAAGCGCCCGGAGGCTGGCCCCCTCGCAGGTTCCGCCACCGCCACAAGCGATGACCACGCCACCCCACTCGCTGCGCAGGGTGACCAGCCCCTTCGATACCCCGCCATCCACCCGCCCGGAAGTGAAACGCTGGGCAATGGGCCTCACTGAAACCCATGTTCACAGCCGCTTCGGCCGCATTGACCGCTTCACCTACTACTTCGGCGAAACTCAGCGCAAACTGCTGCAATCAGCACAAGACTTCTACAAGGAACTGTCCTGGACCCGCCTGCCACCTCGTCCGGACATCCCCGCCTTTGAACCGACAACGGCCTTCGAAGAAGTCCTCGAACGCCTGCCCGAAGACCTACCGGGCTACGTCATCGGCGAAACCCTGGACCGCATCACCAGCACCCGCCTGGTGATCAGCAACATGCCGCTCTTCGCGCGCAAGGGCGTGAAAACCTTGTATGTGCGGCGCCTGCTCAACGACTTCGCCCAGGATGATCTGAACCACTACTTCCAGACCGGCGAGATGCCGGAGGACCTGGAAAGCTACCTTGGCAAGCTGGGCACCGATCCATCCGGGCGGTTCAACGAACTGGAACTGGTCAAGACCGCCAGGGCCAATGGCATACGCGTGCAGGCTATCGACTGCGCAGCCCATTACAAATACCCCACCCCTATCGCCGATCTTTCAGAGCAGGTGATGAGCAATTACCTCGCCCACATCCTTGTTCAAGCCGACAGAGCGCTGAACGGCGGCGGTAAATGGCTGGTACTGACCGGCGCCAGAAACATCAACACCTTCAATGGATTCGCCGGTCTCAGTGAACTGGAAGGAGGTATCGGTCTGCGTATAGAAGAGGTCTTTCCGGGGCAAGGCAACGAGGTGCGTATCGACCCCGGCATCGCCATTGATCGCGACAGCGCCCCCAGTCATGAAAGCATCGGTGACAGCTTCGACACCTTGCATGCCGACCTGCGCGTACAAGTGGAAGCGCCGACGGTGCACCGGACATTGGAGCAACAGCAGAGGCTGCTGTTTCGCAAGGGCATGTACCTGATCGACGAAAACCAGGGCAACTACACCCTGCGGCACCACAGCAGAGACAGGGGCATCGTTGCGACCCCCATCAATCGGCTGGCCGACGGCAGCTTTTACATTGACCGCCCGGCCTGGGCAGGCGTGCATGACATACGGTTCCCCACGCTGGAACAGCTGTCCAGCGCCCTCACCAATATGGGCATGAGTCTGCAAAGTCGGCTTCCTGCCTGACAGGTAATAAAAAACCTGGCCGAGGCCAGGTTTTTTACTCACTCTAGCGGAGGGTGTCGATGCCCCCGCCATCAGACTCAGACTTTGCCTTTCCCATGAATAAACACTTTCCCTGTCGTCGGACATTGGCCTGCCTTTATAAAGCCTGGATGGTGATGGTCAGCGCGCTTCTCATCGCCTGCCAATCGCCGCGCGAGGCACTGCAACAACTGGCTGAAGAGCATGGACGACAATTGGAAGTCCTGCCGGGACACGCCTTCCCCCTCTTCATACTTGCGCCGCGCACGGCAGAAAAGATGACTCGCCTGCGTGTTTACCTGGAAGGCGATGGCCATTCCTGGGCGACGGCCACTCAACCCAGCCTGGATCCGAGCCCGCACAATCTGTTAGTGCCACGGCTGGCAGTCGATGATCCGACACCGAATGCGTACCTGGCACGTCCCTGCCAGTTCGTCATGACCGCAGCCTGTCAGCCAGCACTCTGGACCAACCGACGATTTTCCCAGGAAGTGGTCACCCGCCTCAGCCAGGCGTTGGACCAACTAAAACAGCGATATGGCAATAGTGAGTTCGAACTGGTGGGGTATTCAGGTGGTGCCGCTCTCGCATTATTGTTAGCGGCGCAGCGCAATGATGTTACCCAGGTGCAGACCCTTGCTGGCAATCTCAGTCCACGCCTGTGGGCGACGATGAAAGGGCTGTCGCCGCTCGACGGTTCACTGGATCCGCTGGACTACCGTGATCGACTCGCCTTATTACCCCAGCGTCATTTCATCGGAGAAGCTGACCTGATCATTCCCGGTAAGCTAGCTGATAAGTACCAACAGGCGCTTGACTCCCCCCTCTCCCAATACGTTCCTGTACCAGGAGCAAACCACGACAGTGGGTGGGAAGCAACTTGGAGCCAATGGGTCAAAACTCCGTTGGCACATGAGAATCCTCAGATTGAGGACGGGAAGGTCCGTTTAAAAACATCCGAATCCCCTTCCCCCTAGTGCCTGACCCGCCCGGGACTGCAATAGCGACTCTAACGTTCCGATTATTGCTGAATGTTCCCGTAAAACTTCAAAAAACAACTGGGACGTCGCATTTTTTAGCTTTTTGTTCGGCATTAATTATTTTTATGATGAATTGTCCTACAGGCATCGTGTAAATTCGAGCGCGCTTGAATCAGCACTCACTGACAAGCTGGCAGGGATGCCTAAAAACTGACGCTGACGCGTGCGTTATTCCCTGTCAGTTTTTGCCCTGTAAGGATACTGCCTTGAACATTTCCCACCTGCGCCGCTCGTTGTTGGCGCTGTCCGTCGCGGCTGCCACTGCCACGGCCCATGCTGCACCCGCACCCGACCTTAACTACGACCTGAGCACAGGGGCATACAGCAGCTCCGATGAGGTTTTCAATAACGCCACCTTCACCGGGACGTCGCAAAACGCAGGTGTAAATCTGATGAATGTGACCCTGGCGGGTAACTTGGTCAACCAGGGCAAAATCAACCTGACGGCTGCGACCCCCACCGACTTCCCGTCCGGTATCGCCATGACCCTCAATTCCAACGTCGGTGGCGACTTGGTAAATAATGGCGACATTACGGTGAGCGGCAACGCCGTCGTCGGGCTGGACCTGTATCTGGCAAAGATCGCTGGTGAAGTGAACAACAACGGCAACATCACTGTGACTGGCGCAAATGCCGAAGGCATGCTGATCACCTCTACCCAGGCGCGCATCAATAACTCGGGCACTATCACCGCGCGTGGCATCGACTCTGTGGGTATCGACATCGAGAAAGCACGCTTTACCGGTCAGATGGCAGGCGCTCCCTTCAAGAGTGATATCAACAACAGCGGGACTATCTCCGCTGACGGGGTCGGCATCCGCTTTCGCAGCCTCGACACCTCCGGCGGTTTCGACACCCTCTCCATCAGGCAGACAGGTGGCCTCATCGAAGGCGGCACCGCAGCCATTCTGGCGGACGACAATACCTCCCCTTCGTATTTCTACTGGCAGGGTGGTCAGGTCAAGGGTGACCTGCTGGGCCTGAGTGGTGTGCTGGTGCGAGGGGACGCGATGTTCGATGGCTCGACCATCCGCGCCGGTTACGTCGATATCGACGGTGGCCGCCTGACTCTCCTTCGCCCGCAGACCACGATTGTGGGCGACCTCGACATGGACAGCGACACTGCGCGCCTGCGCCTGCTGCTGGATAACAACACGCAGCCCAACACGCCGATCCTGAAAGTCACCGGCAATACCTTCTTCTCTCCAGGCAGCCAGATCGAACTGCAGGCTCGCTCCGACGACTTCCGCACGTCGGCCCAGGGCACCCGCTACACCCTCATTAACTCTGGCACTTGGGAAGACCCGCAGAACCTGTCCGTGGTTTCCTCCTCAGCGCTGCTTGAAGTGAGGAACTTCGGCATCGAAGGCCAGGACGTGAAAGCACTGGTTGCCACCCGCAGTGATGAGGTGATCACACAAGACCTGCTGGGTGCCCGTGGTTCGCGCAATGCGGTGAACGCCATCACGCCGCTCAAGAACACGGCCCTGGGCCAGATGGACGAAAGCGACCCGGTATTCCAGCGTTTCGCCAACGCCGCCACCAGTGAAGAGCTGGCCAAGCTTGCCGAAACCCTGGCCCCGGACGTCAGCCGTGGGGCGGTCAACGCCGCCACCAACAGCCAGAACCTGGTCGCAAGTGCCATCAACCGCCGCGCCAGCAAAGCACGTAGCGGCCTGTCCTCCGGTGACGTCCTGGCAGAACAAGGCGTATGGCTGCAAGCGCTGTCCAGCGATGCCAACCAGGACAGCCGCCACGGTATCGACGGCTACGACGCCAACACCAACGGCATCGCCGTGGGTGCCGACGGCAAACTCAACACCGATACCACCGTGGGCTTGGCTTACAGCTACCTGACCAGCGACGTCAAATCCGACCTGGGCAACAAAACCGACGTCAGCGGCCATGCACTGACCCTGTATGGCAACTGGGCCCGTGACAACTTCTTCGTCGACACCTCGCTGATGTATGGCTGGAACGACAACGAGTCTAAACGCTACATCGCCGGCACCCGCGCCAAGGCCGACTACGACAGCGAGATCTTCGGCGTCAACGCACTGGCAGGCTACACGTTCCAACTCGACAAACAGTGGCTGCTGGAACCACAGGTCGGTGCGCGCTATGCCAACGTATCGATTGATTCGTACCGTGAAAAAGGCAGCTCAGCCGCCCTCAACGTCGGCAGCCAGCGTTATGAAATCGGCGAAATGGGCCTGGGCGCTCGCCTGGCGGCCGCCTTTGACGTAGGCGTGGGCAGCCTGGAACCGGAAGCCAAGCTGATGGCCTGGCACGATTTCATCGGCGACAAGGCCGGTACCACCTCCACCTTCGTGCTCGGCGGTACCCCGTTCACCACCACCGGCGCGACACCCGCACGCGACAGCTACGAGCTGGGACTGGGCGCGAACTACCGCGTGGGCGCGTGGAGCGTGGGAGGGATGTACAACTACCTGACCAGCAGCGGTTTCGACGCCGACACCTTCACTGCGAACGTGCGTTACGATTTCTGATTAACGTGTTCGTCTGAAACAACAAAGCCCGCCAATGCGGGCTTTGTTGTTTCAGACGAGACCCGCACCACGCACCATGAACCGAGCCATTGATGACGTGGAAAAATCGCAGCCACCTGGTTTTTTACCTATGAATCAGGTGGTTGCGGATCAGCCTTACTCCCACTCAATCGTCGCCGGCGGCTTGCTCGACACGTCATAAGTAACGCGCGAAATACCTTCGATCTCATTGATGATACGGCCGCTGACGGTTTCCAGCAGTTCGTACGGCAGGTGTGCCCAACGGGCGGTCATGAAGTCGATGGTTTCTACCGCACGCAGGGCCACGACCCAGGCGTAACGACGGCCATCGCCTACAACGCCCACGGACTTAACCGGCTGGAACACCACGAACGCCTGGCTGACCTTGTGGTACCAGTCGGCCTTGCGCAGTTCTTCGATGAAGATGTGGTCGGCACGACGCAGCAGGTCGGCGTATTCCTTCTTCACTTCACCGAGGATGCGCACGCCCAGGCCCGGGCCTGGGAATGGGTGGCGGTACACCATGTCGTACGGCAGGCCGAGTTCCAGGCCCAGACGGCGGACTTCGTCCTTGAACAGTTCGCGCAGCGGTTCTACCAGCTTGAGGTTCATTTCCTCAGGCAGGCCACCCACGTTGTGGTGGGACTTGATCACGTGGGCCTTGCCGCTCTTGGCGCCGGCCGACTCGATCACGTCGGGGTAGATGGTGCCCTGGGCCAGGTACTTGATGTTGTCCAGCTTGTTGGACTGGGCATCGAACACGTCGATGAAGGTGCGACCGATGATCTTGCGCTTCTTCTCCGGGTCGGACTCGCCGGCCAGGTTGTTCAAGAACTGCTCTTCGGCGTTGGCGCGGATCACCTTGACGCCCATGTTCTCGGCGAACATGGCCATTACCTGCTCGCCTTCGTGCAGGCGCAGCAGGCCGTTGTCAACGAACACGCAGGTCAGTTGGTCGCCGATGGCCTTGTGCAGCAGCGCAGCGACCACGGAGGAGTCAACGCCGCCGGACAGACCGAGCAGCACGTTGTCGGTACCGACCTGGGCGCGTACGTTGGCGATCGCGTCTTCAGCGATTTTCGACGGGGTCCACAGGGCTTCACACTCGCAGATGTCGAGAATGAAGCGCGACAGGATGCGCCCGCCTTGCTTGGTGTGGGTCACTTCCGGGTGGAACTGCACGCCGTAGTAGCGACGCTCGTCGCTGAACATGCCGGCGATCGGGCAGCTCGGGGTGCTGGCCAGGATGTGGAAGTCTTCCGGCATCCTGGTGACCTTGTCACCGTGGCTCATCCACACGTCGAGGCCGAACAGGCCGTCGGCGTCGATGTGGTCTTCGATGCCGTCCAGCAGGCGGCTCTTGCCGACCACGTCGACACGGGCATAACCGAATTCACGCAGCTCGGAACCTTCAACCTTGCCGCCCAGTTGCTCGGCCATGGTCTGCATGCCGTAGCAGATACCAAAGACAGGAACACCCAGGTCGAACACGGCTTGCGGGCAACGCGGGCTGTTGGCTTCGTGCACGGACTCGGGGCCACCGGCGAGGATGACGCCTTTCGGTGCGAATTCGCGGATCGCTTCGTCATCCATGTCGAACGGGTGCAGTTCGCAGTACACGCCGATTTCACGCACGCGGCGGGCGATCAGTTGGGTGTACTGGGAACCGAAGTCGAGGATCAGGATGCGGTGGGCGTGAATGTCGAGGGCCATGAAGTCAGTCTCGTCTAATGAATCAGAAACAACTCGGGGCTGAAAGAACAGCCCCGGTTACTTAACGTTTTGCTGGAAGCCTCAACCTACGCGGTAGTTTGGCGCTTCCTTGGTGATCTGCACGTCGTGGACATGGGATTCAGCCATGCCGGCGCCGGTGATCCGTACGAACTCTGGCTTGGTGCGCATTTCTTCGATGTCGGCGCTGCCGGTGTAGCCCATCGAGGAACGCAGGCCGCCCATCAGTTGATGGATGATGGCGCTCAGGGTGCCCTTGTACGGCACACGGCCTTCGATGCCTTCCGGTACGAGCTTCTCGGCGCCTGCCGAGGAGTCCTGGAAATAACGGTCGGAAGAGCCTTGCGCCTGGGACATGGCGCCCAGCGAACCCATGCCGCGGTAAGCCTTGTAGGAACGGCCCTGGAACAGTTCGATCTCGCCCGGCGCTTCTTCGGTACCGGCGAACATCGAGCCCATCATCACGCAGGAAGCACCGGCAACGATAGCCTTGGACAGGTCACCGGAGAAACGGATGCCGCCGTCGGCGATCAGCGGTACGCCAGTGCCTTCAAGGGCAGCGGCGACATTGGCGATGGCGCTGATTTGCGGCACGCCCACACCGGCAACGATACGCGTGGTGCAGATCGAGCCAGGGCCGATACCGACCTTGACCGCATCGGCACCGGCTTCGGCCAGGGCCTTGGCGGCAGCGCCGGTGGCAATGTTGCCGCCGATCACCTGCACCTCAGGGAAGTTCTGCTTGACCCAGCGAACGCGGTCGATCACGCCTTTGGAGTGACCGTGGGCGGTGTCGACCACCACCACGTCAACACCGGCCGCCACCAGGGCCGAAACGCGATCACCGGTGTCTTTGCCGGTACCGACCGCAGCGCCGACGCGCAGACGACCTTGGTCATCCTTGCTGGCCAGCGGGTAAGCCTTGGCTTTTTCGATGTCGTTGACAGTCATCATGCCCTTGAGGGCGAATTTGTCGTCGACGATCAGCACGCGCTCGATACGGTGCTTGTGCAGCAGTTCGCGCACGTCGTTCTTGTCGGCACCTTCCTTGACAGTCACGAGGCGCTCTTTAGGCGTCATCACTTCGCGGACGGTGACTTCCAGACGGTTCTCGAAACGCACGTCACGGGAAGTGACGATGCCGACCAGGTCGCCATCGTGCAGTACCGGAACGCCGGAGATGTTGTGCAGGCGAGTCAGGTCGAACAGGTCACGCACGGTAGCGTCGGCTTCGATGGTGATCGGATCCTTCACCACACCGGCTTCGTAACGCTTGACCTTGCGCACTTCGGCAGCTTGCTGCTCGATGGTCATGTTCTTGTGGATGATGCCGATGCCGCCTTCCTGGGCCATGGCGATTGCCAAACGGGCTTCGGTGACGGTGTCCATGGCAGCGGAAACCAGGGGAATATTCAGCTCGATGCCACGGGTTAGGCGGGTCTTGAGACTGACTTCGTTAGGAAGCACCTCGGAATAACCGGGCACTAGGAGAATGTCGTCGAATGTCAGAGCTTCTTGGCTGATACGCAGCATCGCGGGGGCTCCCGAGCGGGAAAATGGAAGCGCGCCATTATACTCAGACACCCCCCAGGTCTCAATGTAAAACTCTGACATATTTGGGAATAGTGATAGAAGGACTACAGCTCGACTTTGACCCAGCTGATCTTCTGGTCCAGCCAATCGGCGAATTCGTCGATAAAGCTCTGCTTGAACCCCGCCTCCGCCCAGTTGTTGAAGATGAATCCCAGGTTGGAAAACCCGCACGCCTGCAGGAACAGGAAGCCGTTGATGTCATCTTCATGCCCACACAGCGGGCAGGTGAAGTTGTCGGTGTGGCCGGGCATCCAGTCTTCCAGGCTTTCGAACAGCGCCTCGCCGACTTCCTTGAGGCATTCCGGGCAGCCGGCTTCTTCGAGAAAGCCCTTGGCCGGGGTATAGATGCAGCGCTTGTAGATGATCTCCAGGCCATTGACCGGCTCGTTGAACGGCAGCGCCTCGGGGTGCAGCACCACGGCGCGGGCGCCGTCCGCCAGGGCATAGGCCATGCGGTTGCCGGTGCGGCCACAGGTGGTCAGTTCTTCCTTGATGATGTTCTTGCGCACCAGCCACCGCACGATCGCCCGGGCGCGGGGTTCGTGGACGGGCAAGGTGGAGATTTTCGGGACAAGGATGCTTTGGGAATTCATGGGGGACCTGCGGCGTGGCTTCTGGCCTCATCGCGGACAAGCCCGCGATGAGGCCCGGGAGGACGGCAGCTTAATCCCTGAAGAAATCAGGTCAAGTGCTCAAGTACCGCCCAATCAACGCAATGCCACTGGCCAGCACCAACCACGTCACCAGCCGGACGAAGGCCTCACGGGACATGCGCATGGTCAGCCTGCGCCCACACCACAGCCCCAGGGCCATCGCCGGCAGCAGGCACAGCGCCAACATCAGTAGCGGCCAGTCAGCATACACCCCGGCGATCAGGAACAGGCTCAGGCGCACCACCGTGCTGCAGCTGATCAGCGCGCTTTGGGTGGCGCGCGCCGCGTCCTTGGGCAACCGGCTGTTGAGGTAGATTGCATATAAAAAGCCACCACTGCCGAACAACGCACCGAACAACCCGCCTACGGTGCCCATGGGGATCGACCAGCCAGCGGCCAGCTGCGTTGGCCGGTTTTTTACCGCCAGACTGTAAATCGCATAGGCGCTGATAAACAGCCCCATCAGCAGCAGCAACAGGTCCGAATGCAGGTTGAGCAGAAACACCACGCCCAGGGTGCAACCGATGGCCATGCACGGCAGCAGGCGCAGCAACTCAGCCTTGTTCACGTCACGCCGCGTTTGCAGCAGGCCGCCGAAGGCCGCGACGAAATCCAGCAGCACCAACAGCGGGATGATCTTCGACAGCGGCATAAACACGAGCAGGATCGGCCCCGCCACCAGCGCCGTGCCAAAACCGGCGATGCCGAACACGATATAGGCCACCCCCACGCCCAGGCCGATCGCCAGCCAATCCATACCACCAAATGACCACTGACTCATCAGCTCAACCGGGCTCATGGGTAATTCCTTATTGAAGATGACCATCACTTTAGCCATCGGTGAGGGATGCGACTAATATCTTCAAAGCCCTCTACCCATCTCGAAAAGGCATGACGTGTGATCTCCACCCGCCAACTGCGTTACTTCGTCGAAATCGCCGACAGCGGCAGCTTCAGTGCGGCCGCCGAACGTTTGTTCGTGGCGCAATCGGCCCTGAGCCGGCAGATCAAGGAGCTGGAAAACCAACTGCAAACCCCGCTGTTCGAACGAACCGCGCGCCAGCCGCGGCTGACCGCCGCCGGTGAAGCCTTCTATCCACGGGCACGCAACCTGCTGAGCGAATTGCTCAAGGCCAGCCAGATGGCGACCCAAGTGGGCAATGGCGAATTGGGCACGCTGCGCCTCAGCCATTCGAGCACCGTGCCGATGAGCGGACCTTTACTGCAAGGCATCAGCACCTGGCTGGAGCGCTGCCCTGGGGTGTCGATGGATATCGGCAAACTGTCCTCCGAAGCGCAGTTGGAAGAAATCGCCGACGGTCGCCTGGAAGTCGGGGTGCTGCGTTTACCCGTGCTGCGCCAGCGCGAAGGTGTGCGGGTCATGCCTTTATACAGCGAACCCCTGCTGCTGGCCGTGCCTGCGAATCATGCGCTGGCGCGCAGCCAGGCGCCCATCGAACTGGAGCAATTGAAGGACCAGGCGTTTATCTCGATCCCCCATCCCCAGCGCGGCGGCCTGAGTTATCTGTCGGCCGAACTGTGCATGCGTGCGGGATTTTTCCCCAAGGCCGCGCGAGTGATGTCACGCAAGACCACCCAGTTGCAGTTGATCCAGGCCGGTTTCGGTATAGCTTTGCTGCCAAAGTCCATGCAGGACATCGCCCCAGCCAACGTGTACTTTTTGCCCCTGGCCGACCCGGACTGCCTGAGCACCGTCGCCCTGGCCTGCCAGCAGTCACCGAGCGCGTTGGTGGAGCAGTTCTGTCAAACCCTGCACGAATGCCTATAAACTGCCGCCCATGATTAAAGATCCCTTTGCCCGCTTGGGCCTGGACCGCGAAGTCCTGACTGTCAGCCAGCTCAACGGCCGCGCGCGGGTGTTGCTGGAAGACGTGTTCACCAATATCTGGGTCGAAGGCGAGATCTCCAACCTCGCCCGCCCGGCCTCCGGCCATGTGTACTTCACCCTCAAGGACAGCGGCGCCCAGGTGCGCTGCGCACTGTTCCGCAATAACGCCGCGCGGGTTCGCCAGGCGTTGAAGGATGGCCTGGCGGTGAAGGTGCGCGGCAAGGTCTCGCTGTTCGAGGGCCGTGGCGACTACCAGTTGATCCTCGATACCGTGGAGCCGGCCGGGGATGGCGCGCTGCGCCTGGCCTTCGATGCCCTGAAGGAAAAACTCAGCGCCGAGGGCCTGTTCAGTGCCGAACGCAAGGTGCCGCTGCCGGCGCACCCTCGGCGTATTGGCATTATCAGCTCGCCGACCGGTGCGGTGATACGCGACATCATCAGCGTGTTCCGCCGTCGAGCGCCGAACGTTGAACTGACCTTGATCCCGACGGCCGTGCAAGGCCGCGAAGCGATCCCCCAGATTGTACGTGCGTTGAAACTCGCCGACGCCCGCGGCTTTGACGCGTTGATCCTGGCGCGTGGCGGCGGTTCGCTGGAAGACCTCTGGTGCTTCAACGAAGAAGCCGTGGCGCGGGCGGTGGATGCTTGCGTGACGCCAATCGTCAGTGCCGTCGGCCATGAAACCGATGTGTCGATCAGCGACTTCGTAGCGGACGTGCGCGCCCCCACCCCCTCCGCCGCCGCTGAACTGCTGGCGCCGGACGCCAGCCACCTGGTGCGCCAGGTGGAGAACCTGCACCGCCGCCTGGTGATGCTGATGCGCAATCGCCTGACCCACGACCGTCTGCGCCTGGAAGGCATGGCCCGACGCCTGCGGCACCCCGGCGAACGCCTGCGCCAGCAGGCCCAGCGCCTGGATGACCTGGATATGCGCCTGCGCCGCGCCTTCGAGCGCAGCCTCAATACCCGCCGCGAACGCCTGATCCGCCTGGAAACCCGCCTTGCCGGCCAGCATCCGGGGCGCCAGTTGGCCCTGCTGCGCCAGCGCCTGGACAGCCTTGCCGAACGCCTGCCCCGCGCCATGCGCGAAGGCCTCAAGGCGCGTCGCCTGCAACTGCAAAGCCAGGTGCAGACGTTGCAGGTGGTCAGCCCGCTGGCAACCTTGGGCCGTGGCTACAGCATCCTGCTGGACGAGCGTGGCCAGGCCATCCGCAACGCCGCACAGACCCACACCGGCCAGCGCCTCACCGCGCGCCTCGGTGAAGGCCAATTGCAGGTGCGGGTGGAAGATAACCACCTGACCCCCGTCACCCTTTCGTTATTGGATTGATTGATGCCACGTTTCTTTAGTGTGTTGTTGCTGCTATGCCTCGCCGTTAACGCTCATGCAGACAGCTATATCAGCCGTACCTTGAACAAGCCGGTGCCCGGCGGCGTTGCGGTGGTTGAACTCGGCCCTTCGGCTGCCGCGCCGAAAGCCACGTACCAGGGCAAACCCGTGCTGGTGGTGAAGGAGCAGGACAACTGGCTGGCGATTGTCGGCATCCCGCTGACGGTCAAGCCGGGCAACGAGCGCATCAGCAGCGGCGGGCGCAGCCTGCCGTTTATCGTTGGTTACAAGAAGTACCCGGAACAGCGCATCACCTTGAAGAACAAAAGCCAGGTCAACCCGGCCCCAGCGCAACTCAAGCGCATCGAGGCGGAACTGGCGGTACAGATCAAGGCGTATCGCAGCTTCAGCCCCAACCTGCCAAGCAATCTGGTGCTGGATAAGCCGGTGAACGGGCCGCTGTCGAGCAAGTTCGGCGTGCGTCGCTTCTTCAACGGTGAAGAACGCAACCCGCATTCGGGCCTGGATTTCGCCGTACCCGCAGGCACGCCGATCAAGACTCCGGCGAACGGCAAGGTGATTCTGGTCGGTAACTACTTCTTCAACGGCAATACCGTGTTTGTCGACCACGGCCAGGGCTTTATCAGCATGTTCTGCCACATGTCGAAGATCGATGTAAAAGTCGGCGATCAACTGGTGCGCGGTACGGTGGTGGGCAAGGTCGGCGCAACCGGCCGCGCCACCGGACCGCATATGCACTGGAATGTGAGCCTGAACGATGCACGGGTCGACCCGGCGATTTTCATCGGGGCGTTCCAACCGTGAATGAAGCGATTGCGCGCCCGATAACGGTCGCGCAATTTAATCTAGCCCAGGCGCAATTCCCAACCATAAAATCCCGTTTCTTACGCAGATAAAAGAACTTCTCTCAATTTTTAGCGACTGCTTGCCATCTTTCACCCCGGCGGTTAGGGTTGAGCTTATGAAAACCTCTCACACCCTCATTCAGCTCCGCCAGCACCGCAGCCTGTGCCTTGTCAGCGCACGACTGCCAGGCTGAATCGATCTGCCTCGTCTTTACGTTTTATCCCTAAAAACAGTTCTACGGCAGGCCGCCTTTTCTCGGCCCCTACAACAAAGGATTTCCCGATGAGCATGCTCAAAGACCCGTCTTCGAAGTACCGCGCGTTTCCGACCATCGACATCCCGGATCGCACCTGGCCTTCCAAAACCATCACCACCGCGCCGATCTGGTGCAGCTCCGACCTGCGTGATGGCAACCAGTCGCTGATCGAGCCGATGGACGCGGTGAAAAAGCTGCGCTTCTGGAAGACCCTGGTCGCGGTCGGCGTGAAGGAAATCGAGGCTTCGTTCCCGGCCGCATCGCAAACCGACTTCGACTTCGTGCGTACACTGATCGAAGACAATCATATCCCCGAGGACACCACCATCCAGGTGCTGACCCAGGGCCGTGAAGACTTGATCGCACGCACCTTCGAATCCCTGCGCGGCGCCAAAAAGGCCATCGTGCACCTGTACAACGCCACGTCGCCGTCGTTCCGCCGCATCGTGTTCAACCAGGACAAGGACGGCATCAAGGCCATCGCGGTCAACGCGGCCAAGCTGTTCGTCAAGTACGCCGCCCAGCAGCCGGAAACCCAGTGGACCTTCGAATACTCGCCGGAGACCTTCAGCGCTACCGAGGTGGAGTTTGCCAAGGAAGTCTGTGATGCGGTGATCGAGGTCTGGAACCCGACGCCTGAGCACAAGATGATCCTCAACCTGCCGGCCACCGTCGAGTGCGCCACGCCGAACATCTATGCCGACCAGATCGAGTGGTTCGGTCGCCATATCAACCGTCGTGACAGCGTGATCATCAGCCTGCACACCCACAACGACCGCGGCACCGGCGTAGCCGCCACCGAGCTGGGCCTGATGGCTGGCGCCGACCGTGTCGAGGGTTGCCTGTTCGGTAACGGCGAGCGTACCGGTAACGTCGACCTCGTCACCGTGGCCTTGAACATGTACACCCAGGGCCTCGACCCGCAGCTGGACTTCTCCGACATCGACGGCGTACGCAAAGTCGTCGAGGAGTGCAACCAGATCCAGGTTCACCCCCGTCATCCGTACGTCGGCGATCTGGTGCACACCGCTTTCTCCGGTTCTCACCAGGACGCGATCCGCAAAGGCTTCTCCCAGCAGAAAGAGGATGCGCTGTGGGAAGTGCCGTACTTGCCGATCGACCCGGCCGATATCGGTCGCAGCTACGAGGCGGTGATTCGGGTGAACAGCCAGTCGGGCAAAGGCGGCATCGCCTACCTGCTGGAACAGGAATACGACATCAGCCTGCCACGCCGCATGCAGATCGAGTTCAGCCAGGTTGTCCAGGCCGAAACCGACCGTGTGGGCCTGGAGATGACCGCACCGCAGATCTACGCCTTGCTGCAGCGTGAATACCTGCAAGCCAACACCCCGTATGCGCTGGTCAGCCATCGCCTGCAGGAAGAGAACGGCAACAGCTTTGTCGAAGTGGAAGTCTCGGGCAAGGGCCAGGGCGAAACCAACCTGCACTGGAAAGGCAAAGGCAACGGCGCACTGGAAGCGCTGGTGGCCGGCCTGCCAATTGGGGTGGAGATCATGGACTACAACGAACATGCCATCGGCGCAGGCACCAACGCCAAGGCCGCGGCCTATATCGAACTGCGTGTGAACGGTGAACGCCCGGTGCATGGCGTGGGTATTGATGAAAACATCACCACGGCGAGCTTCAAGGCACTGTTCAGTGCGCTGAACCGCTCGTTGAGCCAGCAGGAAGCGAAAGCGGCGTAACCTTCGCCGTCATACAGAAGGCCCCTGGGTGAGCACCCAGGGGCCTTTTTTATTGAGTTTCAGATTTGGGTTGCCCCCGATAACGGCCTGTCAGACAAACTGAAAGCTATCGGCATCCAGGTTCGCCGGAAACCTGGTGCGATACGCCGCCAGTTCAGCCGCGCCCAGGCACACCTGGAACACACCGTCGGCCTCCCCCGCACTCAGCAGGCTCTCGCCCTGGAAATCCAGCACCTGGCTATCGCCGGTGTAGGCAAAGCCCTTGCCGTCGGTGCCCACTCGATTCACCGCCGCTACGTAGCACAGGTTCTCGATAGCCCGCGCCGGCAACAAGCGGTTCCAATGCTGGCGCCGCGCCCCCGGCCAATTGGCGGTGTAGAGCAGCAAGTCAGTGTCGTGGGCATCCCGACTCCACACCGGGAAGCGCAGGTCGTAGCAAATCAGCGGCCGAACACGCCAGCCTTTCAACTCGAACTGCACCTGGCGCTCGCCGGGGGTGTAGTGATTGTGTTCACCGGCCATACGAAACAGATGACGCTTGTCGTAGTGCAACACCTCGCCATCCGGCCGCGCCCACAACAGGCGGTTGCGGTGGCTGCCATCAGCGGCCTGGATGATCACGCTGCCGGTGATCACGGCGTTGTACTTCGCAGCCTGGGCCTGGAGCCACTGATGGGTCGGGCCGTTTTCCGGCTCGGCGAGGGTTTGCGACGCCATGGAGAAACCGGTGGTGAACATTTCCGGCAGTACGATCAGGTCGGCGCCGCGGGCCTGCTCCAGCAGCCCCTCGAAATGCTCGAGGTTGGCCTGGCGGTCGTGCCAGGCCAGGATGGTCTGGACCAAGGCGATATTCAAGTCAGGCAATGCCGTCAGATCACGCATAGTTTTTCAGCCGCTTGTCGCAGCGTCTCCTCGCGTTTGGCAAAACACAGGCGCACCAGGCGCTGGCCTTGCGGTGGGCTCTGGTAGAACACCGAGACCGGGATGGTCGCCACGCCATGCTCGCGGGTCATCCACAGGGACATGGCGACGTCATCCAGGTCCGGGCGTATTAGTGAGTAATCGACCAACTGGAAGTAGGTGCCGGCCACCCGGGTAAAGCTGAAACGCGACGGTGCCAGCAGGTCGCAGAACAGGTCGCGCTTGGCCTGGTAGAACCCCGGCAGTTCATCGACGTGCTCCGGGTGTTCAGCCATGAAATCGGCCAACGCGAACTGCAACGGGGTCACGCCACAGAAATTGACGTATTGATGCACCTTGCGCAGTTCGGCCGTCAGGGCCGGTGGCGCGACCACGTAGCCGGTTTTCCAGCCGGTGACGTGGTAAGTCTTGCCGAAGGAGCTGACCACGAACGCCCGCGGGTACAGCTCTTCATGGGCCAGCACGCTGACGTGGGGCACACCGTCGAATACCAGGTGTTCGTAGACCTCGTCGCTGACCAGGTAGATATCGCGGTCGCGGATCAGTTCAGCCAACTGGTCCAGCTCGGCGCGGTTGATCAGCGCGCCGGTTGGGTTGTGCGGGGTATTGAGGATGATCATGCGCGTACGTGGCGACAGCGCGGCCTTGATCTTCTCGAAGTCCAATGCAAAGCCTTGCAGGCTCAGTTGCACATGCACGCAGCGGCCACCGGCCAGTTCGACCGAGGGCTCATAGCTGTCGTAGCAGGGGTCGAACACAATGACCTCATCGCCAGTGCGAATCACCGCCTGGATCGCGCAGAAGATCGCGGCGGTGGCGCCAGGGGTGATGGTCACTTCGCTGTCGGCATTCACCGTGGCGCCATAGCTGCGGGCGATCTTGGTCGCCACTTGCTGGCGCAAGGCCGGCAGGCCGGTCATCGGTGAATATTGGTTGTGCCCGCTGGCAACATGTTTGCCCACGGCATCGAGCAAAGCCTGAGGCCCATTGAAGTCGGGAAACCCCTGGGACAGGTTGAGCGCGCCGGTTTCGGCAGCGAGTTGCGACATGGTGGTGAAAATGGTCGTGCCGACATTTGGCAGCTTGCTGGTGATCATGGGAGCCCCCTTCGGGTGAGCTGCAAGTTTTAAGCTGCAAGCTGCAAGCAGGTCAAGCGACAAACCGCCAGGCACAAAAAAGGGCTCCAAAGGAGCCCTCTCTTGCAGCCTGTAACTTACAACGTGAAGCGGCTGCTATTTCTTGTCGCGACGCTTCTTGTCGGCCTTCTTGTGGTGAGTCATCAAACGACGCTTCTTGTTCACCTGGCGGTCAGTCAGTGTGTTCTTGTTGCCTTCGTATGGGTTCTCGCCACCCTTGAACTCGATACGGATCGGCGTACCCACCAGTTTCAGGACACGGCGGTAGGTGTTTTCCAGGTAACGCACGTAGGACTTGGGTACCTTCTCGATCTGGTTACCGTGGATCACGATAATCGGCGGGTTGGCACCACCCAAGTGGGCGTAACGCAGTTTGATCCGGCGGTTGTTGACCATCGGCGGTGCGTGCTCGCCAACGGCGTCTTCGAGGATCTGGGTCAGACGGTTGGTCGGCCAGCGGGTCACGGCGGACTTGAACGAGTTCTGTACGGAGGAGTAGAGGTTGCCCACACCCGTGCCGTGCAGGGCCGAGATAAAGTGGATATCGGCGAACTCGACGAAGAACAGGCGACGCTGCAGCTCGATCTTGACGAAATCGCGCTCGCTCGGCGTCATGCCGTCCCACTTGTTGATCGCGATAACCAGCGCCCGACCGGCTTCGAGGGCAAAGCCCAGCAGGTTGAGGTCGTGGTCCACCACGCCTTCGCGGGCGTCCATCACGAAGATCACCACGTTGGCGTCTTTGATCGCCTGCAGGGTTTTCACCACGGAGAACTTTTCAACTTCCTCGTGGATCTTGCCGCGCTTGCGCACACCGGCGGTGTCGATCAGCGTGTACTTCTCGTCGTTACGCTCGAACGGGATGTAGATACTGTCGCGGGTGGTGCCGGGCTGGTCGTAGACGATTACCCGGTCTTCACCGAGCATGCGGTTGACGAGGGTCGACTTGCCCACGTTCGGGCGGCCGATGATTGCAATCTTGATACCGTCTTTTTCGCTTGGGCCGGGAATGCGCTTGGCTTCCTCGCCTTCGGCAACGATCTCTTCTTCGCCTTCTTCTTCCTCGACGTCATCCTTGGGGAAGTCGCGCAGGGCGATTTCCAGCATCTGGGTGATGCCGCGACCGTGGGCACCGGCGACCGGGATCGCGTCGCCAAGACCCATCGGGCTGAATTCGGCACGGGCCGCCTCAGGATCGATGTTGTCGATCTTGTTGGCGACCAGATAGGAACGCTTGTTGCGCTTGCGCAGGTGCTCGCCAATCATCTGGTCGGCAGCCGTGTAGCCCGCGCGGGCGTCCACCAGGAACAACACGACATCGGCTTCTTCAATGGCCAGCAGGGACTGCTCGGCCATCTTTTCGTCCATGCCATGCTCATCACCGGAGATACCACCGGTGTCGACAATAATGTAGGAGCGCCCTTGCCACTTTGCCTCACCGTATTGGCGATCACGGGTCAGACCGGACAAGTCGCCGACGATGGCGTCACGAGTCCTGGTCAGGCGGTTGAACAAGGTGGACTTGCCGACGTTAGGTCGGCCCACCAGGGCGATTACGGGAACCATGCGGCTCTCCACTTCGTTATTTCAGAAAATACAAAAGCCGCTGCAAGGCAGCGGCTGGTGCTCGGGGCAGCATATTCAAATGCCGCATGCCCCGCCGAAGCGGGGCCGCCTGGGTTTTACCCCAAGCATAGTCAAACCTTTACTTGATGGTCAGGGCTTCCAGCTTGCCGCTGTTGCCATACACATAAAGCATGTTGCCCACCACCAGCGGACGGGCACGCAGGCCGTCGCTGTCGATACGCTCACGACCTACAAAACGACCATCCACCTGGCTCAGCAGGTGCAGGTAGCCTTCGAAGTCGCCGACCGCTACATAGCTGGAGAACACTTCCGGGGCCGACAATTGACGACGGGCCAGGGAGTCATTGCTCCACAGTGCAGTGGTGGAACGCTCGTCGACACTTTCAACGGTGCCGGACGCCAGGCTTACGTAGACGCTGCCAAACCCTTGGGCGACACCCGCATAACTGGAAGCATCACGCTGCCAGTTGACACGGCCGCTCTGCAGGTCCAGCGCGGCAACGCGGCCCTGGTAAGTGGCGACGTAGAGGGTTTCACCCGACAGCAGCAAGCCACCGTCGATGTCCACTACGCGATCCAGCTCGGAACGACCTTGGGGGATGGCCACACGGGTTTCCCAGGCCGGCACGCCGTTCCTGGTGTCCAGGGCGACTACTTTACCGGTCGACAGGCCTGCAACGGCCAGATTGTTGGTCACAACCGGACCACTGGTACCGCGCAAGGTCAGCACCGCCGGGGTGCTGTCGTACAACCAACGCTGTTCGCCGGTGCTGGCGTCCAGGCCGATCACACGGTCATCCTGGGTTTGCACCACGACGATATCGCCGTTGGTGGCAGGCGGTGCGAGGACTTCACTGGTCACGCGAGCGCGCCATTTCTCTTCACCGGTGCTGGAGTCCAGCGCCACGACTTCGCCCTTGAGCGTGCCGAGCATGACCATGCCGTAACCCACGCCTACGGCGCCGGATACAGGCAATTCGAGGTCTTTCTTCCACTTCACGTCGCCGTTCATGCGATCCATGGAGATCACCACGCCGGTTACGTCAGCGGCCACAATGTTGTCACCGTCGATTGCCGGTACCAACATGTTGTAGGTCTCGCCCTGGCCATCACCGATGGAGCGGCTCCATTGCTTTTGCAGGACGACTTCTTCCTTGAAGCTGGTCAGCTCGGCCGGAGGCAGTTCTTTTTTACTGTTGCTGCTGCAACCCGCGGCCAGAACGGCCAGAGCCAGCAATGCTGCATGTTTCCAACGGATCACGTCATGCATCCCCTTTGGCCAAGTCGTCCAGCTTGATTTGTAAGCCACCGACCGCCGCTTCATCAGACAGCGCCGCCTTGGCTTTCTTGTACGCAGCATTGGCTTCGTCGGTACGACCCAATTGGACCAACAGGTCGCCCTTGAGCTCTTCGCGAGTGGCTACAAATGCCTTGTCCGCATCGCCGTCGAGCAGTTTGAGTGCTTCGTCAGCCTTGTTCTGTGCCGCCAATACCTGGGCCAGGCGCTGACGCGCGATTTCACCCAGGGTCGGGTTGGTCGGCTTGTCGGCGATGGCCTTGAGTTCTGCGGCGGCGTCATCCAGCTTGCCGGTATCGACCGCGACTTTCGCGACGAACAGGCTGCCGTATTGGGCGTAGGTGCTGCCGCCGAATTCGTTCTTCAGCTTGCCTGCCAGGTCTGCAACCTGCGCGGGGTCGGGCTTGCCGTCCGGCGTCAGGGTGGTTTCCAGCAATTGCTGATAAACGATCGAGGCGCCCTGGGACTGGTTGGCCTGATACTTTGTCCAGGCTTGCCAGCCGAACACCACCACTAAAGCCAGCAGACCGCCAGTAACCAGGGGCTTGCCGTTACGCTGCCACCAGTCCTTGAACTCGGCCAACTGCTCATCATCAGTACTCGACACCCCAATACTCCTTAATCGCTAAATTCGGCTGTTCGACAGCTTCAACCCTGCACGACGCAGGTGGCCAAGTGCGCAGCGAGCGCATCAAAGGCAATGTTCTGTTGCTCGCCCTGGCCACGCAGGGGTTTGAAACCTATCACTTGCTGGGCCAGCTCGTCATCGCCAAGGATCAGTGCGTACAGCGCACCGCTCTTGTCGGCCTTCTTGAACTGGCTCTTGAAGCTGCCTGCGCCGGCATTGACCTGAAGGCGCAGGTTGGGCAACTGGTCACGTACTTTTTCGCTCAGGGCCAGGGCAGCCAGTTCGGCGGCCTCGCCAAAGGCGCACAGGTACACGTCCACCTGACGGGAGATTTCTTCCGGAACCTTCTCCAGGGTTTCCAGCAGCAGGATCAGCCGCTCGATCCCCATGGCGAAGCCCACGCCGGTGGTCGGCTTGCCGCCCATCTGCTCGACCAGCCCGTCGTAACGGCCACCCGCACACACGGTGCCCTGGGCGCCGAGCTTGTCGGTGACCCACTCGAACACGGTCTTGCTGTAGTAATCGAGGCCACGCACCAGCTTGGTATTGATCAAAAACGGAATGCCGGCCGCGTCCAGACGAGCCTTGAGGCCTTCGAAGTGAATGCGGGATTCGTCGTCCAGGTAATCGGCCATTTTCGGCGCATTGACCAGTACGGCCTGGGTGTCGGCGTTCTTGGTGTCGAGGACGCGCAACGGGTTGGTCTTCAGACGACGCTGGCTGTCTTCATCCAACTTGTGCAGATGGGCGGACAGATACTCGACCAGGGCCACTTTATAGCGGCCGCGGGATTCACTGGTGCCCAGGCTGTTGAGCTCAAGCTTGACCGCGTCGCGGATGCCCAGCAGGCCCCATAGGCGCCACGTCAGCACGATCAGCTCCGCGTCGATGTCCGGGCCGTCGATGTTGAACACTTCCAGGCCGATCTGATGAAACTGGCGATAACGGCCTTTTTGTGGACGTTCGTGACGGAACATCGGGCCGATGTACCACAGTTTCTGTGGCTGGCCAGCACCGGTGAGGCCATGCTCAAGCACGGCGCGCACGCACGCGGCGGTACCTTCCGGACGCAAGGTCAGGGAGTCGCCGTTACGGTCTTCAAAGGTGTACATCTCTTTTTCGACGATGTCGGTCACTTCACCGATGGAGCGCTTGAACAGCTCGGTGAACTCGACGATCGGCATGCGGATCTGCTTGTAACCGTAGTTATCCAGCAGGCGCGCGACAGTACCTTCGAAGTAGCGCCACAACGGCGTTTGCTCCGGCAGGATGTCGTTCATGCCACGAATGGCTTGCAGAGACTTGCTCACATCAAATCCTTAAATTCGTTCAATCAGCCGCGAGCGATCAGCGCTGCGTCAGCCGCGACCTTTTCGGCCGCTTTCTCGCGGATCAGCTTTTCCAGCTCATCCACCAGATTGTCATTCGTTAACTTCTGCGACGGCTTACCGTCGATGTAAATCAGGTTCGGTGTACCGCCAGTCAAGCCCACATGGGCTTCCTTGGCTTCACCCGGGCCGTTGACCACGCAACCGATCACTGCAACATCCAGCGGCACCAGCAGGTCTTCGAGGCGCAACTCAAGGTCGTTCATGGTTTTCACCACGTCGAAGTTCTGCCGCGAGCAACTCGGGCAGGCAATGAAGTTGATACCGCGTGAACGCAAACGCAGGGATTTGAGAATGTCGTAGCCGACTTTCACTTCCTCTACCGGGTCTGCCGCCAACGAGATGCGGATAGTATCGCCAATCCCTTCGGCGAGCAGCATACCGAGACCCACCGCAGATTTCACTGTGCCTGAGCGCAAACCGCCGGCTTCGGTGATCCCCAGGTGCAGCGGCTGCACGATTTCCTTGGCCAGCAGGCGGTAGGCTTCCACCGCCATGAACACGTCGGAGGCCTTTACGCTGACCTTGAAGTCCTGGAAGTTCAGGCGTTCGAGGTGTTCAACATGACGCAGTGCAGACTCGACCAGCGCTGCCGGGGTCGGCTCGCCGTACTTCTTTTGCAGGTCTTTTTCCAGGGAACCGGCGTTGACGCCGATGCGGATCGGGATCCCCCGATCACGGGCAGCGTCCACCACAGCGCGCACACGGTCTTCACGACCGATGTTGCCCGGGTTGATGCGCAGGCAATCGACACCCAGCTCGGCCACGCGCAGGGCAATCTTGTAGTCGAAGTGAATGTCGGCCACCAACGGCACCTTGACCAGCTGCTTGATGCGACCGAAAGCCTCGGCAGCGTCCATGTCCGGGACGGATACCCGAACGATGTCTACCCCGGCCGCTTCCAGGCGATTGATCTGGGCAACGGTAGCGGCAACGTCATTGGTGTCGCTGTTGGTCATGCTCTGTACCGCGATGGGGGCGTCGCCACCCACCGGCACCGAGCCAACCCAGATCTTGCGCGATACGCGACGTTTGATTGGAGATTCGCCGTGCATGACTATTGTCCCAACTTCAGGCGAGCGGTCTCGCCAGTGGTGAACGGCGCTACGTCTACAGGCTGGCCGTTGTAGGCCACTTGCGCGCCACGGGCGAAGCCCAGACGCAGCGTCAAAGGAGGCTTGCCGCCCAGGTCGAGCGTATCGCCCTTACGCTTGAGACCACTGGCCAGCACTTTGCCGTTGCCATCGGTGACTTGCGTCCAGCAGTCAGCGACGAAGGTAATTTGTACACGCCCGTCACCGGCGATCAACGCAGGGGTGGTGGGTGGTGAAATCGCCGGGGCTGCCGGAGCGGTTGGCGCCGTAGTCGCTGGCGCCGGGGCCGGAGCAGCCGGCGTATGAGCCTGGGCAACCGGAGCCGCGGGTGTGTGAGCTGGCGCTGCCGGTGTCACTGGGGCCGGTACGGCGGCGGTCGAGGCGCTTTCCGGCTCGGACGGCTCAGCGGCGGCCGGGGTTTCGGGGGCAGCCTGGCCTTGGGCTACGGCCTGGTCTTCCGGCTCATCCAGCGGATGAATCTGGGTGGTGCCGTCGGCGCTTTCGACTTCGACGTGCTCCATGGCGTTGCTGGTCAGGTCCTTACTGCGCTGGGACGTCTGGTCTTGCCACCAGACGAAACCGCCGCCGATCACGGCGATCAGCAACAACAGGCTGACAATACGCAGGATTGTGTGGGAAACCCGCACCGGCTCTTCGATGCGCCCCAGGCCATGCACATTGCTGCCCTGGGAGTCGGTGCCGGTGAACTGGTCGAATTCCTGGACCAACACGGCCTGGTCGATGCCCAGCAACTTGGCGTAGGCGCGGATATAACCACGGGCGAAGGTATGCCCAGGCAGCTTGTCGAATGCGCCGGCCTCAAGGTTGCCCAGGGAGGTGGTGGTCAAATTGAGCTTGAGGGCCACTTCCGCCAGCGACCAACCATTGCTTTCGCGGGCCTGACGCAAGGTGTCGCCTGGGTTTACGCGATTAGCTGCTACAACTTCCGGGTGCGCCGCTTTCATCATTGCTCCGACAGGTATTGCTGATATTCCGGCGTACCGGGATAGAGTCGTTCGAGTTGCTGGCCAAAACGTGCGGCCGTGTCGTGTTCTTCATGAACCGTCGCCAGGCGCACGCCGAGCAATAGACTACGTGCATTTTGCCCGCTGAGCAGGCTAAAACGCTCGTAATAGTCACGTGCCGGCACATAATGCCTGTCTTCGTAGGACAACTCAGCCATTTCGAGCAGCGCTCGTGGCTGATGGCCGTTTAAGTGCAGGGCTTTTTCCAGCTGCTGGCGTGCGCTGTCGCGCTGGCCGAGGCGCATCGAGGTTACCCCAAGGTTCTCGAACACCCGTGCGCGCTCAGGATAGAGGGTATCGGTACTGGCTTGCTGGAAATAAAGGGCGGCCTGTTCATAACGCTTTTGCTTGAACAGGAAACTGCCGTAATTGTTCAGCAGTTTCGGATCGGCAGGCCGTGCGGCCAGGGCTTTGTTGAAGTACCGGTCAGCCAGTTCAGGCTCGGCCTGGGCGTGGAACACCAGGGCCAGCGCAGCGTTGGCGTCGGCATCGTCGCTGTCCAGTTCAAGGGCTTTTTTCAACGGCACCTTGGCCTGCTCGCTCATGCCTTGTCGCAGGTAACCCAACCCCAGTTGCACATAGGCAGCCCGCGCCTCGTCACGGCCCTTGCCGGTTTGCAAAGGGCTGTCATGGCCCGATGAAACACAACCGGCGGCGAGGCCGGTAACCAGCAAAAGCAGCGCAAGGCGCAAGGGCATAGAGATCCTCTCTCAGATTCGATTCACAGCAATTTGCGGCAGATCGTCGGCGGCGTTCAATTCACGCACGGCGATATAGCGCTCGCTGCGGCGGGTACGGTCCATCACCTGCCCGACCAACTGACCACAGGCGGCGTCGATGTCTTCACCACGGGTGGTGCGCACGGTGACGTTGTAGCCGGCCTGGTGCAGTTGATCCTGGAAACGGCGAATGGCGTTGTTGCTTGGCCGCTCGTAACCAGAATGTGGAAACGGGTTAAACGGAATCAGGTTGATCTTGCACGGGGTGTTCTTGAGCAGTTCAATCATCTCGACCGCGTGTTCGACCTTGTCGTTAACATCCTTGAGCATGGTGTACTCAATGGTCAGCACACGTTTCTCGCCCAAGGTCGCCATATAACGCTGGCAGGATTCGAGCAGCATCTTAAGCGGATACTTCTTGTTGATCGGCACCAATTGGTTACGCAATGCGTCATTGGGTGCGTGCAGCGACAACGCCAGGGAGACGTCGATGTGCTTGGCCAGCTCATCGATCATCGGGACCACGCCGGAGGTCGACAGGGTCACACGGCGCTTGGAGATGCCGTAGCCCAGGTCGTCCATCATCAGGTGCATGGCTGCGATGACGTTGTCGAAGTTCAGCAGCGGCTCACCCATGCCCATCATCACCACGTTGGTGATGGCACGGTCGACGGTCGCCGGGACGCTGCCAAAGGATTTGTTGGCAATCCACACCTGGCCGATCACTTCGGCGGCAGTGAGGTTGCTATTGAAGCCTTGCTTGCCGGTGGAGCAGAAACTGCAGTCCAGGGCACAGCCTGCCTGGGACGAAACGCACAAGGTACCGCGCTTGCCCTGGGGAATGTACACGGTCTCGACGCAGCTGCCGGACGCTACGCGCACCACCCACTTACGGGTGCCGTCGCTGGAGATGTCCTCGCTGACCACTTCGGGGCCACGTACTTCAGCAATAGCCTTGAGCTTGTCGCGCAGGGCCTTGCTGACGTTCGTCATGGCGTCGAAATCGTCGACGCCAAAGTGGTGAATCCATTTCATTACCTGACCGGCACGGAAACGCTTCTCCCCGATTGAGTCGAAGAATTTTTCCATTTCCTGTTGAGTCAGACCCAGCAGGTTGGTTTTTACAGTCGATGTCGTCATGGATTCACCCTCACTCTTTAAGCCGATGCTTAGCGAGTGGTTACTTCGGTAGCTGCGAAGAAGTACGAGATTTCGCGAGCAGCAGCGGCTTCGGAGTCCGAACCGTGTACAGCGTTGGCGTCGATGGAGTCAGCGAAGTCAGCACGGATGGTGCCGGCAGCAGCTTCTTTAGGGTTGGTAGCGCCCATCAGCTCACGGTTCAGAGCGATGGCGTTTTCGCCTTCCAGAACCTGAACAACAACAGGACCGGAGATCATGAAGGCAACCAGGTCGCCGAAGAAGCCACGAGCGCTGTGCTCAGCGTAGAAGCCTTCAGCTTCAGCCTTGGACAGTTGCTTGAGTTTCGAAGCTACAACCTTCAGGCCGGCTTTTTCGAAACGAGTGGTGATCTCGCCGATGACGTTTTTTGCAACAGCGTCAGGCTTGATGATGGAGAAAGTACGTTGAACAGCCATGGTGTAACTCCAGAAACGGTAATTTACGAAAAATTAAACCCGCGAATTATACGCGGGTTCTTGGGTATTGCCTAACTGCGTAAGGGAGGCGTCAGTCCTGTTCTTCTTTCCAGGCAGTCTGGATAGCTTCCAGAACCTTTTCGCCACCGCGATCGCGCTCATCATCAAAGCCTGGCAAGGCCATGACCATGTCACGCAAAGCAACAAAATTCAGGGAGTAGGGATCCATATCCGGGTTGCCGTCGGCCAACAGGATAGCGATCTCTTGCACATCAACCCATTTAAGACTCATGACACTTCCTTGAATCAGTGCGGCGCTTCGGCTGCATGGTTGAGCGAATATTTCGGAATTTCGACGGTAATGTCTTCAGTCCCGACCCTGGCCTGACAGCTTAGGCGAGAAGTGGCTTCCAGGCCCCAGGCGCGGTCAAGAAAATCCTCTTCCAGCTCATCGGCCTCTTCCAGGCTATTGAAGCCTTCGCGAATGATGCAGTGGCAAGTGGTGCAGGCACACACACCACCACAGGCACTTTCGATCTCGATATGGTTGTCATGGGCAACTTCGAGGATGGACTTGCCGGTCTCAGCCTCAACAACCATACCGTCCGGGCAATGCTCGGCGTGTGGCAGAAAAATGACCTGCGGCATTAATTATTCCTCGATTTCATTCAGGTTGCGCCCGGCCAGTGCGGCTTTCACCGTCTGATCCATGCGGCGGGCGGCAAAGGCGTCAGTGACCTGCGACAAGCGCTTGGTCTGTTGCTCGATGGCGTAACCATCGTTGCCTTTCATCAGTTCGGCCAGTTCCTGCATCTGCAGGTCGATGACCATGCGCTCTTCGGCATCCAGCAGGCGCTCGCCGTCGGCATCCAGGGCGCCCTGCACCGCTTCAAGCAGGCGCTGGGCATCCACTTGTTGCTCGCGCAGTACGCGCGCGACCTTGTCGTCGCCGGCGTATTGGAACGAATCCTTGAGCATCTTGGCGATTTCACCGTCAGTCAGGCCGTAGGACGGCTTGACCTGGATGCTGGCTTCAACGCCGGACGCCAGTTCGCGCGCGGCGACGCTGAGCAGGCCGTCGGCGTCGACCTGGAAGGTCACGCGAATCTTCGCCGCACCCGCGACCATGGCCGGGATGCCGCGCAATTCAAAGCGGGCCAGGGAGCGGCAGTCGCTGATCAGCTCGCGCTCACCTTGCAGTACATGAATCATCATGGCCGTCTGGCCATCTTTGTAGGTGGTGAAGTCCTGGGCGCGCGCGACGGGGATGGTGGTGTTGCGCGGAATCACCTTCTCCATCAGGCCACCCATGGTTTCCAGTCCCAGGGACAGCGGGATGACGTCGAGCAGCAGCAATTCGCCGCCATCACGCTTATTGCCGGCCAGGGTATCGGCCTGGATGGCGGCGCCGATGGCGACCACCTGGTCCGGGTCGATTTCTGTCAGCGGCTGGCGACCAAAGGCTTCGGCCACGGCTTCGCGAACCCGCGGCACACGGGTTGAACCGCCGACCATGACCACGGCACCGACGTCTTCCAGCTCGATACCGGAGTCACGCACGGCTCGACGGCAGGCTTTCAGGCTGCGGGCGATCATCGGTTCGATCAGCGAATCGAAGGCTTCGCGAGTCAGCTTGGCGCACCAACTGCCGTAGGAAACATCAACAGAAGCAGCGTCAGTCAGCGCCTCTTTAGCAGCACAGGCCGTTTGCAGCAAGTTACGCTGCTCACCCGGATCCAGGTCAGCGGACAAGCCGGCGCTGCTGATGATCCAACCCGCGATGGCGTGGTCGAAGTCATCGCCACCCAGGGCTGTATCGCCACCGGTAGCCAGTACCTCGAATACACCGCCAGTCAGGCGCAGGATCGAAATATCAAAAGTGCCACCACCCAAGTCGTAAATAGCGACCAAGCCTTCGGCATGCTGGTCCAGGCCATAGGCCACGGCCGCAGCAGTCGGCTCGTTGAGCAGGCGCAACACGTTCAGGCCGGCGAGTTTCGCCGCGTCCTTGGTGGCCTGGCGCTGGGCATCATCGAAATACGCCGGGACGGTGATCACCGCGCCGACCAGTTCGCCACCCAGCGTGGTTTCCGCGCGCTGGCGCAGCACCTTGAGGATATCCGCCGACACTTCCACCGGGCTTTTCGGGCCCTGGACGGTGTCGATGAACGGCATATGGGATTCGCCACCGACAAAGCGGTACGGCAGTTGGTCGCCCAATTGCTTGACGTCGGACAGACCACGACCCATCAAGCGCTTGACCGACAGCACGGTGTTCAAGGGGTCGGTAGACGCCGCCAACTTGGCTGATTCACCGACTTCGGTGCGATCAGCGTGATAACGCACGGCGGACGGCAGGATCACCTGGCCATCGGCATCGGGCAGCGGCTCGGACAGGCCGCTGCGCAAGGCAGCAACCAGGGAATTGGTGGTACCCAGGTCAATCCCCACCGCCAGGCGACGCTGGTGCGGTTGAGGGCTTTGGCCGGGTTCGGCGATTTGCAGTAGAGCCATGGTAATCAGGTCTTATCTGTCTATCAGGCGCGCATCACGGGCAGCACACTGGGTTAATCGTCGAGGCGCTCTTCCAGCTGGCGCACTTCGTAGGTGAGCTTGTCGAGGAACTGCATGCGCCGCATCAGGCGCTCGGCCTGTTCACGTTGCGCTGCATCGTCCCAACAGGCTGCGAAGCTTTCGTTGAGCTCATCCTGGGCAACTTTCAGACGACGCTTGAAGACCGCGACACCCGCCACATCGGCTTCGTCCTGCAGGTCTTCGAGTTCTTCACGCCATTGCATCTGCTGCATCAGGAAGTCCGGGTCGTGCACGGTCACTTCCAGCGGCAACTCGCCACCGTTCATCGCGAGCAAGTAACGCGCGCGTTTAGGAGGGCTCTTGAGCGTCTGATAGGCTTCGTTGAGGCTGGCCGACTGCTCCAGCGCCAGGCGTTGCTCACGCTCGGAGGCGTCAGCAAAACGGTCCGGATGCACCCCACGCGCCAATTCTCGGTAGCGCGTGGCAAGCTGCTCGAGGTCCAGCCGAAAACTCGGCTGCAGCTCGAATAAAGCGAAATGACAAGGAGTACCCACGAATAGCCTCAGATGTTGAAGCTTTCGCCGCAG
This sequence comes from Pseudomonas sp. S3E12, assembly GCF_001702295.1. Lineage (NCBI taxonomy): Bacteria > Pseudomonadati > Pseudomonadota > Gammaproteobacteria > Pseudomonadales > Pseudomonadaceae > Pseudomonas > Pseudomonas sp. S3E12. Next base: position 298,186 of record NZ_MBDT01000008.1, read on the forward strand.
CCACATTCACCGCGTACGTTGGGGTTGTTGAACTTGAAGCCTTCGTTCAACCCCTCCTTCACGAAATCGAGTTCGGTGCCGTCCAGGTAGGTCAGGCTTTTAGGGTCGATGATCACTTTCTCGCCGTGACTTTCGAACACCTGATCTTCCGCAACCACCTCGTCGACAAACTCCAGCACGTAGGCAAGGCCGGAGCAGCCTGTGGTGCGAACACCCAGACGAATCCCCTCACCTTTACCGCGCCCATTCAGGGAGCGGCGAATGTGCTGTGCAGCCGCTTCTGTCATGCTGATAGCCATCGTTGACTCCTTACTCGTCGCCAAATGCTTAGATCAAGCCTTTCTTCTGCTTGTAGTCGCGAACGGCCGCCTTGATGGCGTCTTCAGCGAGCACGGAGCAGTGGATTTTCACTGGCGGCAGGGCCAGTTCTTCGGCCAGCTGGGTATTGCTGATAGTCACAGCCTCATCCAGGGTCTTGCCTTTCATCCATTCGGTCGCCAGGGAGCTGGAGGCGATGGCCGAACCGCAACCGTAAGTCTTGAACTTGGCGTCTTCGATAACGCCAGCGTCGTTGACCTTGATCTGCAGGCGCATCACATCGCCGCACGCCGGAGCGCCGACCATGCCGGTGCCGACATCAGGATCTTCCGCGTTCATCTTGCCGACGTTGCGCGGGTTTTCGTAGTGGTCGATGACCTTTTCGCTGTAAGCCATGGTACTGAATCCTCACTCATCAGGGCCGCTCTGGAACCCTGTAGAAACGCCTGCGTTTTCCGCCACGTTCCTACAGAGCTGGGGTGGCGGCTTCTATAGTTAGTGTGCCGCCCACTCGATCTTGGAAATATCGACACCATCTTTGTACATGTCCCACAGCGGCGACAGGACGCGCAGCTTGTTGACGGCTTCGCAGACCTTCTGCGCGGCGTAGTCGACTTGCTCTTCGGTGGTGAAGCGGCCGAACGTAAAGCGGATCGAGCTGTGTGCCAGTTCGTCGTTGCGGCCCAGGGCGCGCAGTACGTACGAAGGCTCAAGCGAAGCCGAGGTGCAGGCCGAACCGGACGAAACCGCCAGGTCCTTGAGCGCCATGATCAGCGACTCGCCTTCGACATAGTTGAAGCTCAAATTCAGGTTGTGCGGTACACGGGCAGTCATGCTGCCGTTGATGTACAGCTCTTCAAGGTTCTCGACCTGTTTGTAGAAACGATCGCTCAGGGCCTTGATACGTACGTTTTCGGCTGCCATGTCTTCCTTGGCGACGCGGAAGGCTTCGCCCATGCCGACGATCTGGTGGGTCGCCAGGGTGCCCGAACGCATGCCGCGCTCGTGACCGCCACCGTGCATGGTGGCTTCGATGCGCACGCGTGGCTTGCGGCTGACGTACAGGGCGCCGATGCCTTTGGGGCCATAGGTCTTGTGGGCCGAGAACGACATCAGGTCGACTTTCAGCTTGGACAGGTCGATGTCGACCTTGCCGGTGGACTGAGCGGCGTCGACGTGCAGCAGGATGCCTTTGGAACGAGTCAGCTCGCCGATGGCCGCGATGTCGTTGATGGTGCCGATTTCGTTGTTAACGTGGATCACGGAAACCAGGATGGTGTCTTCACGCAGCGCGGCTTCGATCATCGCCGGGGTGACGATACCGTCGGTGGTTGGCTCGAGGTAAGTGACCTCGAAACCTTCACGCTCCAGTTGGCGCATGGTGTCGAGGACCGCCTTGTGCTCAATCTTGGTGGTGATCAGGTGCTTGCCTTTGGTCGCGTAGAAATGCGCCGCGCCCTTGATAGCCAGGTTGTCGGACTCGGTGGCACCGGAGGTCCAGACGATTTCACGCGGATCGGCGCCAACCAGGTCAGCAACCTGGCGACGAGCGTTCTCGACCGCTTCCTCGGCTTTCCAGCCGAAAACGTGGGAACGGGAGGCCGGGTTGCCGAAGTTTCCGTCGACCAGCAGGCACTCGCTCATCTTTTGCGCGACACGCGGATCAACCGGGGTGGTCGCTGAGTAATCAAGGTAAATCGGCAATTTCATGGACTTTCTCCTAAATCAGGCTGGCTGGCGTGCCGTTAGCTCTTCGGCTGTCACTCGACGGCGGACGCTTCGATCTTGTCCAGACGCGGCGCCTTGGTGTTGCAACGGCGCTGGTCCTGACGCTGGGCTACTTCTTGCACCTCACGGCGAGTCACAAGATCAGCCAAGCTGATACCACTCAAAAACTCATGGATCTGCAGGCTCAAGTCACACCACAAGTGGTGCGTCAGGCAGGTGTCGCCGGCGTGGCAGTCACCCAGGCCCTGGCACTTGGTGGCGTCGACGGATTCGTTGACCGCGTCGATCACCTGGGCCACCTGGATGCCCTGCATGTCGCGGGACAGCTGATAGCCGCCGCCCGGCCCACGCACACTGGAGACCAGATTGCTACGGCGCAACTTGGCGAACAACTGCTCTAGGTAGGACAGGGAAATGCCTTGGCGCTCGGAGATATCGGCCAGGGACACCGGCCCAGTTTGCGCGTGCAAGGCCAAGTCAAGCATGGCGGTCACCGCGTATCGGCCTTTTGTAGTCAGTCTCATGGACAAGTACCAAGGTGTTTCAGAATGGGAGCAAGTATGCGATTCCCGAGTATTTAAGTCAACTATAAGACCTAGTACTTTAGTCAGGATTACCCGTAAAAAGGGCGCGCGAATCATAGCAGGATGGGGCGAGGACGAACAGCAGCAGCGGGGGTGATGGCTTGATATCAAGACCAATGGAGATCAAATGTGGGAGGGAGCTTGCCCCCGATAGCGGTTGATCAGTCAATATATTGGATGACTGACAGATGGCCATCGGGGGGCAAGCCCCCTCCAACATGGGCCTAGCAGCAAATGTAAGATCTCAGCCAGCCTTGGTGGCGGGCTCACTCTTGATCTCGGCAAAGTCCTCTTCGCGCAGCTCAGGCAGGTCTTTGGCACAGTAGCTGCTGCCCAACTCTTTCAGCGCGCCGCACATACCGTCCAGCTTGCCGTCCACCGCTTGCAGGTGATCAAGCAGCTGGCCGATGGCGCGCGCCACCGGGTCGGGCATGTCTTCGCTGACACCGTAGGCATCGAAACCGATTTTCTCGGCCATGGCCTTGCGCTTGGCTTCCTGCTCATCGCCCACTTCCGGCTTGACGATGATCCGCCCCGGAATCCCCACTACAGTGGCGCCGGCCGGCACCGCCTTGGTCACCACGGCGTTGGAGCCGACTTTGGCGCCAGCGCCTACGGTGAACGGACCAAGCACCTTGGCACCCGCACCCACCACCACGCCATCCTCCAGCGTCGGGTGGCGCTTACCCTTGTTCCAACTGGTGCCGCCCAATGTCACGCCCTGGTAGAGGGTCACGTCGTCACCAATCTCGGCAGTCTCGCCAATGACGATGCCCATACCGTGATCGATAAAGAAGCGACGTCCCACCTTGGCACCTGGGTGAATCTCGATCCCGGTCAACCAGCGGCCGAAGTTCGACACCAGCCGCGCCAGCCATTTCCAGCCCATATTCCACAAGGCACCGGACAGCCGATGAATCCAGATCGCGTGCATGCCCGGGTAGCAGGTCAGCACTTCAAAGGCGTTGCGCGCCGCCGGATCACGGTGAAAAACACTCTGGATATCTTCTCGCAAACGCTCGAACATTTTTAATCCTTCCGCTTAAGAAGCTCGCCACGGGCCGCTTTCTGGGTTTCCGTGAGGATGCCACGCAATATATTCATTTCTGCTCGACTGACCGAGCTACGCCCGTACAGGCGGCGCAGGCGCGCCATCAAGTGCCGAGGCTTTTCCGGATCGAGGAATTCGATGGCCACCAGGGTTTGCTCCAGGTGCTCATAGAACCGCTCCAGCTCGTCCATGGTGGCCAGTTCACCACTCTTGGTCGACGCCACTTCATCCTTCTCTACCTTGCTCGGCTGGCCTTCAGCGGCCAGCCAGGCCATGCGCACTTCGTAACTCAACACCTGCACCGCTGCCCCGAGGTTCAGCGAACTGAACTCAGGGTCTGATGGAATGTGCACGTGATAATGACATCGTTGCAGCTCTTCATTGGTGAGGCCGGAGTCTTCACGGCCGAATACCAGGGCGATTTCAGCACCGCCGGCCGCCTCTTCCACCACCTTGGTACCGCACTCACGCGGATCCAGCAGCGGCCAGGGGATGCGGCGGTCACGGGCACTGGTGCCAAGCACCAGGTTGCAGCCGACCAAGGCGTCTTCCAGAGTGGCGACCACCTGGGCTTTTTCCAGGATGTCATTGGCGCCGGATGCGCGGGCATCGGCCTCGTGGTGCGGGAACACGCGCGGCTCGACCAGCACCAGGCGCGTCAGCCCCATGTTTTTCATGGCTCGCGCCACCCCGCCGATATTGCCGGGATGACTGGTATTGACCAAGACGACACGAATGTTTTGCAGCAAGGTAGGCGCTCTCGGACACGGGAAAGGGGAGCAAATCTTACAGAACAGCCTAAGGTTATGCCATGAAAGCTAACGTCGTCCTTCACCTGAAGAAAGTTTCTGCTAGAATGCTCGGCTTTCTTTAACAACCTTAGGTGACACATCCATGCAGCCCATGCTGAATATCGCGCTGCGCGCCGCCCGCAGCGCCAGTGAATTGATCTTCCGCTCCATCGAGCGCCTGGATACCATCAAGGTCGACGAAAAAGACGCCAAGGATTATGTGTCCGAGGTGGATCGCGCCGCTGAACAGAAGATCATCGACGCGCTGCGCAAGGCCTACCCTACCCACGGCATCCTCGGCGAGGAAACCGGCCTGCACAAAGGCAGCGGCGAAGGCGAAGACTACCTGTGGATCATCGACCCACTGGATGGCACCACCAACTTCCTGCGCGGCATCCCCCACTTTGCCGTCAGCATTGCTTGCAAATACCGTGGCCGCCTGGAACACGCTGTAGTACTCGATCCTGTTCGCCAGGAAGAATTCACCGCCAGCCGTGGCCGTGGCGCCCAGTTGAACGGTCGTCGCCTGCGCGTCAGCGGTCGCACCAGCCTGGACGGCGCCCTGCTGGGTACAGGCTTCCCGTTCCGTGACGAACAGATGGACAACCTGGAAAACTACCTGGGCATGTTCCGCGCCCTGGTTGGCCAGACCGCCGGCATCCGTCGCGCTGGCGCGGCCAGCCTGGACCTGGCCTATGTAGCTGCCGGTCGTTTTGATGCGTTCTGGGAGTCGGGCCTGTCCGAGTGGGACATGGCTGCAGGTGCCCTGCTGATCCAAGAGGCCGGCGGCCTGGTGAGCGACTTCACCGGCGGTCATGACTTCCTAGAAAAAGGCCACGTCGTTGCCGGCAACACCAAATGCTTCAAGGCAGTATTGACGGCGATCCAGCCGCACCTGCCGGCTTCGCTGAAGCGCTAAACGAGCGAGCAAAAAAAAGCACCCTGTGGGGTGCTTTTTTTATGCCTGGGATTTGCTTGATGTGAGCTTAAATACCAACAACACCACAAATCAAATACAAGAGAAGACTTACTGCTGGTTCTGGCCCAGGACGAGACGCCCTTCCTTGTCGACTGGAATCTGGCCGCCCGGATCACGATCCATGCGCACCGAACCTTCCTTGCCATCCAAGGTGTAACGCACGTCATAGCCGACGACCTTGTCACTGATGTCGTTGACGGTGTTACAGCGAGTCTGGGTGGTGGTATAGGTATCGCGGTTCTGCATGCCTTCCTGAACCTTGTTACCGGCGTAACCACCACCGACCGCACCGGCCACAGTGGCCAGCTTTTTGCCGTTACCGCCACCGACCTGGTTACCCAACAGGCCACCGGCCAGTGCACCCACCACGGTACCGACGATCTGATGTTGATCCTGCACCGGCTTCTGCCGGGTCACTGCGACGTCCTTGCAGACTTCGCGAGGTGTTTTAATCTGGGTTTTCACCGGCTGCACCGCCAGCACTTGCGCATACTCAGGGCCGCTTTTTACCAGGCTGTAGGTGGCAACAGCACCCCCGGCAGTCACACCGACAGCACCCAATACCGCACCAACCAGTAACGACTTGTTCACGTTGAACCTCCTGACCATCACAAACGGACCGAAAGATCCGCGCTATACCCAGCCTTGGAGCAAAAAAAAAGGCACGAGTTCAATACTCGTGCCTTTTTCGTAACAGCAGATCAACAAGCGCCCATCAAGGACGGTCGTCGACCTCCTTGCCAGTGGCGGCAGGAGGGATCAGGTCTTCGCTGTTGAGGTTCAGCCAGATCAGCACCACGTTAGCGATGTAGATCGACGAGTAGGTGCCCGCCAGGACGCCGATGAACAGCGCCAGGGAGAAGCCCCACAGGTTGTCGCCGCCGAAGATCATCAGCGCCGCGATCGCCAGCAAGGTGGAGATCGACGTCGCCATGGTCCGCAACAGGGTCTGGGTGGTGGAGATATTGATGTTCTCGATCAGCGACGCCTTGCGCAGTACGCGGAAGTTCTCTCGAACCCGGTCGAATACCACGATGGTGTCATTGAGGGAGTAACCAATGATCGCCAGTACGGCCGCCAGCACGGTCAGGTCGAAGGTGATCTGGAAGTACGCCAGGATACCCACGGTGACGATCACGTCGTGGATCAGCGACACAATGGCGCCGACACCGAACTTCCACTGAAAGCGGAAAGCCAGGTAGATCATGATGCCGACCAGCGCCATCAGCATGCCGAGGCCGCCCTGGTCGCGCAGCTCTTCACCCACTTGCGGGCCCACGAACTCGACGCGCTTGACCGACGCCGGGTTGTCGCCCCCCACCTTCTGCAAGGCCTCGGCTACCTGGTGACCCAGTTGCGGGTCTTCGCCAGGCATGCGCACCAGCAGGTCGGTGGTCGCACCGAAGCTCTGCACGATGGCTTCGTGATAGCCGGCCTTGACCAGCTCACTGCGCACCAGGGTGACGTCGGCAGGCTTCTCGTAGGTCAGCTCGATGAGCGTACCGCCGGTGAAGTCCAGACCGTAGTTCAGGCCCTTATGGAACCAGCTGAACAACGCCAGAACGGTAAGGAGCACAGTGACGCCGAACGCAATGTTGCGAACGCCCATGAAGTTGATTGTACGTAACATGGCAGCCCCTTAAATCCACAACTTCTTGAAGTCACGCCCGCCAAAGATCAGGTTGACCATTGCGCGGGTCACCATGATGGCCGTGAACATCGAGGTAAAGATACCGAGGGACATGGTTACCGCAAAACCTTTGACCGGGCCGGTGCCCATGGCAAAGAGGATCCCGCCGACCAGCAATGTGGTCAGGTTGGAGTCGAGAATCGCGGTAAATGCCCGGCCGAAGCCTTCGTTGATTGCACGCTGTACGGTCATGCCGGCGGCGATCTCTTCACGAATCCGCGAGAAGATCAGCACGTTGGCATCTACCGCCATACCCATGGTAAGTACGATACCGGCGATACCTGGCAGGGTCAGCGTAGCGCCCAGCAGCGACATCAGGGCCAGCAGCATCACCATGTTGCCCGCCAGGGCCACGGTAGCAATGATGCCGAAGAAGCGGTAGATGGCGATGATGAACAGCGACACGAACAGCATGCCCCACAAAGCCGCGTCGATACCCTTGGTGATGTTGTCGGCACCCAGGCTCGGGCCGATGGTACGTTCTTCAGCGAAGTACATCGGCGCAGCCAGGCCACCGGCACGCAGCAACAGGGCCAGCTCCGAGGATTCGCCCTGGCCGTTCAGGCCGGTGATGCGGAATTGAGCACCCAGCGGCGACTGGATGGTCGCCAGGCTGATGATCTTCTTCTCTTCCTTGAAGGCCTGCACCGGTACGTCTTTCTCGACGCCGTTGACCAGTTGCTTGGTGTAGGTGGTCACCGGGCGCTGCTCGATGAAGATCACCGCCATGCTGCGACCCACGTTGCTACGCGTGGCGCGGCTCATCAGTTCGCCGCCGTGGCCATCCAGGCGGATGTTCACTTCAGGGGTACCGTGCTCGCCGAAACCGGCCTTGGCGTCGGTCACCTGATCACCGGTGATGATCAAGCCACGCTCGATCAGCGCCGGAGGACGATTGCCTTCACGGAACTCGAACTCTTCGGAAGTTGCACGGGAAGCACCCGGCTCAGCCGCAAGACGGAACTCCAGGTTGGCGGTTTTACCCAGGATACGCTTGGCTTCAGCGGTGTCCTGCACGCCCGGCAGCTCAACCACGATGCGGTTGGCGCCCTGACGCTGAACAATCGGCTCGGCCACACCCAGCTCGTTGACGCGGTTACGTACCGTGGTCAAGTTCTGCTTGATGGAGTACTCGCGGATTTCCGCGATTTTGGCCGGGCTCATCGCCAGACGCAGTACCGCCTGACCATTCAGGTCGGCCGGTACGATGTCGAAATCATTGAAGTTCTTGCGGATCAGCGCACGGGCCTGTTCACGAGAGGCCTCGTCAGAGAAGCCCAGCTGGATGGCACCGTTGAGCTGCGGCAGGCTGCGATAACGCAGCTTCTCTTTGCGCAGCAGGCTCTTCACGTCGCCTTCGTAGACCTTCAGGCGTGCGTCGAGGGCTTTGTCCATGTCGACTTCCAGCAGGAAGTGCACACCGCCGGACAAGTCCAGACCCAGCTTCATCGGGTGCGCGCCAATGCTGCGCAACCACTGCGGAGTGGTCTGTGCCAGGTTCAGCGCAACGACGTAGTCGTCACCCATGGCCTTGCGTACGACATCTTTTGCCGGCAATTGGTCTTCTTGCTTGGTCAGGCGCAACAACCCGCCCTTCGCACCAGCTGCCAATGTTGCCGCTTTAACCTGGATACCCGCGTCGGCCAGTGCCTTGCTCGCGCGTTCCAGGTCAGCCTGGTTGACCTGCAGCGAAGTGCTGGCGCCAGTGATCTGGATCGCCGGGTCATCAGGGTAAAGATTGGGAGCGGAATAAATAAAACCGATCGCCAGCACCGCCAGGATCAGTACGTATTTCCACAGAGGGTATTTGTTCAGCATCACGCCGCCCGCTTATAACGCGGGGCGCCTTGCGCGCCCCGTCGATTGGTAAAGGTTGGAACTTAGATCGCTTTGAGCGTGCCTTTTGGCAGCGTGGCGGCGATGGCGCCCTTCTGGAACTTCATTTCCACGGTGTCGGAAACTTCCAGAACCACGAAAGCATCGGAAACCTTGGTGATCTTGCCCGCGATACCGCCGGTGGTCACGACTTCGTCGCCTTTTTGCAGACTGCCTAGCAGGTTCTTCTGCTCTTTGGCACGCTTGGCCTGTGGACGCCAGATCATCAGGTAGAAGATGACCAGGAAGCCGACCAGGAAAATCCACTCGAAACCACCGCCCATAGGGCCGGCAGCAGCAGGCGCAGCGGCGTCAGCCATGGCGTTAGAGATAAAAAAGCTCATTTAGCACTCCAGTTGCAAATAGTGAATCTTAGGGTCGGAAAACTCAGTCCAAGGGCGGCACAGGGAGCCCGCGCTTGGCATAGAAGGCATCGACGAAGGCGGCCAATGTACCCTGTTGAATAGCCTCGCGCAAACCAGCCATCAGGACTTGGTAGTGACGCAAATTGTGGATGGTATTCAACATGCTACCCAGCATTTCCCCGCATTTGTCCAGATGGTGCAGATAAGCACGGGAGAAGTTCTGGCAGGTGTAGCAATCACAGGTGGGATCCAGCGGCGAATCATCATGGCGATGGAACGCGTTACGGATCTTGAGCACGCCTGTATCGATGAACAGATGCCCATTGCGGGCATTACGGGTTGGCATCACGCAATCGAACATGTCCACACCGCGGCGCACACCCTCTACGAGATCTTCGGGTTTGCCAACGCCCATAAGGTAACGAGGTTTGTCAGCGGGCATCAGGCCTGGCAGGTAGTCCAGTACCTTGATCATCTCGTGCTTGGGTTCGCCCACCGACAGACCGCCGATGGCCAGGCCGTCAAAACCGATCTTGTCGAGGCCTTCCAGCGAGCGCTTGCGCAAGCTTTCATGCATGCCGCCCTGGACGATGCCGAACAACGCCGCGGTGTTGTCGCCATGGGCATTCTTCGAACGCTGGGCCCAACGCAGGGACAGCTCCATGGAAATCCGCGCGACGTCTTCATCGGCCGGGTACGGCGTGCACTCGTCGAAAATCATCACGATGTCCGAGCCCAGGTCGCGTTGCACCTGCATGGACTCTTCAGGCCCCATGAATACCTTGGAACCGTCCACCGGAGAGGCGAAGGTCACGCCCTCCTCCTTGATCTTGCGCATGGCACCCAGGCTGAACACCTGGAAACCACCCGAGTCCGTGAGGATCGGGCCTTGCCACTTCATGAAGTCATGCAGGTCGCCATGCTTCTTGATCACTTCAGTGCCTGGACGCAGCCACAGGTGGAAGGTGTTGCCGAGGATGATCTCGGCGCCGGTGGCGACGATGTCACGCGGCAGCATGCCTTTGACGGTGCCGTAGGTGCCCACGGGCATGAATGCCGGGGTCTCTACCGTACCGCGCGGAAACGTCAGGCGGCCGCGACGGGCCTTGCCGTCGGTGGCGAGCAATTCAAACGACATACGACTCATAGTTGTTCCTCTGGGCCGCGCGGCGCCGGATTACGGGTGATAAACATCGCATCACCGTAGCTGAAAAAACGGTATCCATTGTCGATGGCTGCTTTGTACGCCGCCATTGTTTCGGGATAACCCGCGAAGGCCGACACCAGCATCAATAGCGTGGATTCCGGCAAATGGAAGTTGGTCACCAGGCAGTCGACCACATGGAACGGCCGGCCTGGGTAAATAAAGATATCGGTGTCGCCACTGAACGGTTTGAGCACGCCATCACGCGCCGCGCTCTCAAGGGAGCGCACGCTGGTGGTGCCCACCGCAACCACCCGCCCGCCGCGCGCCTTGCAGGCGCTAACTGCGTCCACGACGTCCTGGCTGACTTCCAGCCATTCGCTGTGCATATGGTGGTCTTCGATGTTATCCACACGCACCGGCTGAAACGTGCCGGCCCCCACGTGCAGGGTCACATAGGCTGTCTCGACGCCCTTGGCTGCAATCGCATCCAGCAGCAGCTGGTCAAAATGCAGCCCGGCAGTCGGCGCGGCAACCGCACCGAGGCGCTGGGAATAGACCGTTTGATAGCGCTCACGGTCCGAGTCTTCGTCCGGGCGGTCGATATAAGGAGGCAACGGCATATGGCCGACACGCTCCAGCAACGGCAAAACCTCTTCGGCGAACCGGAGTTCGAACAGCGCATCATGACGCGCCACCATCTCGGCTTCACCGCCACCCTCGATGAGGATGCTCGAACCCGGTTTCGGCGACTTGCTGGAGCGTACATGGGCCAGCACACGATGGCTGTCCAACACCCGTTCCACCAGAATTTCCAGCTTGCCGCCGGATGCTTTCTGGCCAAACAGCCGTGCCGGGATGACCCGGGTATTGTTGAACACCATCAGATCGCCCGGACGCAAATGCTCAAGCAAATCAGTGAATTGACGGTGTGCGAGGGTGCCGCTGGCCCCGTCCAGAGTCAGCAGTCGACTGGCGCGACGCTCGGCCAAAGGGTGGCGAGCAATCAGCGAATCAGGGAGTTCAAAAGTAAAGTCAGCAACGCGCATGATGGGGTTCGTCTAGCAGGGCCGGGAAGTCTAGCGGAAATAGTGAAAATAGACCATGAAACGTGATTGACCAACGGTAATCTCATCTCTATACTTCGCCGCCATTGAGCCCTGATGGCGGAATTGGTAGACGCGGCGGATTCAAAATCCGTTTTCGAAAGGAGTGGGAGTTCGAGTCTCCCTCGGGGCACCATCTTAAAGAAAGACCTTGAATTTCAAGGTCTTTTTTTTCGTCTGCAGAAAAGCGCCCTGAGGCCGCGACAGCTCCCAGAGAGCGAGATAGCGAGACACCCCTCCATCGCCATCATAAAGTCCAGCAGGCCCACTCACAGGCCTTGCAGGACGCTAAAACGCCCCTTGGTTACCCCTGGACTCACCCAAAGTACTGCTAGCACTTCGAGCGGAGATTCTGTTTCCTTTAATGGGCATGGACTCTAGTGCTGAAGGCCCTCCCGAGGTGCCTCCTCGCACTTTTCGAGCGCCCAAAACAAAACCCCATCTGCTTTCGCAAATGGGGTTTCGGAATTTAATCTTGACGATGACCTACTCTCACATGGGGAAACCCCACACTACCATCGGCGATGCATCGTTTCACTGCTGAGTTCGGGATGGGATCAGGTGGTTCCAATGCTCTATGGTCGTCAAGAAATTCGGGTACTGAGTCGTGGCCAGCGGGCCTCGCTTCAGCAAATTGGGTATGTGACAGCTGTCGGTGTTTTGTGAAATCTCGAACTTTCGGTTCATTGCGTCTTCACACACCGCAATCTGGCCTTTCGACGCAAATTGCTTGGGTGTTATATGGTCAAGCCTCACGGGCAATTAGTATTGGTTAGCTCAACGCCTCACAGCGCTTACACACCCAACCTATCAACGTCGTAGTCTTCGACGGCCCTTCAGGGGACTCAAGGTCCCAGTGAGATCTCATCTTGAGGCTAGTTTCCCGCTTAGATGCTTTCAGCGGTTATCTATTCCGAACATAGCTACCCGGCAATGCCACTGGCGTGACAACCGGAACACCAGAGGTTCGTCCACTCCGGTCCTCTCGTACTAGGAGCAGCCCCTCTCAAATCTCAAACGTCCACGGCAGATAGGGACCGAACTGTCTCACGACGTTCTAAACCCAGCTCGCGTACCACTTTAAATGGCGAACAGCCATACCCTTGGGACCGGCTTCAGCCCCAGGATGTGATGAGCCGACATCGAGGTGCCAAACACCGCCGTCGATATGAACTCTTGGGCGGTATCAGCCTGTTATCCCCGGAGTACCTTTTATCCGTTGAGCGATGGCCCTTCCATACAGAACCACCGGATCACTAAGACCTACTTTCGTACCTGCTCGACGTGTCTGTCTCGCAGTCAAGCGCGCTTTTGCCTTTATACTCTACGACCGATTTCCGACCGGTCTGAGCGCACCTTCGTACTCCTCCGTTACTCTTTAGGAGGAGACCGCCCCAGTCAAACTACCCACCATACACTGTCCTCGATCCGGATAACGGACCTGAGTTAGAACCTCAAAGTTGCCAGGGTGGTATTTCAAGGTTGGCTCCACGCAGACTGGCGTCCACGCTTCAAAGCCTCCCACCTATCCTACACAAGCAAATTCAAAGTCCAGTGCAAAGCTATAGTAAAGGTTCACGGGGTCTTTCCGTCTAGCCGCGGATACACTGCATCTTCACAGCGATTTCAATTTCACTGAGTCTCGGGTGGAGACAGCGCCGCCATCGTTACGCCATTCGTGCAGGTCGGAACTTACCCGACAAGGAATTTCGCTACCTTAGGACCGTTATAGTTACGGCCGCCGTTTACCGGGGCTTCGATCAAGAGCTTCGCGTTAGCTAACCCCATCAATTAACCTTCCGGCACCGGGCAGGCGTCACACCCTATACGTCCACTTTCGTGTTTGCAGAGTGCTGTGTTTTTAATAAACAGTCGCAGCGGCCTGGTATCTTCGACCGGCATGGGCTTACGGAGCAAGTCCTTCACCCTCACCGGCGCACCTTCTCCCGAAGTTACGGTGCCATTTTGCCTAGTTCCTTCACCCGAGTTCTCTCAAGCGCCTTGGTATTCTCTACCCAACCACCTGTGTCGGTTTGGGGTACGGTTCCTGGTTACCTGAAGCTTAGAAGCTTTTCTTGGAAGCATGGCATCAACCACTTCGTTAACTAAAAGTTAACTCGTCATCAGCTCTCGGCCTTAGAATCCCGGATTTACCTAAGATTCCAGCCTACCACCTTAAACTTGGACAACCAACGCCAAGCTGGCCTAGCCTTCTCCGTCCCTCCATCGCAATAACCAGAAGTACAGGAATATTAACCTGTTTTCCATCGACTACGCTTTTCAGCCTCGCCTTAGGGACCGACTAACCCTGCGTCGATTAACGTTGCGCAGGAAACCTTGGTCTTTCGGCGTGGGTGTTTTTCACACCCATTATCGTTACTCATGTCAGCATTCGCACTTCTGATACCTCCAGCAAGCTTCTCAACTCACCTTCACAGGCTTACAGAACGCTCCTCTACCGCATCACTTACGTGATACCCGTAGCTTCGGTGTATGGTTTGAGCCCCGTTACATCTTCCGCGCAGGCCGACTCGACTAGTGAGCTATTACGCTTTCTTTAAAGGGTGGCTGCTTCTAAGCCAACCTCCTAGCTGTCTAAGCCTTCCCACATCGTTTCCCACTTAACCATAACTTTGGGACCTTAGCTGACGGTCTGGGTTGTTTCCCTTTTCACGACGGACGTTAGCACCCGCCGTGTGTCTCCCATGCTCGGCACTTGTAGGTATTCGGAGTTTGCATCGGTTTGGTAAGTCGGGATGACCCCCTAGCCGAAACAGTGCTCTACCCCCTACAGTGATACATGAGGCGCTACCTAAATAGCTTTCGAGGAGAACCAGCTATCTCCGAGCTTGATTAGCCTTTCACTCCGATCCACAGGTCATCCGCTAACTTTTCAACGGTAGTCGGTTCGGTCCTCCAGTTAGTGTTACCCAACCTTCAACCTGCCCATGGATAGATCGCCCGGTTTCGGGTCTATTCCCAGCGACTAGACGCCCTATTAAGACTCGCTTTCGCTACGCCTCCCCTATTCGGTTAAGCTCGCCACTGAAAATAAGTCGCTGACCCATTATACAAAAGGTACGCAGTCACCCAACAAAGTGGGCTCCCACTGCTTGTACGCATACGGTTTCAGGATCTATTTCACTCCCCTCTCCGGGGTTCTTTTCGCCTTTCCCTCACGGTACTAGTTCACTATCGGTCAGTCAGTAGTATTTAGCCTTGGAGGATGGTCCCCCCATATTCAGACAAAGTTTCTCGTGCTCCGTCCTACTCGATTTCATGACTAAGAGATTTTCGCGTACAGGGCTATCACCCACTATGGCCGCACTTTCCAGAGCGTTCCGCTAATCTCAAAGCCACTTAAGGGCTAGTCCCCGTTCGCTCGCCACTACTAAGGGAATCTCGGTTGATTTCTTTTCCTCAGGGTACTTAGATGTTTCAGTTCCCCTGGTTCGCCTCTTGCACCTATGTATTCAGTACAAGATAACCATCTTATGATGGCTGGGTTCCCCCATTCAGACATCTCCGGATCAAAGTCTGTTTGCCGACTCCCCGAAGCTTTTCGCAGGCTACCACGTCTTTCATCGCCTCTGACTGCCAAGGCATCCACCGTATGCGCTTCTTCACTTGACCATATAACCCCAAGCAATCTGGTTATACTGTGAAGACGACATTCGCCGAAAATTCGATCATACTCAATTAAGAGCCACTCACAAATTTTACCTTAGCCTGATCCGTTACCAGTGAAAGTAACGTTCAGTCTATCTTTCTATCACATACCCAAATTTTTAAAGAACGATCTAATCAAAGACTAGAAATCAACATTCACCATCATACTGATGGAATGCTCATTTCTAAGCTTTCATAACGCAGAAGCAGTAGTGGTGGAGCCAAACGGGATCGAACCGTTGACCTCCTGCGTGCAAGGCAGGCGCTCTCCCAGCTGAGCTATGGCCCCGTATTTCTACAGGCGTTTCCCACACAAAATTGGTGGGTCTGGGCAGATTCGAACTGCCGACCTCACCCTTATCAGGGGTGCGCTCTAACCAACTGAGCTACAGACCCAATTTCGGGCTGCTTCTTTATCGTCTTCTTCAATGAATCAAGCAATTCGTGTGGGAACTTATGGAGCAGCTGATGTCGTCGATTAAGGAGGTGATCCAGCCGCAGGTTCCCCTACGGCTACCTTGTTACGACTTCACCCCAGTCATGAATCACACCGTGGTAACCGTCCTCCCGAAGGTTAGACTAGCTACTTCTGGTGCAACCCACTCCCATGGTGTGACGGGCGGTGTGTACAAGGCCCGGGAACGTATTCACCGCGACATTCTGATTCGCGATTACTAGCGATTCCGACTTCACGCAGTCGAGTTGCAGACTGCGATCCGGACTACGATCGGTTTTCTGGGATTAGCTCCACCTCGCGGCTTGGCAACCCTCTGTACCGACCATTGTAGCACGTGTGTAGCCCAGGCCGTAAGGGCCATGATGACTTGACGTCATCCCCACCTTCCTCCGGTTTGTCACCGGCAGTCTCCTTAGAGTGCCCACCATGACGTGCTGGTAACTAAGGACAAGGGTTGCGCTCGTTACGGGACTTAACCCAACATCTCACGACACGAGCTGACGACAGCCATGCAGCACCTGTCTCAATGTTCCCGAAGGCACCAATCCATCTCTGGAAAGTTCATTGGATGTCAAGGCCTGGTAAGGTTCTTCGCGTTGCTTCGAATTAAACCACATGCTCCACCGCTTGTGCGGGCCCCCGTCAATTCATTTGAGTTTTAACCTTGCGGCCGTACTCCCCAGGCGGTCAACTTAATGCGTTAGCTGCGCCACTAAGAGCTCAAGGCTCCCAACGGCTAGTTGACATCGTTTACGGCGTGGACTACCAGGGTATCTAATCCTGTTTGCTCCCCACGCTTTCGCACCTCAGTGTCAGTATCAGTCCAGGTGGTCGCCTTCGCCACTGGTGTTCCTTCCTATATCTACGCATTTCACCGCTACACAGGAAATTCCACCACCCTCTACCATACTCTAGTCAGTCAGTTTTGAATGCAGTTCCCAGGTTGAGCCCGGGGATTTCACATCCAACTTAACAAACCACCTACGCGCGCTTTACGCCCAGTAATTCCGATTAACGCTTGCACCCTCTGTATTACCGCGGCTGCTGGCACAGAGTTAGCCGGTGCTTATTCTGTCGGTAACGTCAAAACCATCACGTATTAGGTAATGGCCCTTCCTCCCAACTTAAAGTGCTTTACAATCCGAAGACCTTCTTCACACACGCGGCATGGCTGGATCAGGCTTTCGCCCATTGTCCAATATTCCCCACTGCTGCCTCCCGTAGGAGTCTGGACCGTGTCTCAGTTCCAGTGTGACTGATCATCCTCTCAGACCAGTTACGGATCGTCGCCTTGGTGAGCCATTACCCCACCAACTAGCTAATCCGACCTAGGCTCATCTGATAGCGCAAGGCCCGAAGGTCCCCTGCTTTCTCCCGTAGGACGTATGCGGTATTAGCGTCCGTTTCCGAACGTTATCCCCCACTACCAGGCAGATTCCTAGGCATTACTCACCCGTCCGCCGCTCTCAAGAGAAGCAAGCTTCTCTCTACCGCTCGACTTGCATGTGTTAGGCCTGCCGCCAGCGTTCAATCTGAGCCATGATCAAACTCTTCAGTTCAAACATCTTTGGGTTTTTAAGAAACCCTAAACTTGGCTCAGCAATCGTTGGTTATTCTTTGATTTCTCGCGGAGTAACTTGTGATGCTGATAATCTTGTTGACTATCAGTCTGACTCCACAAGCACCCACACGAATTGCTTGATTCAGTTGTTAAAGAGCGGTTGGTTAAGAGCTTTCGTCTCAACCGAGGCGCGCATTCTACAGCAGCCTCATTTGCTGTCAAGTGATTATTTTCAGAAGCTTTCGAAGATTTCTTCA
This sequence comes from Pseudomonas sp. S3E12, assembly GCF_001702295.1. Taxonomy (NCBI): domain Bacteria; kingdom Pseudomonadati; phylum Pseudomonadota; class Gammaproteobacteria; order Pseudomonadales; family Pseudomonadaceae; genus Pseudomonas; species Pseudomonas sp. S3E12. Next base: position 315,761 of record NZ_MBDT01000008.1, read on the forward strand.
ACAACTTCAACCACTTGCGCTTGCGATCTCTCGT